>JALSGQ010000111.1 GCA_026982665.1 Hyphomicrobiales bacterium | reverse complement strand
GCGCCAGGAGATCTTGTGCGCTTGCCGCTCTCCTGCTCCGGCAATGGCAGCAGTGCTCCTTCCTCCTGCCCTGCATCGGCAGCGCCCGGCACTACCAGCCCGGCGGAAATCACCAGCTTGGCGGCATCTTCCACCGAAATGTCGAGGAGCTTCACCTGGTCCCGGTGCACGAAGAACAGGAAACCGGAAGTGGGGTTTGGGGTGGTGGGCATGAAGCAGGCATACATGGGGCTGCCCGGCTCGAGGCCTATCTCGCCGGAATCCAGCTCGCGGGCAATGAAGGCCACCACGCGAATGCCGGGGCGCGGATATTCCACCAGCCCCACCGACTTGAAGTTGCGCGTGCCTTGCGACAGCGCCGTGTGGAAGATCTGCTTGGTGCCACGATAGACAGAGCGCAGCACCGGCATGCGGTCAAGGATGCGCTCCCACCAGGCGAGGATGGAGCGCCCCAGCAGGTTGGCCGTGAGCGCACCGATGAAGGTGATGATCACCACGGTGAACACCAGGCCGACACCCGGCACGGTGAACGGCAGGTAGTTGTCCGGATTGTAGACATCCGGAATCAGCGGCTTCACCCAGCGGTCGAACAGAGAGATGAACCACCACGCCAGCCATATGGTGATGGCAATGGGTGCCACTACCACCAGCCCGGCCAGAAAATACCCCCGTAACCTGCCCATGTCGGCTCCCGGTTTCCGCTGTCGCCCTGCTTGCCGTCTTGCCGGGCACTCTTACACAGCGGGGCGGCACCATGCAATTTCACGAGCTGTCGCAGGAAAACGCGCAGCCCTGCGCCACCTGCTTCACGGAAACAGCGGCAGCTGGCGCAGGGCCGTGGTTTCGTCGAAGCCGAACATCAGGTTGAAGTTCTGCAGCGCCTGCCCGGATGAACCCTTCACCAGGTTGTCGATGGCGGCGATGATGATGGCGCGGCCGGGAATGCGGTCCGCGCACACCGCCAGCAGGCAGTCGTTGGAGCCGCGCACGTGCTGGGTGGCGGGCAGCATGCCTTCCGGCGCGAAGCGGATGAACGGTTCGTCGCGATAGGCCTCGCGCAGCGCCTCTTCGCAGTCGGCCGCGCTCATGCCCTCGGCCAGCCGCACGTGGGCGGTAATCAGCTCGCCGCGGCTCATCGGCACCAGGTGCGGGGTGAAGTTCACCACCACGTCGCGCGGCGGCAGGCCGGCGGCGAAGGCCAGCTCCTGCTCTATCTCCGGCGCATGGCGATGCGCCCCCACCGCATAGGGCGAAAGCCCCTCGCCTGCCTCGCAGAACAGGGTGTTCTGCTTCAGCCCGCGGCCGGCGCCGGAGACGCCGGACTTGGCATCGATGATGACATCTTCGGTGCTGATGACGCCAGCCTTCACCAACGGCAGCAGCGCCAGCAGCGTGGCGGTGGGATAGCAGCCGGGGCAGGCCACCAGCCGGGCGTTGCGTATCTGCTCGCGATAATGCTCGGTGAGGCCATAGACCGCCTGCGCCAGCAGCTCCGGCGCATCGTGGGAGCGGCCATACCACTGTTCGTAGGTGGCGGCATCCTTCAGCCGGAAGTCGGCGGAAATGTCGATGATGCGCACATGCTCCGGCAGTGCCGCGATGACATCCTGCGCCGCGCCGTGCGGCAGGCCGACGAACACCGCATCAACGCTGCCGAAGTCCACCTCCTCGTTGCGCCGCAGGTCGGGCAGATCCAGCCCGGCGAGGTGCGGCCACACCTGCGCCAGCGGCTTGCCGGCGTGGGTGTTGGCGGTGAGCGCCACGATGTCGATGCCCTCGTGCCGCGCCGCCAGGCGGATGGCATCCGCCCCGGTGTAGCCGGAAGCGCCGATGATGGCGACGCGGACCTTGCTGCTGCTCATGCTGCTGCTCCCGTCTGGCCGCAGTCCCGTTTTTCCTGCGTGCCGGAGCACAGCCCCGGCATGCGGACACGCTCAGCTCATGGCCTTCTGCAGGTTCTCGTCGATCTTCTCCAGGAAGCCGGTGGTGGTGAGCCACGGCTGGTCGGGGCCGACGAGGATGGCCAGGTCCTTGGTCATGTGCCCCGATTCGATGGTCTCGATCACCACCCGCTCCAGCGTCTGGGCAAAGTCGATGAGCGGCTGGTTGCCATCGAGCTTGCCGCGATGCGCCAGCCCGCGCGTCCAGGCGAAGATGGAGGCGGTGGAGTTGGTGGAGGTCTCCTTGCCCTGCTGGTGCAGGCGGTAATGCCGCGTTACCGTGCCGTGGGCGGCTTCCGCCTCCATGATCCTGCCGTCCGGCGTCAGCAGTTGCGAGGTCATCAGCCCCAGCGAGCCGAAGCCCTGCGCGACGGTGTCGGACTGCACGTCGCCGTCGTAGTTCTTGCAGGCCCAGACGAAGCCGCCGGACCACTTCAGCGCGCAGGCCACCATGTCGTCGATGAGGCGATGCTCGTAGGTCAGGCCGTGCTCGTCGAAGGCTTCCTTGAACTCGTTCTCGTAAACCTCCTGGAAGATGTCCTTGAAGCGGCCGTCATAGGCCTTCAGGATGGTGTTCTTGGTGGACATGTAGAGCGGCCACTTGCGATCCAGCGCGAAATTGAAGCAGGCACGCGCGAAGTCGTAGATGGACTTGTCGGTATTGAACATGCCCAGCGCCACGCCACCCTTGTCCTGCACCGTGAACTGGTGGATCTCGCGCTCGATGACCTCGCCGTTCTCGCCTTCATAGACGATCTTCAGCCTGCCCGGGCCTTCCGGCACGCGGAAGTCCTGCGCCTTGTATTGGTCGCCATGCGCGTGGCGGCCGATGACGATGGGCTTCGTCCAGCCCGGCACCAGCCGCGGAATGTTGGAACAGACGATGGGCTCGCGGAATACCACGCCGCCAAGGATGTTGCGGATGGTGCCGTTGGGCGAGCGCCACATCTTCTTGAGATTGAATTCCTCCACCCGCGCCTCGTCCGGCGTGATGGTGGCGCACTTGATGCCGACGCCATGCTCGCGGATGGCCAGCGCCGCATCCACGGTTACCTGGTCGTCGGTGGCATCGCGGTTCTCGATGGAGAGGTCGAAATACCGGATGGGCAGATCAAGGTAGGGCAGAATGAGCTTCTCCTTGATCATGTGCCAGATGATGCGCGCCATCTCGTCGCCGTCCAGCTCGACAACGGGATTTTCCACCTTGATCTTGTCGGCCATGTCGATGATCCCCTCGGGTGCCTGTCGGTCTTGTCGTGAGTCAATGCGTTTGCGCTGGTGATAGAGCATCCGGCAAGGGATTGTGAAGGGGCGAGCGGCAACAGCGGCTCTTTGACCACTGCTCGCGCTTGTCCTACACTTGCCCCTGCACACGCAGCTGTGCCCGCGCAACTCATGCCTGCGGCCTGACAGAACGACGAAAGGGGCGCGCCATGAATTTCAGTCATGCCTGTGATCATGACGTGATTGTCGCCGGGGCCGGGCCTGCCGGCCTGGCAGCGGCGGCGCTGTGCGCCGAACAGGGGCTGCGGGTGGGCCTCATCACCGGCCCTGCCGACCCGTTCGAGAAACGGCACGACCCGCGCACCATCGCCCTGATGCGCCCCTCGGTGCGGCTGCTGCAGCACCTGGAGCTGTTCGAGCCGCTGAAGGAAGTTTCCAACCCACTGCGCAAGCTGCGGCTGGTGGATGATACCGGCAGCCTGTTCTCCGCCCCGGCGGTTACCTTCAATGCCGCTGACGCCGGGTGGGACGCCTTCGGCTGGAACGTGCCGCTGCAGGACCTGACGCCGGCACTGGCGCAAAAGGCACAGGCGCTGGGGGTGGAGTTCATCCGCGATTCGGCCAGCGGCGTGGCACACGAGCGGCAGCGCAGCGTGCGGGTGCAGCTGCAATCCGGCGGCGAGGTGAGCGCTCCGGTGGTGCTGGCGGCGGATGGCCGCGCCTCGCGCATTCGCGAGAGTGCCGGCTTCATCATGCTGCGGCACGACTATGAGCAGGTGGCACTGGGCTGCTTCTTCTCCCACTCGGCGGATCATGACGACATGTCCACCGAATATCACAAGCCGCGGCAAGGCGCCTTCACCACGGTGCCGATGCCGGGCAGGCGCTCCTCGCTGGTGTGGATGATGCGGCCGCAGGCGGCGGAGGAGATCATGGCGCTGCCGGAGCGCGAGCTGGCGCGGCGCATGCAGGTGGAAAGCCACGGGGACCTGGGGCGTATTCATGATGTTACGCCGCCGCGTGCCTTTCCCATGACCACCAGCATCGCCCATGACTTTGCGAAGGAGCGCATCGTGCTCATTGGCGAGGCGGCGCACGCGGTGCCGCCCATCGGCGCGCAGGGGCTGAACATGAGCTTGCGCGACGCCGCACTGGCGGCGGAGCTGATTGGCGATGCCTTCGCCTTTGGCGATGACTTCGGCGCGGAGAGCATCATGCACGACTATGACCGCATCCGCCGGCGCGACATCTTCCCGCGCAAGGCGGCGATTCACGTGGTCAACACCGCGCTGCTCACCGATTTCCTGCCCTATCAGGCCATCCGCGCCGGGGCCATCACGCTGGCCGCAAGGGTGCCGATGATCCGCGACATCATCATGCGCCAGGGGCTTGCCCCAGCAGATGAACACCTGCCGCGCATCATGCGCGAGGATGCGGCGCAAGAGGCAGCATGAGGCCAGGATGGCTTTTTTATCCATCGACAGGCGCCGGTATCTGGTGGGGCTGCTGGTGGCAATGCTGCTGCCGGTGCAGGGGAGCATCAGCGCACCCGTGCAGCTCGTTAGCCCGCAGGCACAGTTGACGGCGGCAGATTTCACGCGCCTGCTGGCGCTGGCGCGCGAGGTGGACGAGGCCTACCGCCGGGGCTTGCGCGTTTCCGGCTACCTGATCCGCCAATCACCCGGCGGCAACTCGCCGAATGATCTGCGCCATCTGTATTTCACCGTGCGCGAAGATGCCACGACAGGCCGGCAGATCGTGGCCATTCGCGGCACCATCAACAGCCTTGATGCCCGCATCGACCTGATCAGGCGGGCAACGCCCGACCCGGTGAGCGGTGCCATCGTGCACGAAGGCTTCGCGCGGCTGGCGCAGGTGCTGCACAAGCCGCTGGTGAAGCGGCTGAACATGGATGCACCCATCATCATCACCGGCCATTCGCTGGGCGGCGCGGTGGCAGCACTGCTGGGGCAGCGGCTGCTGATGGAGGGCTATCCGGTGGAGCGTGTCATCACCTTCGGCCAGCCGCGCTTTACCAACCATGCGGGGGCTGCCATTTTCGGCGGCCTGCCGCTGCTGCGGGTGGTGCATCAGCGCGACCCCATTCCCCTTGTGCCGGCGCGCATGAGCGGCAACCTGGCGGCCAGCCGCGGCGAGGATGCAACCTACGCCCATTTCAATGATGCGCTGATGCTGCTGGATGGCCCCTACTACACCGTGCAGCCCGCCGGCTTTGGCGACAATGCCTCGCTGCTGCGCCGCCTGCTGCACGGTATTCCGCAAGATCATTCGCTGGATGCCTACATCGCCAGCCTGCGGGAGAAGGCGCAACAGATCCGCTTCGTGCCGTGGCGGCAGCACCGCCGAAGGCTGAGTGCACCGGTGGAGGAGAGCGCACCGCGTGGTCGCAAGCACGACGTGCGCACCAATTTCAACTCCTCGCACCCGGCTTCCACACCACGAAAATGAACAACGGCAGGCTTCCGTGCTTCTGCTGGCAGGCTGTCTGCCGGGCTTGAAAGATGCCCGCAGCCAATACATATCCTGCCAACGGGTGCCTGCTTGCCGTGAAAGGCACTGCACCCGCCGGAGAGGATCACGAAAGCAAGGCAGGCAGGGCATGTGCCCGAGGCCGCCGGTGTTGCTGTTGTGCCCAGGTTGCACAATGCCGTTGCGGCACAACATCCTCTCCTGATGTGGGCCCGTCCCCGATCATGTCAGCAAGCCATTGATCAGGCGGGAAGGTGGTGCTTCCGCGCTGCACTTCCCCGGATGGATGGAACTGTTGTCATCATTGAGGAGGGTACGCATGAGCAAGAAGATCCGCGTGGCCATTGCCGGTGTCGGGAATTGTGCCAGCTCGCTGGTGCAGGGCGTGGAATACTATCGGCGCAACGGATACGACGGTGCCAGCGGCCTGATGCACCCGGACATGGCCGGCTATCGACCATGGGACATCGAGTGGGTGGCGGCCTTTGACGTGGATCGCCGCAAGGTGGGCCAGCCGCTGGAGAAGGCCATCTTTGCCAAGCCCAACAACACCATGGTGTTTCAGCCCGATATTCCGGAAACCGGCGTTACCGTGCAGATGGGGCCGGTGCTGGATGGCGTGGCACCACACATGGCGGATTACGACGAGGATGTGGCCTTTCGCGTGGCCGATGCGGAGCCGGTGGACGTGGCAGAAGAGCTGCGCAAGGCCAAGGCGGACGTGCTGCTGTGCTACCTGCCGGTGGGCTCCGAGCAGGCGGTGCGCCACTATGCGCAGGCAGCACTGGATGCCGGCGTGGCCTTCGTCAACTGCGTGCCGGTGTTCATCGCCTCCGATGCGGAGTGGGCGGAGAAGTTCCGCAGCGCCGGCGTGCCCATCGTGGGCGATGACATCAAGAGCCAGGTGGGTGCCACCATCGTGCACCGGATGCTGACGCGGCTGTTCGGCGATCGCGGCTATCGGCTGAAGCGCACCTACCAGCTGAACACCGGCGGCAATACCGACTTCCTCAACATGTTGGCGCTGGATCGGCTGAAGTCGAAGAAGAAGTCGAAGACCGGCTCCGTTACCTCGCAGCTTGACGCGCCGCTGGATGCGCGGGATGTGCACATCGGCCCCTCCGACTACGTGCCGTGGCAGAAGGACAACAAGGTGGCCTTCATCCGCATGGAGGGCGAGGGCTTCGGCGGCGCACCCATCGAGCTGGAGCTGAGGCTGTCGGTGCAGGATTCGCCCAACTCCGCCGGCGTGGTGATCGACGCGCTGCGCTGCGCCATGATCGCCAGGGAGCGCGGCATGGGCGGGCCCGTGCTGCCGGCCTGCAGCTACTACATGAAGACACCGCCGGTGCAGGTGCGTGATGACATCGCGCGCGAGGCGGTGGAGGCCTTCCTGCGCGGCGAGGAGACGGAGCACCTGTTCGTGCCGCAGCCGCAGGATGCACGCCTGGCCGAGGCGGCGGAATGACGACACCGGGGGCGCGGGTGGTGGCAGGGCTTCCTGCCCCACCCTGCCCCATCTCCCCTTCCCATCGCGCGATCCGGATGATTGCAGGATCTGACCATGCCTGCCGATACCCGGCCTTTTGACCTGATGGATGATGCCGAGGCCTTGCCGACCCTGCTGGCATTATCCGATGCGGCGCTGCAGGCAGCGTGGCGCAGTGCCCGCTCTCATGCCGGCGGGCGCAATGCCAAGGGCGATGCCGTGCGTGCCTTCGACGTGGCGGCGCACGATGCCATTGCTGCCTTCCTGCGACAGCGGCAGCTGCCGTGGCTGCTGCTTTCGGAAGAAGGCATTGATGACCGGCCTGCGGCTTCCGGCAAGACCGCCTGCCAGGCACGGCTGGTGGTGGATCCGGTGGACGGATCGGACAACTTTGCTGCCGGCGCACCGCTGGATGGCTTGTCCAACTTCTGCGCCGCCCTGCTGCCTGCAGATGGAGCACTGGATTTCCGGCAGGTGCGGCAGGCGATCGTTCGTCCGCTCGGAAACGCAGGGGCTTGTGGCTGCGCTTTCGTGGTGGATGAAGGTGCGGCGTGGCAGGTGCAGGTGGACGATGCCGGGGCTGCTGCCGCACGACGGCAGCGGCTGCGCACCAATGGCACACGGTGCCTGCAGGAGGCGATGATCACCGTGGAGCTGAACCATCATGCGCCCTCCGCAGCACTGGCCGGGGTGATGCAGCAGGCGCGTGGCGTGCGCTGTTTCGGCTGCTGTTCCGCCGCACTGCTGGCCATCGCCCGCGGGCAGACGGATGCGCACATCGACCTGCGTGGGCGGCTGACGGCGGAAAGCTGGCTGGGTGCCGTCGCCCTGCTGCGGGCTGCCGGTGGCGTGGTGATGCTCATCGACGAGCATCTGCAGCCGGCAGCACCACCGCGGGGCCTGCTGCAGCGCCGCGGGCTGGTGGCAGCGGCCAATGAGGCACTGCTGGATGATATCCTGAATCGACTTTCGCGGGCACGCTATTGAAAATGCAGGAGAAAAACGGCGTTTCGCAAGCATTGTCCCAAAATCCTCCGCGCCATGCCGTGCTGTTGGCAGCGGGTGCCGGCTCGCGGCTGCGCGCTGCCGCCGGCAGGCCCAAGCCGCTGACGCCGGTGCTGGGCCTGACGCTGGCGGAACGGGCGGTGCTGTTCTTCCGTTCGCTGGGCGTGGAGCACATCACCGTCGCGGTGGGGTATCGGGCAGCGGAGGTGCAATCGCACTTCCGGCAGATCGCGCAGCGTCATGGCGTGGTGGTGGATTGCGTGGAGGTGCCAGACTGGGAGCGCGGCAATGGCGAAAGCGCGCGAGTGGCCATTCGCCGGCTGCGAGAGCACCTGCCGGATGCCGGTGCGCGCTTCTGGCTGGCGATGACGGATCACCTGTTTCATGGCGCGGTGGCGCAGGCGTTGTTGCAGCGGCCACTGCCGGATGGCGCGGTGCGGCTGGCGGTGGACTATCGGCTGGATCGGCTGTTCGACCCGCAGGATGCCACCCGCGTGCGGCTGCACAAGCGGGATGGCGAACTGCATATCCTCGACATCGGCAAGGACATCTTCGGCTGGCAGGCGGTGGACACGGGGCTGTTCCTGTGCACCTTCGGGCTGCTGGAGGCGCTGGAAGAGGCGGCAGCGGCAGGGCAACACGGCCTGTCGGACGCCATGCGCCTGCTGGCGCAGCGGCACAAGGCGCTGGCCGGGCGCATCGAGGGTGGCTGGTGGCTGGACGTGGACACGCCGGAAGCGTTGCAGGAAGCCGAACGGCGGTTACTGGCACAGGAACGCGGCAAGGCGCATGATGGCCCGATCTCGCGCCATATCAACCGGCCATTGTCGCGCCTGATCTCGCGCTTTCTCTCGCGCTGGCCGATAACGCCGAACCAGATCACGCTGTTCTCCTTCGCGCTGGCGCTGTTTGCCGCCTGGCTGATGGCGCAGCCCGGCTGGCTGTGGCTGGCGCTGGGCGGGCTGCTGGCGCAAGTCTCCTCCATCATTGATGGTTGTGATGGCGAAATAGCCCGCCTGAAATACCAGCGCAGCGAATTCGGCGGCTGGCTGGATGCGGTGCTGGACCGCTACGCCGACGCCGCCCTGCTGTTCGGGCTGGCGTGGCATGCCGCTGCCGCCACCAGTGGCAACGGGCTGGACGGCACGGCCATGCTGTGGGGCTTCCTGGCCATTATCGGCAGCTTCGTGAACAGCTATACGGCCGACAAGTATGACGGGCTGATGCGGCAACGGCTGGGCGCGGCGGCGGTGCAGCGCTTCCGGCTGGGACGCGATGTGCGGGTGTTCCTCATCATGCTCGGTGCCCTGCTGAACATGCCACTGCTGGCACTGGCCATTATCGCGATAATCATGAACGCGGAAGTGCTGCGGCGCATCCTGCTGTTTCGCCGGGCAGCGGCATCCGGCTGAGGGCCGGCGGCGATTCATACCGTGTCATACCGTGCCGCTTGCATCTGCCTGTCGCAGGTGCTCCCGCACGAGGTCGAGCACGGCATCGCCGTAAAGTTCCAGCTTCTTCTCGCCGATGCCGTCAATGGTGGCCAGCGACTGCCGGGTGCGCGGGGTGAGGGCGGCAATGTCCATCAGCACCGAATCATGGAAGATGATGTAGGGTGGTATGCCGCGTTCGCGGGCCTCTGCCAGCCGCCATTCCTTCAGCCGCATGAACAGTGCCTCGTCCACGCCCGCGGGCAACGCCGCTTCGCGCTCTGCCGCACGGCGGCGGCGCGCAGGGCGTGGCAAGCGGCGCATGAGGAACGCTTCCTCGCCGCGCATGATGCGCCAGGCCTTCTCCGTCAGCCGCAATGCGCCGTAGGCCTCGTCATCAACACTCAACGCACCGTGGATCACCAGCTGGCGATAGAGCTGCCGCCAGCCGGCGGCGTTCAGCTCCTCGCCAATGCCGAAAGTGCTTACCCTGTCATGGCCGAAGCGGCGCACCTTCTCCGTGTCATTTCCCAGCAGCACGTCCACCAGGTGCGCCGCGCCGAAGCGCGCGCCGGTGCGATAGACGCAGGACAGCGCCTTCTGTGCCGCCACGGTCATGTCCTCGGCCTCGGGCGGGTGGTTGCAGTTGTCGCAATTGCCGCATGGCTCGGCCAGCTCCTCGCCGAAATAGGCCAGCAACGCCTGGCGGCGGCACTGCGTGGTTTCGGCCAGCGCCACCAGTGCATCGAGCTTGGCGCGCTGAATGCGCTTGTAGTCCTCGTCCGCCTCGCTCTCGTCGATGAAGCGGCGGTGCAGCACCACGTCGCGCATGGAATAGGTCATCCACGCCTTCGCCGGGCCGCCATCGCGCCCGGCCCGCCCCGTCTCCTGGTAATAGCTCTCGATGGAGCGCGGCAGGGAGAGATGCGCCACGAAGCGCACGTCCGGCTTGTCGATGCCAAGGCCAAAGGCAATGGTGGCCACCATCACCACGCCGTCGCCGTGGGTGAAGCGATGCTGGCGCGCCGCCCGTTCATGCGCCGGCAGGCCAGCGTGATAGGCCAGCGCGTCGATGCCCTTGCCGCGCAGCCACTCCGCCGTTTCCTCCACCTGCCGGCGCGACAGGCAATAGACGATGCCCGAGCCCTGCCCCCGCATCTGCTCGATGAAGCGCAAAAGCGCCGTCTTGCCGCCGCCCTCGCCGGCAATGGTGTAATGGATGTTGGGCCGGTCGAAGGAGGCAATGAAGGTTTCGGCTTCCTGCAGATGCAATTGATGCACGATGTCGCGGCGGGTGCGTTCATCGGCGGTGGCAGTGAGCGCAATGCGCGGCACACCGGGAAACTGCTCCGCCAGCATGCCCAGCTGGCGGTATTCGGGCCGAAAGTCATGCCCCCATTGCGACACGCAGTGCGCCTCGTCGATGGCGAACAGGGCAATGTCTGCCGATTGCAGAAGGTCGAGCGTGCGCTCCTGCAGCAGGCGCTCCGGGGCCATGTAGAGCAGGTCGAGCGCGCCACGGCGCAGCGCGTCCTGCACCTCGCGCACCTCCTCCCACGACAGGGTGGAGTTGAGGAAGGCGGCGCGCACCCCGGCCTCGCGCAGGGCCAGCACCTGGTCCTCCATCAGGGCGATGAGCGGCGAGACGACGATGCCGCAGCCCGGCCGCACCATGGCCGGAAGCTGGTAGCACAGCGACTTGCCGCCGCCGGTGGGCATCAGCGCCAGCACGTCGCGCCCGGCCAGCAGCGCCTGCACGATGTCCGCCTGCAGGGGGCGGAAATCGTCATGGCCGAAGACCTCCCGCAACAATGCCCGCGCCTGCTGCAGGCTGCCCTGTTGCAGAGGTTCCCGTTGCTCCTTCTGCCGATTCTCCTCCCGCTCCTGCATGCCCAGAAGAATGCACAAGGCCCGCCGCTGCACAAGAGCGGCGGGCCTGCCATCAAAAACCCGTCATCGGCCCTGCGCCGGATCAGTTCAGCGGCTTGCTGAGGGTGAAGGCACCGCGCAGCTGGCCGAGCGTGAAACCGGTGGCCTGATCATCCGGATAATAGCTGCGGATCTTCTGCAGCAGGGCCGGGTCCACCTTGTCGCCATGGCAGGTCAGGCATGGCTTGCCGGTGGGAATGGCCTTCATGAAACGGAAGACCTTCCTGCCATCCTGCTCGACGATTTCGGCCTTCGCCAGCTTCTTCGGGTCTGCGCCGGCGGCGATCTTCTGCTCGAACTCCTCCAGCACCGCCTTCTCCCACGCATCGGGCGCGTTGTTGGGGTTGCGCAGCTTCAGCGCGGTGCGCCCCACCTCCCAGCCGTCGCGGTTGTGGCGCAGGGTGATCTCGTGCGCCTTCTTCGCACACACGTCCACAGCACCGGCGGGGCCGTCCTTCTTCATCGCTCCCACCAGCGTGCCCTTCAGCTCGGTGAAGAAGCCCTTGACGATCTGCTTCGCCTCGGTGGCGAGCTGCTGCACCTCGGCATCGGCTCCGGCCTTCATCGCCTTGCCACCGCCGTGGCTGCCCGCCTGTGCCGGCAGTGCAACCATCAGCGCCAGCGCCGCGGCCGTGAGCAGCCCCGTGCCCGCAATACGCTTCATCGATCCATCCTCCTCTTTCCGTCCCGGTTGTTCATTTCCGTTCCCGTTGTTCGCCAGCCGCTGACAAGCACGGCCCGTGCAGCGGCTGCCCCTTCCCTATCCGGAGAACGGGGCGATACAAGGTTGCCCGCCAGCATGGCATGGCACCTGCGACAATTTGTCAAGGCAAAAGCCGCAAAAAACATTCGACATTTCTAACATTAGAACTATTCTAATAAACGAGTGATGGACATCCCATCACGCCAACCTGTTTCGATTACCTCAACGACAACCCAAACATCCATTCAGGGAGCACGACTCATGAGCACCGAAAACAACGATGCCAATGTCGAAACCGCCACTGCACCGGCCTTTCCGCGGCTGAACGAGCCGGCACCGGACTTCACCGCCCCCACCACCCACGGCGAGAAGTCCCTTTCCGACTATCGCGGCAAGTGGCTGGTGCTGTTCTCGCACCCGGCGGACTTCACGCCCGTGTGCACCACGGAGTTCATGGCCTTCGCCCGCCGCGCGGAGGACTTCAAGGCCATCAACACCGAGCTGCTGGGCCTGTCCATCGACTCCAACTATTCGCACATCGCCTGGGTGCGCAACATCAAGGAGAAGTTCGGCATCGACATTCCCTTCCCCATCATCGCCGACCTGAAGATGGAGGTGGCGAAGGCCTATGGCATGATCCACCCCGGCGCGGCGGATACCTCGGCGGTGCGTGCCACCTTCGTCATCGACCCGGAGGGCATTCTGCGGGCGATGGTCTACTACCCGATGACCAACGGCCGCTCCATCGACGAGATCCTGCGGCTGGTGAAGGCGCTGCAGACCTCGGACAAGTACAAGGTGGCCACGCCGGAGGGCTGGCAGCCGGGTGATCCGGTCATCGTGCCGCCGCCGGCCACCGTGGATGAGGCGGAGAAGCGCCTGCAGATGAGCGATGCGGAGGTGAAGGACTGGTATTTCGTAACCCGCAAGGCTGCCGTCTGACACCACGCACGAACGTGAACCCACATGCGGGGCCGGCGCCATGCGCTGACAGGGCACCGGCCCCGCAAGCGGCGGGCGGAAAGTCAAGAGGGCAGCATCCTCTGCCGCCCGCCCGCCAGATGCCCCCGGACACGGCTGCCGCGCACCTTCCTCCCCATTCTCCCCATGCGTGGCAGCCGTGTTTTCTCCGCCCCGCCGGTGCCCCTGCTCCGGCGGGGTTTTCTGCATGCAGGCGGAGAGTTGCCAGCAGGTTTCACGGCAATCCAGGGCCTATAGTGCACCGCGCAGATACAGCGCGCTCAGCCGCAGCTGGCGGCGCAGCTGCGATGGCGCTGGCACGGGCGTGGCGGGAAAACCGGACGCCTGCCGCGCCTGTTGCAGCCAGTGCAGGTGCAACGAAACGGGCCACAATGCCGGCAGCAGGCGGCGTGGCCAGCGCCTGCGCCGCGCCTGCCCGTAGGCATCGAGCGCCTTGCCGGCCAGTGGCTGTGCGGCCTGTTCCGGCAGCAGCGGGGCGGGCATGGCAAGGCGCGGATGGGGCAGCCGCCGCAGCAGGAAGGCAATGCCGAAAGCCGTTGCCAGCTGCTGCAAGTCTTCCTCTTTCAGGGCACGCGTGGCGGTGGCATCAAGGCAGCTGCACAGGGCGCGCAGCAACGGGGTGAAGCTTTCGCGGGCAAATGCCTCGGCCTCTTGTGCATCGGCAAGGGCAGTGTCCGCCAGCAGGGCAAGGCGGGCAATGGCTTCCGCCAGCGCCTGTGCATCCACCTGCCCGGCATGGCGCGGGCCATTCCCGGCCATCGGGCCCATCGGGCTTTCCCCTGCCCCACCTGGCCGCGCCGTGCCGGCAAGGGAGCCGGCCAGCAGTTGCAGGGCTGGCGGCAGCGTTTCATGCTTCCCATGCCGCGCTGCCACGGATGCTTCCTGCCGTGTTTGCGCATGCAGGGCCAGCAGGGCCTCGCGCCACCATTCTGCCCGCATGCGGGCCAGCAGCGGCTCGTGCAGGCGCCATGGCAGCCGCGCCACTTCCAGCGCCAGCGCCCATGCGCCCAGCAATGCCGGGCGCGCCAATGCCGGGGCCAGCAGCGTGCTCAGCCATGCATCGAGGCTTTCGGCCCGCACCAGCGCGGCGCTTTCCTTGAAGGCGCTTGCGGGCTGATCATCCCGGAGGTTCTTCGTCAACAGTTTCTGGCTCCGCCGTCATTCCACCGGCAGCAGGAAGGTGGCGGGCAGGCGCAGCTCATCACGGCACAGATTGTAGGTGCGCACCGCCGCGCCGGTGGTCATCACCTCCAACCCCAGCCCGGCCAGCGCCGCCATGCGCAGCAGCCACGGCGGTGGCGGCAGATGTGCCGCCCCGCAGCCGAACAGCACGAAGTCCACGCCCTGCCGCACTTCCGCCTGCGCCAGTGGAGCAAAATCCTCTTCCCGCACCTCTTCCCAGGTGGCCGGCCGCCAATGATGCAGCCCGCCGGGCAGGATGCACAACCCACCCGCATGGCGCTGATCGGCAAAGCGGAACGCACCGCCGCCATAGCCCTTCAGCGGCACCGGTTCGTTCAGCAATTGCTCCAGCAGCGCAGCCATGCCGTGTGATCTGCCTCCTGTTGAAGATGCAGCCGGCCCGTTTCAAGCAATGTTCCCGCGCTGCCGCCAGCACCGTTTCCGAGGAATGGCATCGGCACGCAAGATGGCCGCACGGCTTGTCAGGACTTCACGGCCACCTTGTCGCGCTCCTCGTCCGTGTCCAGCAGCTTCGCGTTCAGCCAGATGAGAATGGGCGCGGCGATGAACACGGAGGAATAGGTGCCGATGATGACACCCCAGATCATGGTGAAAGTAAAGCCGCGCAGCACCTCTCCGCCCAACACATACAGCGCGATGAGCGCCACCAGCGTGGAGACGGAGGTGAGAATGGTGCGCGACAGCATCTGGTTGATGGACATGTCGATGACAGCTGCAAGCGGCGTTTTCTTGAAGCGGCGCATGTTCTCGCGCACGCGGTCGTAGGTAACCACCGTGTCGTTGAGCGAATAGCCGACGATGGTCAAGAGCGCGGCGATGATGGACAGGTTGAACTCCAGCCGGGTGAAGGCGAAGATGCCGATGGTGATGATGACGTCATGCACCAGCGAGGCCACCGCGCCGATGGCGAACTGCCACTCGAAGCGGAACCAGATGTAGATCATCACCCCGGCCAGCGCCATCAGCACGGCGATGATGCCATCGCGCGCCAGCTCGCCGGACACCTTCGGCCCCACCACCTCCACGCGGCGGTATTCCACGCTGTCGCCCAGCGCGGCGCGGATCTTGCGCACCACCTCCTGCTGTGCCTCCTCGCCACCGCGATTCTCGACGCGGATGAGCACATCGCGCGGATCACCAAACTCCTGCAGCTCGAAACTGCCCAGCTTCAACTCGCCGATGGTCTTGCGCAAGGCACCGATATCAGCCGGGCCTTGCGTGCGGATCTCGATGAGCGTGCCGCCCTTGAAGTCGATGCCCAGATTCAGCCCCAGCGTGAAGACGCCGGCCAGCGACACCAGGATGGCCACCGCGGAGGCAATGAAGGCGGCGCGCGCCCAGCGCATGAAGGGGATCTTCGGGTCCACCGGCAGATGTTTGATCAGCGGAAACATGGCACCCTGCTCTCCCTCAACTGCCTGCCGCCGGCGCGGCCACGATGGGCAGCGTCTTCGGCCGCTTCTTCCACACCCACAGCGCCACCAGGAAGCGGGTGAGCGTATAGGCGGTGAACACGGTGGTGATGATGCCCACGCCCAGCGTTACGGCAAAGCCGCGCACCGGCCCGGAGCCGAGGCCATAGAGCACCACGGCCGCGATCAGCGTGGTGATGTTGGCATCCAGGATGGTGGTGAAGGCGCGCGAGAAGCCGGTTTCCAGCGCGTTGATGGCGGAGCGCCCGGCGCGTGCCTCCTCGCGCACGCGTTCGAACACCAGCACGTTGGAGTCCACCGCCATGCCCAGCGTGAGCACGATGCCGGCGATGCCGGGCAGCGTCAGCGTGGCCTGGAACACCGTGAGAATGCCCAGCAGCATGACGAGGTTGGCGGCCAGCGCGATGTTGGCGATGACGCCGAAGAAGCCGTAGAACAGCAGCATGAAGGCCAGCACGCCAACGAGCGCCACCACCGAGGCGGTGATGCCGGCGCGAATGGAGTCGGAGCCGAGCGAGGGGCCGACGCTGCGCTCCTCCACCACCACCAGCTTCGCCGGCAGGGCGCCGGAGCGCAGGATGGCGGACATCACCCGCGTCTCCTCCACCGTGAAGCGGCCGGTGATCTGCCCCGAGCCGCCGAGGATGGGCGTCTGGATGACCGGAGCGGAGATGACCTTGCCATCAAGGATGATGGCGAACGGCTTGCCGACGTTGGCCTGCGTCAGGCGGGCGAAGCGCAGCGCGCCCTGCTGGTTGAAGCGGAAGGTAACCACCGGCTCGCCGGTCTGCCCGTCGAAGGCGGGCTGGGCATCCACCAGGTCCGCCCCTTCCACCGTGGCGCGGCGCGAGGTCTTCACCCAGTAGATGAGGTTCGGGTTGTCTTCCGAGGGCAGCGCCATGCAGCCCGGCGGCGGCCTGTCGCCCGGCGCTTCGGGCTGGCTGTCGCACAGGAGCTGGAAGGTGAGGCGCGCGGTGCGGCCCACCGCCTGCTTCAGCGTTTCCGGATTGCGCACGCCCGGTGCCTGCACGATGATGCGATCCACCCCCTGCTGCTGGATGGAGGCCTCGGTCATGTTCAGCTCGTCCAGCCGCCGGCGGATGACCTCGATGGCCTGTTCCAGCGCGCTCTTGATGCGGTTTTCCATGCCGGCGTCGGAATAGCGCAGGGTCAGCCGGTTGCCGTCGCGCTCGATCTCAATCTCCGGAGCGGTGCCGCCGGCACCGAAGAAGCCCACCTGCACCGGCTGCGCCAGCTCCTTCAGGGCATCGAGCGCCTGTTCCACCTTTGCCGGGTCGTTGATGGTTACGATGAGCGAGCCATCCCTGCCGGTGGCAATGGTGTGGCGTATCTTGCGCTCGTTCCACAACCGCTGACGCACATCGCCCTTCAGCTGCGTGAGCAGGTTCCTGCGCAGGGACTCCCTGTCCACCTCCCACACCAGGTGGGCACCGCCCTGCAGGTCCAGCCCCAGCACGATGGGCTTGTTGGGGATGAAGTCCGGCAGGCTGTCGCGCGCCTGCTGCGGCAGCACGTTGGGCAAGGCAAAGATGATGCCCAGCAACACCGCACCGATGATGATGAGGGTCTTGCCCCAGGTTATGCGAAACATCTGCCCTCTTCCAGGCTGCTGCGGCCAGCCCTGCCGCCCCCTGCCGCCATCGCTGGCACCGTTGCCGGGGGTTGCGGCTGCCTCACTTCTCGTTGGCGGCCACCGGCTGGCCCTTCACCACCACCTCGGCAATGTAGGGGCGGCGCACCTTCACGCGCACGTCCTCGGCCAGCTCCACCGTCAGCTCGTCGTCATGCACCTTCACCACGCGGCCCACCAGCCCGCCGCTGGTTACCACCGTGTCGCCACGGCGAATGTTCTTCAGCATCTCCTGGTGCTGGCGGATCTTCTTCTGCTGCGGACGGATGATGAAGAACCAGAACACGCCCATGATGAGCAGCAACGGCAGGAACAGGCTGAGCAGATCGCCGCCGCCGGGTGCGCCCGCCGCCTGTGCATGGGCCGGTGTGATGAACATGCGTGCAATTCCCTGAATACGTGATGAACCCTGAACATGCGATGAACCGGCAGGCAAAGGCTCCGGTTCCTGCGCCGTGATGGCGAATCCCCGGATCCGCCAGCGCGATTCCGTTGACCGTATATAGCGCCTGCCGCCATGCTTGCAAAAGAAAAGGCGGCTCTCTATGCACAGGTGGCGTGTTTTTCATCTTTCCCGCAGGGAGCCGTGGCATGGCAGACATCGATGATGCCGAAATGGCGCGGCAGTTGCGGCGCATTGCCGATGCGCTGGAGCGCTTCACGCCGCCACCGCGCCCCTTCGACCCGGCCGTGGCCCCGGGCTTCGTCTGGGATGCCGGGGCGGATTCGTTCAATGCCGTGGAGCAGGTGAAGAGCCTGCCGCTCGAGCTGTTGCGCGGCATGGAACGCCACAAGCAGACAATGCTGGAGAACACGCGGCGCTTTGCCCGCGGCCTGCCGGCCAACAACGCGCTGCTGTGGGGGGCGCGCGGCATGGGCAAGAGCGCGCTGGTGAAGGCGGTCTTCGCGGCGGTGGCAGCGGAAGAGAAACGCTTGAAGATCGTCGAGATCGACCGCGACGCGATCAGCTCGCTGCCGCGGCTGATGCGGTGCCTGCGCCCGCATGCGGACTTCCGCTTCATCGTGTTCTGCGACGACCTTTCCTTCGACGAGGAGGATGATACCTACAAGACGCTGAAGGCGGCGCTGGAGGGCGGCATCGAGGGCAGGCCGGAGAACGTGGTGCTCTACGCCACCTCCAACCGCCGCCACCTGATGCCGCGGGAGATGATGGAGAACGAGCGCGAGCGCGCCATTCACCCGACGGAGGCCGAACAGGAGAAGGTGTCGCTGTCAGACCGCTTCGGCCTGTGGCTGGGCTTCTATCCGTGCGACCAGCAGACCTATCTCGACATCGTGCGCGGTTACGTGGCGCATTTTCGCCTGCCGGTGGAAGACATGGCGGCAGTGGAGCACGAGGCGCTTCAATGGGCCACCACCCGCGGCGGGCGCTCGGGCCGGGTGGCGTGGCAGTTCATCACCGAGCTGGCCGGGCGCATGGGCAGGCCGCTGCCCGTGTAACCGCCGGGCACGGAGGATGCAGGGGGCACAGCCCCCGGTAGCGGAAATACCCTGTCCGCCGCCATGCCGCGACGAAGCAACAAGCAATGCAGGCAGCCATTCAGCCACTGCCTGCATTGCGGTTTCATTTTTCGAAAAAGCACCTGTCCATCAGACGGAAGCGCGAAATCCTTCAGCCCGCGCCTCAACCGGCATGATGAGATCGACGCCATCGCGCGCCGCTGCCTCGCGCAGCTTGTCAAGCTCCTGGCGCGCCTCTTCCACGCGGCGCACGGCCACCTCCAGCTGCTTGCGAAGATCATCGATGGAGCGGCGCAGGTTCTCGCGGCGCTTGCGCATCTCGCGCGCCGCCAGCGGATAGCGCACGTCTTCCGGGTCGCTGACGCCGGCCTGCTGTTCCTCGTAGCCGATGGCCGCCTCCAGCTCCTTGCGCTTGCGCTCGAAGTC
Organism: Hyphomicrobiales bacterium; assembly: GCA_026982665.1. Taxonomy (GTDB): domain Bacteria; phylum Pseudomonadota; class Alphaproteobacteria; order Rhizobiales; family Aestuariivirgaceae; genus Thermopetrobacter. The sequence continues at coordinate 29,487 of JALSGQ010000111.1, read as the reverse complement.
GGCGATCATCAGCTCGATATCGCCCACGTTGCGGCGCGTTTCCTCCAACTGGAAGGCCTGAAGGCGCAGCCGCGCCTCCCACTCTCTCTGGCGAATGGACACGTCCGTTACTCCCTGAACGCTACTGCACACACACGACAACACGCATCATCGTCAAACCTGCACTCCCCGCGCACCAGCCATGCATGATTTCCTTTTGACGCGCATGGAGCGAATGCCATAGCCTGAAAACAGACGGCTCTGGTGATTCGCCTGCGGGGGCAATGCATGACGCCCTACATCCAACACCAGCAGCCTTAAGGGTGGGTAAATGCGCCCTCCGTGCGCTGCAAGGCCCGTGCAGGGTGCATGTGTTCTCGTGGTTGCATGCAATGCATCTGCGTGGCCCGTGTTCAGGCCATGGCGGTGGTGAAGACACGGGCAGCGCCGAGCACATGCTGCCTGCGCAACGCAACGGCGTGCAGCCATTGCCGGAATGATGGCGGCAGTGTGGCGGTTTAGGGTTCGGTTAACCATTTCCGTTTATCTTGTGCCTTGCGTGAATGAACAAGGGCCTCGCGCCGCAGGGAAGGGATGAAGGTTCGCCACTTCCGGCGGGCATGGCAGGCTTGGCACATATCGCCAGTTCCGCCCGGCGGCGCTGGCGGCCAGCAGGTTGCTCCGCCCGGGGTGCAGCGCGTTCCATCGGGGGAATACTCAGGGGACTTTCAAGATGCGTGTTCTGCTCATTGAAGATGATCCGGCCACCGCCCAGAGCATCGAGCTGATGCTGAAGTCCGAGGGCTTCAACGTCTATACCACCGATCTCGGCGAGGAAGGCATCGACCTGGTCAAGGTCTATGACAACTATTACGACATCATCCTGCTCGACCTGAACCTGCCGGACATGAGCGGCTTTGACGTGCTGAAGGCACTGCGCCTGAGCAAGAAGGACGTGCCGGTGCTCATCCTTTCCGGCCTGTCCGATACCGAGCACAAGGTGCAGGGGCTGGTGGACGGTGCCGACGACTACATGACCAAGCCGTTCCACAAGGACGAGCTGATTGCCCGCATCCGCGCCATCGTGCGCCGCTCGAAGGGACATGCGCAGTCCATCATCCGCACCGGCGACCTGGAGGTGAACCTGGATACCAAGACCGTCGCCGTGGCCGGCGAGCGCGTGCACCTGACCGGCAAGGAATACCAGATGCTGGAGCTGCTCTCCCTGCGCAAGGGCACGACGCTGACCAAGGAAATGTTCCTGAACTACCTCTACAACGGCATCGACGAGCCGGAGCTGAAGATCATCGACGTGTTCATCTGCAAGCTGCGCAAGAAGCTGAAGCAGGCCTCCGGCGGCAAGGACTACATCGAAACCGTGTGGGGGCGCGGCTACATGCTGAAGGACATCGAGCCGGTGGCCAATGACGAGCCGGGCGATGCCGACGAGAAGGAGGAAGAGGAGCCGGTGGTGTAAGCCCCCGCCCTCTCAGGGAACACGACGAAATGCCCCACGGCAGCAATGTTGCCGCGGGGCATTTTCCATTCAGGCCGGCTGCTGCGAACTTGAGTGTGAAGAAGGGTTTTCCGGCCTGTGGGGCAGCACGGCCCGGCGGAAAATGTCGGTCTTTCGTTGCGTGCGCCCTGCCTTGCGTGCCTTGTGCATCAGGCAACAGGCAGACCGCGCCGTTTTCAGCGATTGGCGATGAGTGCAAGGTTGCCGCGCCGGCCCAGCAGGTGCAGCACCTGCTGCTCGATGTGTGCTGCCGTCAGCCCGGCCTCTTCGTATTGCTCATCCATGCCGGCATGGGGCAGGAAGACATCCGGCAACGTCATGGTGCGCACCCTCAGCCCCCTGCTCATGGCATCGGTGGCGGCCAGGTGGGCCAGCACGTGGGCACCAAAGCCGCCCTGCGCGCCCTCCTCGATGGTGATGAGCGCCGCATGCTCGCGCGCCAGCCGGTCTATCAGCGCGGTATCCAGCGGCTTGGCGAAGCGGGCATCGGCCACGGTGATGGATATGCCGTGCTCCTGCTCCAGCTGCCGGGCGGCGCGCAGCACCTCCTGCAGCCGCGCGCCCAACGACAGGATGGCCACCTCCGCACCTTCACGCACGATGCGGCCCCTGCCGATTTCCAGCACCTCTCCCCGCTCGGGCAGCTCCACGCCAACGCCGGGGCCGCGCGGATAACGGAAGGCGATCGGCCCCTCGTCATAAGCGGCGGCGGTGGCCACCATGTGCATCAGCTCGGCTTCATCGGCGGCGGCCATCACCACCATGTTCGGCAGGCAGGCGAGAAAGGCGACATCGAAGCTGCCGGCGTGCGTCGGCCCGTCATTGCCCACCAGCCCGGCGCGGTCTATGGCAAAGCGCACGGGCAGCTTCTGCAGCGCCACGTCGTGCACCACCTGGTCATAGGCGCGCTGCAGGAAGGTGGAATAGATGCAGGGGAAGGGTTTCAGCCCTTCCGCCGCCAGCCCGGCGGCGAAGGTAACGGCATGCTGCTCGGCTATGCCGACATCGAACATGCGCCGGGGAAACCTGCGGGCGAACCTGTCCAGCCCGGTGCCCGACGGCATGGCGGCGGTAATCGCCACGATGCGCTCGTCGTGCTCGGCCTCGGCAATCAGCGCGCGGGAGAACACTTCCGTGTAGGTGGGCACGTTCTGCGCCGGCTTCTTCTGCTCGCCGGTTTCGGGATCGAAGGGAGCAACGGCGTGGTATTTTTCCGGGTCATCCTTGGGGAAGGGATGCCCCCTGCCCTTCTCGGTTACCACATGCACCAGCACCGGCCCCAGCTCCGGCGCATCGCGCACGTTTTCCAGCACCGGCACCAGCGTGCCGAGGTCGTGCCCGTCCAGCGGGCCGACGTAGTAGAACCCCAGCTCCTCGAACAGCGTGCCACCCATGACCATGCCGCGGGCGTATTCATCTGCCCGCGCAGCGGCCTCGCGCAGCAGGCGGGGGAAGCGGTTGGCCACCTGCTTGGCCATCTCGCGCAAGGAAAGGAAAGGACGCGTGGAAACGAGCCATGCCAGATAGTTCGTCAGCGCGCCGACGGCAGGGGCAATGGACATGCCGTTGTCATTGAGCACCACGATCAGGCGCGAATCGGTGGCACCGGCGTGGTTGAGCGCCTCGTAGGCCATGCCGGCGCTCATGGCTCCGTCGCCGATGACGGCAATGACATGATTGTCGCCACCGGAAAGATCCCGCGCCTTGGCCATGCCCAATGCGGCAGAGATGGAGGTGGAGGAATGCCCCGCGCCAAAGGCATCATACGGGCTTTCCTCGCGGTTGGTGAAACCCGCAAGCCCCCCCTTGCGGCGGATGCTGCGCAGCCCGGCGCGGCGGCCGGTGAGCACCTTGTGCGGATAGGCCTGGTGCGACACGTCCCAGATGAGGCGATCCTGCGGCGTGTTGAACACGTAGTGCAGCGCCACCGTCAGCTCCACCACGCCGAGGCCCGCCCCGAAGTGCCCGCCGGTTTGTGCCGCGGCGGCAATGATCTCGCGGCGCAGCTCCTCGGCCAGCGCCGGCAGCTTGCCGCGCGGCAGCTTCCGCAGGTCATGCGGGGTGTGGATGGTGTCCAGCAGCGGTGTGTCGTCATGCATGGCGTGCGTCGTTTTCATCGTTCCCACCAGGCGGCTCGCCGCAGCGCTGGGTGGAAGTCTTAACCCATCCTGCCGCGCGGTGCGACAGGAAAAAGCATCTTCGTCCACCTGCCGAAAACAATACCCCTGCCTGCTGCAGCGGATTTTTGCCGCAGGCGGGGTTGAGTCATGCTTTTTTCAGCTCCATGTGATACATGGCCGGGGGCGGCCAAACCGGCTGACAGACAACAGGTAGTGAAAAGCCGCATTGGACGGCGCAGGAACGGGCCTTGCGGCGGGCGATGGCATTTGGCGAATGACGCAGAAACGAAACGGCGACAAATCCGGCAACGGCTTGCTGCGACGCATCGGGCAACTGCTGTGGGCGGCCGATGCTGCCGTCAGCACCGCGGTGTTCGAGACCGGTGCGTTCATTCGCCGCATGTGGGCGGCCTATGCCGCGTGGCTGGAGCGTTTCCGCATCCGCGGGCTGAAGCGCCTGATCGTGGACATCCTCGACGATGCCGCCACCTTTGGCGTGATCTTCGCCTTCATCATCGTGGCCTATGCGCTGCCGCCCTTCTCCGGCGAGGGAGACGTGTGGAACGCCCGGCGGCAGGTGGCCGTTACCATCACCGACGCCAATGGCGAGCTGCTGGGCTGGCGCGGCATCCGGCAGGATGACAGCATTCCGCTGGAAGAGCTTTCACCACACCTGGTGAAGGCGGTGCTGGCCACCGAGGATGCCCGCTTCTACGAGCATTTCGGCGTCGATGTCATCGGCACGCTGCGCGCCGCCATTGCCAATGCCCGCGCCGCCGGTGTGGTGCAGGGCGGCTCCACGCTCACCCAGCAGCTGGCCAAGAACCTGTTCCTGTCGCCGGAGCGTTCCTTCCGCCGCAAGATCCACGAGGCCTTCCTGGCCCTGTGGATCGAGGCGCACCTGAGCAAGGACGAGATCCTCAAGATGTATCTCGACCGCTCCTACCTGGGCGGCGGCAATCACGGCGTGGAGGCGGCGGCACAATTCTATTTCGGCAAGTCGGCGCGCGACCTCAACCTGAAGGAAGCGGCGATGATTGCCGGGCTGTTCAAGGCACCGTCGAAATACGCGCCGCACAAGAACCCGCAGGCAGCGGAAGCACGCGCCAACGTGGTGCTGCTGCGCATGCTGGACGCCGGCTTCATCTCCTACGGCGAACTGCTGCAGGCGCGCAGCCAGCAGGTGCAGCTGGCACAACATGAGCAGATCGACGCGCCGCAGCACTTCCTTGACCTGGTGTACCGGGAAACGCTGGACATCCTGAAGCGCAAGGGGCTTTCCGGCGAATACGTGGTGGAGGTGAAAAGCACGCTGGATCCGCGCATCCAGAAGCTGGCGGAAAAGAGCTTGCGCGAAGCACTGGAGCAGCACGGCCCGGCTTACGACACGAAGCAGGGCGCGCTGGTGTCGCTGGCGCTCAACGGCGAGGTAAAGGCCATTGTCGGCGGGCTGGATTACGAAAAGAGCCAGTTCAACCGCGCCACCGATGCCTGGCGGCAGCCCGGCTCGGCCTTCAAGCCGTTCGTCTACCTGGCGGCGCTGATGCACGGCATGCGGCCGGAAACCGTCATTACCGACGCGCCCGTTACCATCCGCGGCTGGACGCCGCAGAACTACACCCGCCGCTATCATGGCCGCACCACGTTGATGACGGCACTCACACGCTCCTACAACACCGTGCCGGTGCGCCTGATGCTGCAGGTGGGGGCGAAGAACATCATCGAGACGGCGCGCAGGGCCGGCCTCACCGCACCGTTGCGGCCGGTGCCGTCGCTGCCGCTGGGGTCGAAGGAGGTTACGGTGCTGGACATCACCGGTGCCTATGTAACCTTCGCCAATGGCGGCCTGCGCGTGCCCCCGCACACGGTGCTGCAGATCCGCCGCCCCGACGGCACGCTGCTGTATGACCGCGCCAGCGACCCGGAAGCACGCCCGGTGCGCGCCTTCCCGCGCGAGAAGATCGCCCAGCTCAACCGCATGCTGGCCAACGTGGTGCTGGCCGGCACGGCACGCCGCGCCCAGCTCGGCTTCACCCCGCAGGCAGGCAAGACGGGCACCACCTCGAGCTATCGCGATGCATGGTTCATCGGCTTCACCGGGCACCTGGTAACCGGCGTGTGGTTCGGCAACGACGACTACCGCCCCACCAGGCGCATGACCGGCGGCTCGCTGCCGGCAATGACCTGGCAGAAGTTCATGCTGGCGGCATTGCAGGGAGAAGAGCCGAAGGCCCTGCCCGGCGTGCCGCTCACGCGCCTGCAGCAGGAGATTGCCCGGGCGCGCCGCAACAATGCACAAAAGAAGCTGGCCGCCCGCAAGCCGCAGGAGGATGCGCTGCGCGAAGGCGAAGCGCGCAGCCTGTCCCTGGCATCGCTGCCGGCACTGAGCGAGCTGGATGACCGGGACATCCTGCTGGTGGCTCCGGCAGCGGCTGCTGCCACCGCAGCCGTTGCCGCCACTGCCCGGCAGGCAAAACACAAGGCACGCCAGGAGGCCGCCACCAGGAACATCGCACGCAACACCGCCAGCCAAGCACGCCGCGCGGGCAGGCGGAAAGACAACGAGGTTTCCCGCACCCTGCGCAACGTGCTGACCATCTTCAAGCCGGCACGCAGGGAGCGCATCTTCCGCACCCGCCGGGCTGCCGCGCCGACCCGCCGCGCGCGCACCAATTTCAACCGACGCCGCGCCACTGCCCCGGCAAGGCGTGCGCAGCCAAAGCGGCGCATCCGCTTCCTCAACGTCTTCCGCTGAGCGTCCTGCCCTGTGCGGAAGCATGTCGCAGGTGCGCACCGGAAGCGTGCAAACACAAGCCTGGCAGGCCTGATCGTGATGCATGGAGCGCAACACCTGCATTACTGTTCATGACGGCCGGTGCTCTTCCCTGCCCTTGCCCCTGTCTCCGCCCCCGCCTCTGCCTTTGTCCGCAGCATGACCTCATGGCGTGGCAGCGGTGCGCGCCGCCACGGCAATGCCCTGCCCTCGCCCGACACGGTGCGCACCTGCCATCTGCCATCAGGCTGCAGATACAGGGCATGCGCACCATGCCGCCAGACATCGAAGCGGCCAATGACGACCTTCGGCTGCCTTCCTCCTCCTCCCGTGGCACGGCACAGGCCCCGCAGCGGAAAGGCGGCGATGACCACGTCGGCCTGCATGCAGGCAGCCTGCATGGCCTCAAGCGCCTGCTCCCTGTCCGCCCCCTCGGTACCCTGCTTGCCGCGTGAACGGCGAAACACGTCGCGCAGGTAGAGAATGCGCGCGCCCGAGCGCAGCCGTGCCCGGCACATCAGTTCATCACATTGCCAGCCGCCGCGCCGGCGCGCCTGCCCAGGTGGTGCCGCATCACCATCCCGCCGCAGCCAGATGCGCAGGGCAAAGCTGCCGGCACGGCCCGGCGTGGCGGCCAGCCGCCCATCCGCCATGCGCACCGCCACCAGCCGGGCGCGCTCCTCCACCAGCACATCGGGCCGTGGCGCAAAGGCAGGCCACATGCCGCCCAGCACCAGCGCCATGGGCAACAGACCCAGCAGCCGCAGGCGATCATTGCGCAGTGCCAGCCACAACAGCCCGGCCGACAGCAGCAGCGTGGCGCTGGCCGTCAGCGCCGGCACATGCCACCAGCCGCCGGGCAGCGAGGCGATCTCCCCTGCAGCCGCGGCCATGTGCGTCAGCCCCCACTGCATCAGCGCCAGCGGCCAGCCCGGCAGGGCATCGGCCATTGCCTCCAGGCCCAGAAGCCGCAGCAGCGCCACCACTGGCAGCAACGCCAGCGTCAGCAGCCCCGCCGGCATCACCACGAAGGACAGGAGCGGCAACGCTGCCATGTTGCCCCACAGCCCGTGCACCGGCAGGCGGTTGAAGTGCCATGCCGCCGGCAGGGCCGTATAGACAGAGGCGATGATGGTGGTGAAGGCCAGCCCGCCCACGGCAGCCAGCAGCCAGCGCCCGGCCTCGCGCCACGGGCCTGCACTCCGGTGCTCCGCCTCTTGCGCTCGCACAAGATGCAGCCGCCGCCGCTGATGCCGCCACCAGTTGAAAGCCTCATACCCTGCCACCAGCCCCATGACGGCGAGAAACGACATCTGGAACCCGGCGGATAGCGCCTTGTGCGGCCAGATGAGCAGGATGCACAAGGCGGCGATGGCGAGGTTGCGCATGGAGATGGCAGGCCTGTCCACCATCACCGCCAGCAACGCCACGGAGAGCATGATGAAGGCACGTTGCGTGGCCACGGAATTGCCCGACAGCAGCAGGTAAGCCAGCGCCACCAGCCAGGCGATGAACGCCGCCACCTTCTTCAGGGGCCAGTGCACCGCCAGCCGCGCAGACAGTGCCAGCCCCGCCCGCGCCAGCCAGAACACCGCACCGGCCAGCAGCGCCAGGTGCAGCCCCGATATGGCCAGGATGTGCGCCAGCCCGGCGGCGCGCAACTGTTCATGCAACCGTGGCGGCAGTGCGCCACGTGCGCCAATGGTCAGCGCCTTGGCCAGCGCTGCCGCAATTGGGTCGTCCATGTAGCTGTCAAATGCACGGGAGATGACGCGGCGCATGTGCTCCAGCCCGCGTTCCAGCCACAGCCACGCACTGCACCCCTCTTCCCCTCTGCCCTGCGCATCCTTCCCGCAGCCTTCGCCCAGCACCTCGATGCCGCGCACGGAGGCAAACCCCACCGCGCCGATGCCGGCCATGTAAAGTTCGCGTGCCGGGTCGTATGCGCCCGGCTCCACCGGCTGCGGCAGGCGCAGCAGGCGCGCCCTCAGCCGCACCACGTCGCCGGGCAGCGGCAATGCCGCGAAGCTCCTGTCCCCGCCGTTCTCTCCTTGCCCCGCCTTCAGTCCGGTAATGGTGATGCGCACGCGCCGCGGCCAGAAGGCGCGCTGCAAGCGGCCAACGTGGCGCACCCGCAGCACCATGCGGGCCTGATCAGGCCGGTGCGGGCGCACCTGTTCCACCACGCCGGCGAGCACCGTACCGCCGATGTTGGCGGGCAGCAGTGGTGTTTGCTGCACATGGATGCGCCAGCCGGCAAGGGCAAGGCCCAGCAACACCAGCGCCATGGGCAACAGCCACACCACCGGCGGCAGCAGCGCTGCCAGCGGCGGCGATGCCAGCTGCGTATCCGTTCGCCAACGCCACAGCCGCAGTGCCAGCAGCGCAGTGCCCGCCACGGCACCGAACCATGGAGCAGGAGGCTGTGGCAAGGCGAACCACAGGAACACGCCCGCCGTCAGCCACACCGCCGCCCAGGCCAGGGCATCGCCTTCAGGTGGCGGCTGCCCCAGCGGCTGGCGCAGCCAGCGCAACACCGCGCGAGGCCATGTCGTTGTCCGGTTCTCCCCCATCGGCAGCAGGAAACACCAGCTTCCACCTCCGGCGCAAATCCGTGGGCGGCGTTGTCAACAGGCCGTTGTCAACGGCGGCAAAAGCTGGCATTGCCTGCGCAACATTTCCGATGCGCATGGCATTCAACGCATCGCACATGCAGCACCAGACAACGCGAGGACATGCATCATGGCCAGCAAGGTCATCACCCGTTTTGCCCCCTCTCCCACCGGTTTCCTGCACATCGGCGGGGCACGCACGGCGCTGTTCAACTGGCTGTTCGCCAAACATCACGGCGGCGAGATGCTGCTGCGCATCGAGGATACGGACCGGCAGCGCTCCACCGAGGAGGCGGTGAACGCCATCATCGACGGGCTGCAATGGCTGGAGCTGGAATGGGCCGGGGAGCCGATCTCGCAGTTTTCACGGCAGGAACGGCACGTGGAGGTCATCCGTCAGCTGCTGGAATCAGGCCATGCCTACTACTGTCAGTGCACGCCGGAGGAGCTGGCCGCGATGCGCGAGAAAGCCAAGGCAGAGGGCCGGCCCATGACCTATGACCGGCGCTGCCGCGAGCTGGGCCTGTGCCCGCCGCATGACAGGCCGCTGGTGGTACGCTTCAAGGCGCCGCGCGAAGGCGAGATCGTCATCAACGACCTGGTGCAGGGCGAGGTGCGCTGGCAGGCACAGGCGCTGGACGACCTGGTGCTGATGCGCGCCGATGGCACGCCCACCTACAATCTCGCGGTGGTGGTGGATGATCACGACATGGGCATCACCCACGTCATCCGCGGGGTCGACCACCTGACCAACGCGGCGCGGCAGAAGATGATCTACGAGGCGCTGGGCTGGGATGTGCCCGAGATGGCGCACATTCCGCTGATCCACGGCCCCGATGGCGCGAAGCTGTCGAAGCGCCACGGGGCGCTGGGCGTGGAGGCCTACCGCGAGATGGGCTACCTGCCGGAGGCCATGCGCAACTACCTCGCCCGCCTTGGCTGGAGCCACGGCGATGACGAGATCTTCTCCACCGAGCAGCTCATCGAGTGGTTCGACCTCGATGCCGTGGGCAAGTCGCCGGCGCGCTTCGACTTCGCCAAGCTGGAAAGCGTCAATGGCTGGTGGATGCGCAACATCGAGCGGGAGAAGCTGCTTGCGCGCTTCGGGGAATGGCTGCCACATGCACCGGAAGAGCTGCGCGAGAAGGCGGAACAGGCACGGCAACGGCTGGCCGATGCAAGCGTGCGGCAGGTATTCGAGACGCTGCTGGATGACCTGAGAGAGCGCGCGAAGACCCTGAACGAGCTGCTTGAACTGTCGTGGTTCATCTTTGCCGAGCGCCCGCTTCAGCCGAACGCGAAGGCGCGCAAGATCCTGAAGGACGACGCCCGCGCCATGCTGGCAGCGCTGCTGCCACGGCTGCAAGCGCTGGATGCGTGGGACAAGGATGCCATCGAGGCGCTCATCCGCGCCTTTGCCGAGGAGCAGGAGCTGAAGCTGGGCAAGGTGGCACAGCCCTTGCGCGCCGCCGTTACCGGCTCCAACGTCAGCCCCGGCATCTTCGAGGTGATGGCGGCCATGCCCAGGGACGAGGTGCTGGCGCGCATTGCCGATCAGGCAACGGGCGCGGCCTGACCCCCGTTCACGGCCCGCCGGGGCTGCCCGGACCGCTGCCCTTGGCCAGCCCCTCGATGTTGGTCAGCCACGGCATCTGCTCCTGGATCCAGAACCCTATCTCGTTCATCATGCCGGTCATGATGAGCAGGCCGGCGATGATGAGGAAGATGCCGATGATCTTCTCCATCAGCCCCATGTGCCTGCGGAACTTCATCATGAAGCCCTGGAAATGGTCGAGGAAGGCGGCGGCGATGATGAACGGCACGCCAATGCCCAGCGCATAGGCCAGCAGCAGCATGGCCCCTTCGCCCACCGTGTCCTGCCCGCCGGCAATGATGAGGATGGAGGCCAGCACCGGGCCGACGCAGGGTGTCCACCCAAAGGCAAAGGCCAGCCCCGCCACGTATGCGCCCCACAGGCCCAGCGGCCGCCCGCGCGGTTGCACCCGTGCCTCGCGATACAGCAGCGCGATGCGGAAGACACCCATGAAATGCAGGCCCAGCGCGATGATGAGGGCACCGGCCACCAGCGCCACCTCATCACGATAATCGCGCAGGAACTGCCCCACCGCCGAAGACGCCATGCCCAGGAGCACGAAGATGGTGGCAAAGCCCAGGACGAAGAAGATGGCGGCGCGCAGCACCTTGGCGGATGCCTGCCTGTCCTGCGCCTCTATCTGCTGAAACGATACGCCGGCAATGAAGGCCAGCGACGGCGGCACGATGGGCAGCACGCAAGGCGACAGGAACGACAGGATGCCGGCGATGAAGGCACCGAACAGGCCGATGTCGAAGTCCATGCTTCTTCCTCCCTCGTGCATGACATGACCATGCCCGCCACACGCCTGCCCCCTTCTGCGAGGTGGTGCAGGTGCGTGTGTTTTTCCGACATGGTGCCGTGCGGCATTCCCTCCCTCGAGCGCCCGCATGATGCACGAGCATCCGCATGGTGGCAAGCATCTGCCAACTTGTCGCATTGGCAAAATATGCACCTGCTGCATACTTATGAAAAAGTGAATGCCTGATTCTCCGCACGCCCTGCCGGTTCGGCATTGGCATGGCAGGAAGTGGCCCGCATGTGTTCAGGCATGCAGGCCGGGTGTCATGCCCGTGCAATGTTCGTGGAGAACAGCACTGGTCAGGAACATGAATGAAGGCACGCCGCAAGGCGGCAGGATCAACATCTGTTGCAAATGCAAGCTGGAAGCATGAACGGAATAGCAAACATCACCGCAGATGCCCTGCCGGGGCAGCAGGAGCAAGCCAACGACCGCCCTGCTGCCGTCAGCGTCCGGGAACTGTTCGGCGACGTGAAGCGCACCAGCGCCATTCTCAAGGCGCTGGGGCACGAGAGCCGTCTCATCATCCTGTGCACCCTGCTGGAAGGGGCAAAGTCCGTTTCCGAGCTGGAATCCATCCTCGAGCTGCGCCAGCCCGCCGTTTCGCAGCAGCTGGCGCGCCTGCGCGGCGACAGGCTGGTGCGCACCTACCGCCAGGGAAAGATGATCTATTATTCGCTGGTGGAAGATGAGGATGTGCGCGCCATTGTTGCCTTTCTGTGCAATCTGTTGAAAAATGCCCCTCGCCCGGGGGACGAGAAACGCACCTGAAAGGCGGCGGCAGCCTGGTGATGCGGCCTGCATCCCCACCCGCCGCAGGGAGGCGCGGGCGTGGGGGAAGACTCGCTGCAGCTTTACATTACCCTGCTGGGATTTGCCGGTGGCGTCGTGCTGGGGTTCGCGGCGCGCAGTGTGCATTTCTGCACGCTGGGTGCCATCGAGGAAGCCCGCTATGGCGCCGAGCGCATGCGCCTGCGCACGTGGCTGCTGGCCATCGGCACTGCCATTGCGCTCACCCAGTTCCTCGACCTTGCCGGCTACATCGAGCTGCAACGCTCGTGGCGGCTGAGCGGGCACATTGCCTTTGGCGGTGCCATCATCGGCGGGCTGCTGTTCGGCCTCGGCATGGCATTGGTGGGCACCTGCGCCTTCGGCATGCTGGTGCGGCTCGGAAGCGGCGACATGCGGGCGCTGCTTTCCACCCTGGTGCTGGGCATCGTCGGCTTCATGACCATGAGCGGCATCCTGGCCCCCTTGCGCCTGATCACCGTTGAGCAGATGGCAGTGGAGCTGCCACCGTTGTCATCGCAGATGCTGCCGCGGCTGCTGTTTGGTGATGATGCCGCCATGCAGGCACTCATTGCCGCTGTTGCCGTGGCAGCCAGCGCTGGCTGGGCGCTGTCAAGGGAGCGCTATCGGCAGAAGGTGGCGCAGGTGGCCGCCGGCATTGTCATCGGCATGGTGATTGCCTTCGGATGGTTCATCACCTCCACCCTGGGGCAGGAAACGCTCTATCCCCAGCAACCCGATTCCTATGCTTTCGTCCGCCCCATCGGCCAGAGCATCCTGTGGCTGATGATCGCTTCCGGCGCTTCCGCCAAGTTCCTGGTGGGGGGTGTCTTCGGCGTGGTGGCCGGGGCGTTCCTTGCCGCCTGGCGGCAACGCCAGATTGTCTGGGAGGCCTTCGATGATGCCGCCGAGATGCGCCGGCACCTGCTGGGCGCTTCGCTCATGGGCATTGGTGGCGTGCTGGCCGGCGGTTGCACCGTGGGCCAGGGCATGACCGGGCTGGCGGCCCTTTCCCTTACCGCCCTGCTGGCCACTGCCAGCATTGTCATCGGCGCGCTCATCGGCCTGCACCTGCTGATGGATGGCAGGCTGCCTGATGCATGGCGGCGGGCATGCACGTGGCTGCGCCTCAACCAGCGCAACAATGCCGGGCACGATTAAGCGTTTGGCAAGCCGGGCATGCAATTCTCCATCCCAACCGATTGCATGGCCCGACAACATTCATGAGCTTGCTGGCATGAAGAAAAACGTGCTGCGTTCCGTCCCGGCACTGCTGACCACCGAGCTGCCACCGCCTTCACAGCTTCTGGCAAAGGTGCTGCCGGCCTGCCCCTCCTGTTCAGCGCAAGACAGGCCGCTGCTGTTTCCCGACTGGCGGCTGTGGCTGGCGCTGCCGGTGCTGATGCTGGCAATTGTCAGCCTCATGTTCATCACCGGCATGGGCGTGGATGCCGGTGGACAGGCCTGGCAGCACCTGCAGGCCGTCCTGCTGCTGCTGGGCATGGGGCTGGGGGCTGCATACCTTGGCTACATGCGCCTTTCCCTGTTCTTTCAGGTGCTGGCCTTCTTCATCATCTTCAACAAGCTGGGCCTCATGCTGAACTATCTGCTCATGGGGCTGCAAACACCCTTTGCAGACGCGCAGCTGGCGCAGCTGGATGCCTTGCTGGGATTTGACTGGACAGCCCATGTGGCCTGGGTCAACGACCATCCGCTGGTAATACGCATCCTGGAAGAAGCCTACGGCAGCTATCCGTGGTTTTTCCTGCTGGTGTTTTCCTGGCTGGTGATCACCTGTCATTTCAGGCGGCTGCAGGGGTTCATCCTGCTTTATGCCAGCACCGGCCTCATCGCCATGCTGATTGGTGCCTGGCTGCTCCCGGCGCTGGGAGGCTATGGCCATCATGCTCCGGCTGCCGACATCATCAGCAACCTGCCTGCTTCTGCCGGACGCTATGCCCTGGAACACGCACGCCTGCTGAACGCCGGGCTGATGCCGAACGTTCCCCTGGATGTCAGCGTGGGCCTGGTAACCTTTCCCAGCTTTCACACGGTGATGGCGTTGCTGTTCATCTGGGCCTTGCGCGGCACCATCTGGTTCTGGCCGTCGCTTGTCATCAACACGCTCACCATCATTTCCACCCCTTCCATGGGCGGGCACTACCTGGTGGACGTGATTGCAGGCGGCGTGCTGTTCCTCATCGTGTGGGCGGTGCTGCGCCACTTCCGCCTGCTGGGGGATGACGAGCGCCCTCAGCCGTTCCCCTGGGCCGAAGAACTGGCGCGGCGCTGGCGCAGGGCCTGAAAGTCGGCCCCGGCATTGTGCGAAGAGCGCACCAGCGGGCCGCAGGCGGCCATCAGGAAGCCCTTGGCCAGTGCCGCCCGCTTCAGCCCGTCGAACTCCTCCGGCGTCCAGAAGCGCGCCACCGGGGCATGCTTGCGGGTGGGCTGCAGATACTGGCCAATGGTGATGAACTCCACCCCGGCGCAGCGCATGTCGTCCATCACCTGCAGCACTTCCTCGCGGCTCTCCCCCAGTCCGACCATGATGCCGGACTTGGTGAACACCTCAGGCGCGATCTCCTTCGCCCGCTGCAGCAGCCGCAGCGAATGAAAGTAGCGGGCACCGGGGCGGATGCGCGGATACAAGCCCGGCACCGTCTCCAGGTTGTGGTTGAAGACATCCGGCGCGGCCTCCAATACCACTTCCAGCGCGCCTTCCTTGCCGCGGAAATCGGGCGTGAGCACCTCTATGCTGGTATCCGGCGAGGCGGCGCGGATGGCGCGGATGGTGGCTGCGAAATGCGCGGCGCCGCCGTCGTCCAGGTCATCGCGGTCCACGGAGGTGATGACGGCGTGCTTCAGCTCCATCTTCGCCACCGCCTCGGCCACGCGCCGCGGCTCGTCGGCATCCAGCGGCCCCGGCTTGCCGGTGGCGACATTGCAGAAGGCGCAGGCGCGGGTGCAGATCTCGCCCATGATCATGAAGGTGGCGTGGCGCTCCGCCCAGCATTCGCCGATGTTGGGACAGGCCGCTTCCTCGCACACGGTGGCAAGGCCATGCTCCTGCACGATGCGGCGGGTACGGGCATATTCCTTCGATACCGGCGCCTTCACGCGGATCCATGACGGCTTGCGCGCCACCGGGTTGTCCGGCCGGTGGGCCTTCTCCGGATGCCGTGGGCGCGCCGCGCCCTTCGTCGTGTCGATCACCGTGGCCATGTGTTCCTGCTATCCCCTGTTGCGCCGGTTGGCAAGCCGGCATTTCCCTTCCTTCACCAGGCGGATGACCCTACCCCATCGGGTGCATGATCAGCACCATGGTGGCGTGCGCCGGCTCATGCCCGACATTGACGATGCGATGAGCAAGATCGCCGCGATAACGCAGCGATTCTCCGGCCCGCAGCAGTTGCGTCGCACCGCCGCTGGTTACCTCCAGCACCCCGCGCAGCACGTGCAGATGCTCAACGCAGCCCGGCTGGTGCGGGTCTGAATCCAGCACGCCGCCCGGCTCGGCATGAAAGTCATACCACTGCACATGCTCCACCAGCTCCAGCGCACCGATGATGAACAGGCGGCACTTGCCGTCTTCGCTGAACAGCACCGGGATGTCGCGCGGGCGCTGATGCTGCAGGATGGGCGGGCGCTGCGCGGCCTCCGCCAGCAGCCGCTCCGGCGGCGTGTGCAGGGCATCGGCCAGCTTCAGCACGGTGGCGATGGTGGGGTTGGTCTCGTTGCGCTCGATGCGCGAGATGATGGACTTGGCAACGCCGGAGCGCTGCGACAGGTCATCCAGCGACAGCGCCTGCGCCTTGCGCAGGCGCTGCACCACGCGCCCCAGCGCTGCTGTTTCCGCCTGTTCCGTCATGGTGCGTGTCCTGCCTGTCTTCGTGCATTGCATCCCGGCCGGCCGGGCATTGCCCGGCAGCACCGCATCAGGCAATGCCGGCAGCGGCGAGGCCGCGTTTCAGGTCATCCTGCAGGTCTGCCACATCTTCCAGCCCGATGGAAATGCGCAACAGGCCCTCGCCAATGCCCTGCCGCGCCCGCTCCTCCTCCGACAGGGCGGAGTGCGTGGTGCTGGCCGGATGGGTGATGAGGCTCTTCGCATCGCCGAGGTTGTTGGAGATGTCGATCAGCTCCAGCGCCTGCAGGAAGCGGAAGGCCGCCTCGCGCCCGCCGGGCAGCTCGAAGGCGATGAGGCTGCCGCCTGCCGCCATCTGGCGCATGGCCAGCGCATGGCGCGGGTGGCTCTTCAGCCCCGGATAACGCACGGCTTCCGTGCCCAGCCGCTGTTGCAGCCATTCGGCAATGCGCTGCGCCGCATCGCTCATGGCGCGCACCCTGAGGGGCAGCGTCTCCAGCCCCTTCAGCAGCACCCAGGCGTTGAACGGCGACAGCGAGGCACCGGTGTGGCGCATGAACGGCTGGATGACCTCGTCGATGAAATCGCGCCGCCCCAGCACCGCGCCGCCCAGCACCCGGCCCTGGCCATCGATGTGCTTGGTGGCCGAATAGACCACCACGTCGGCGCCCAGCTTCAGCGGCTTCTGCAGCACCGGGGTGGCGAACACGTTGTCCACCACCAGCAACGCACCGTGCTGATGGGCAATGTCGGCCACGGCGGCGATGTCGAAGACATCCAGCGTGGGGTTGGCCGGGGTTTCGAGGAACAGCAGCTTCGTCTCCTCGCGCATGGCGGTGCGCCAGGCATCCATGTCGGCGGCATCGACGAAGGTGTGGCTGATGCCGAAACGTGCCAGGTGATCGGTGATGACCTTGGTGATGGAGCCGAAGATGCTGTGCGAGGCGATGATGTGATCACCCGCCGAGAGAGTGGCGGCAAAGGTGGCGAAGATGGCGCTCATGCCGGAAGCAGTGGCGAAGCAGGCCTCCGCCCCCTCCAGCGCCGCCAGCCGCTGCTGGAACATGTCCACCGTGGGGTTGGCGTAGCGCGAGTAGATGTAGCCGTCATCATCGCCGGTGAAGCGATCCGCCGCCTGCTGTGGCGAATCATAGGCATAGCCGGAAGTCAGGAACAGCCCCTCGGAAGTTTCCTGGAAGCCGGAGCGCCGCAGCCCGGCGCGCACCGCCCGCGTGGCCGGACGCCAGCCGGGATCAGGCTGCCGGTCATCACCCTTCATGCCGTTGTCCATTCCCCGCTCCTTTCCGTTCATGCCGCCCATCCCTCGTCGTTCATCCTCAGCACTGCAACCACGGCAGGCCGGCGGCCACCCAGCCATTCACGCTGCGCCGGTGGCCGTAGTCATTGTGCGTTCCCTCGAAGCCATCAACGACGTTATAGACAGCGGAAAAGCCGTTCTCAAGAAGGAACATGCCGGCCTCGCGCGAGCGCTGGCCCGACCGGCACAACAGCACGAGGGGCGTTTGCGGCGTCAGCCCCGCTGCCGCCACTTCCGCCAGGAAGTCCGGGTTTACCGCCATGTCCGGATACATGCGCCATTCCACCTGCACGTAGTTGTCCACCAGTGGCACACCGACGAAGTCCCATTCCGCGCAGCTTCGCACGTCCACCAGCACCGCTTGCGCATCATCCTGCAGCAGGCGAAAGGCCTGCGGTGCCTTGAGCGTGCGCAGGCCTTCCTCGGCCTGCCGGTCATCAGCCGATGGTGGCTGCCTCCAGTGGCTGTTCGGCATGAGCGTTCCTCCTTCTGGTGCCTGCACCACTGCAGGCACAGCCGTTGTTCTTTTTACGGAACAACAGTGAAGGAAAACGAACGGCATGGCAAGGGGGCGGTATTTGCGCCGTGCGCCATGCAGCAACCAGCAACCAAACAGGAAGACATCGCGGAAAAGCAGAGGCGGGATGCGCGGTGCCTGCCCCTGGCACCGTTGTGCCGGAACCGATGGTCAGCGCCGGTGCTCGCGCAGCAATACATCACGCGCCAGGTTGATCTGCCGCGCCAGCCACTCGGAGCCGCCGACATCCGGGTGCGCCACCTTCATCAGGCGGCGGTGTGCCGCCTTTATCTCTTCCGGCGTGGCGTCAGGCCCAAGCCCCAGGATCTGCCGTGCCCGCTCCGGCGTCATCGTGGCATCTCCGGCGGCATCATCGGCGGCATCGTGCGCCGCGCCATGCCCGCCTTCGCCACCAGCCCCGGCGGTGCCCGTTGCCCCTGCCGCGCCGCTGGCAGAAAATCGCTGCCAGAGCTGCGGGCGTTCGCGCTGAAGCCAGGCCTGCAGCAGCTTCAGGGACTGATCCCCCGCACCGGCGCATTCCTGCCACAGCACCTCCAGCTCGGCATCGGCCAGGTCAGACAGCCAGCGCCCGGCAAAGCGCCCCTGCAGCACCTCGCCATCCATGCGGCCAGATGCGTGCTCCAGCTCCATGCGCAGCATGCGGGTGCGCACCTCGGAGCGCTGCGCACCTCCCTGTCCTGCACCGCCACCGGGCATGCCCATGCCGCCACCACCACCGCCAGCGGGCCACCAGCGCGCGCGCAGCATGGACAGCCCCAGCAGCGCCATCGGCACGCCGATGACCCCCAGCCCGCGCAGCGACAGCAGCACGCCGCCGGCCAGCAGCAGCCAGGCAGAGAGCCGGCGCACCACGCCCGCCACCCGCTGCGGCGAGGTCTTCAGGAACCAGCGCAGCAGCAGTGCCAGCCCCACCAGCAATCCGGCAATGACGAGAAACTGCAGCATGCCCTGCCTATAGCAGGCAGCCGGCAGGGATGAAACGCCCCTGCCTTGAAACCTGCCGCATGCATCAACACATCCGGACTGAAGGGCAGGCTTCACCCCGGATGGGGCACTGGATGCAAGAGCAGGGAGAAACGGACATGCAGGATCATGGCAACGCACCGGCAGGTGCCACGGCAGGTGCAGATGCGCAGCAGGCGCAGCCCGGCGTCGAGGACAAGGCCGGCTTCGACCGGCTGGTGGAGGCGGAAATGGCCAACCTGCTGCAGTCGGCAAGGCACGAGATCGCCTACTACGAGAGCGTGGGCGACTTTCCACCCGGCTTCATGACGCCGGAGGAGCTGGTGGCCGAAGCCATGATCCAC
Organism: Hyphomicrobiales bacterium; assembly: GCA_026982665.1. Taxonomy (GTDB): domain Bacteria; phylum Pseudomonadota; class Alphaproteobacteria; order Rhizobiales; family Aestuariivirgaceae; genus Thermopetrobacter. The sequence goes on along the minus strand of JALSGQ010000111.1, from coordinate 10,274 downwards.
GCCTGGGACAAGTGGGCAGAAAAGCCCGCCGGCATGGAACCGCGCGCGTGGCTGCACGCCATGCTGTTCCAGGTGGCCGATGCGCTGGCGGCACGGCAGCGGGAGATCCGGCAGCACGAGGCCGTCTCGCTGGAACAGGAGATCCCGCAGGCTCCGCTGGTCATCGACCCGGTGTATGACGATGACGAGCAGTTCTACGAATGGTACCAGCCAGACGAGGCGCTGAAGTGGGAAGATGTCATCGGCAGCATCGAGCTTGAGCCGGACCTGCTGGCCGAGGTCATCGAGCAGCAGCCGCGCCGGCTGGAGCTGAAGGAGCGCCGCTGCGCCATGCTGCATTTCCGCTTCGGCTTCAGCGTGGAGCAGATCTGCCGCATCGTGCAGGAAAAGCCGGAGAAGGTGGCTGCAATGCTGCAACACGCGCGCGAGCAGGTGAAGGCAGCCTGAAGCGGATGGCTCCGCCGCAGGTGGCCCGTGGCCTGCGCGCCGCCTTTCTGCCGCTCCCTGTTCCGCTGCCCCATTTTCGCCGTCTGCCTGAAGCATGCAGGCATTGAAGACATCAGGGTTTCGGAGCACCAGGGGGCGGCGGGATGAAACGGCCAGGGCAACGGCATCAGTGCGGCGGCGTTCTGCTGGCCGGCATTGCGGCATGCCTGCTTGCCGTGGCAGCGCAGCCGGTGCATGCCGGCGACACCATGGCCGACCTGATCAGCCGCAAGCTGAAGGAGCTGGATCTGCTGCAGGCCAGTGGCGGCAACAGCGCCGCAGGCAATGGCGGTGCCGATGCCGGTGCCCGGCAGCAGCAATCCGGCCCCACCGTTCTCATCAACAACCGCCCGCCGGCACAGGTGCTGGACAGCAGGACAGGGCGCACCCGGCCGCCAGCGCCTGCGAGGGCGGCAATCGCTCCCCTGCCGCGCCCCCGCCCCGCCATGCTGGCGCGGCAGGCGAACGGAGTGAAACGGGCTGCCGGAGCCGGGACCGGAGCAGGAACTGTTTTCCCTGCTCCGGGCAATTCCCCGGCCCCCATGCGCACGGCCGTGCTCACCGATGCTGCGGGGCGGGTGGTGGTGGATCCGAAGCTGCTGCTGCAGGAGCGCGACCATACCCGCGCCGTCTATCTGAAACCAAGGGAGATCGGGCAGTGGGATGCCGCCACGGCAAGGCGCGTGCGCAGGAATTGCGACATCGTGCTGGCGGCGCTGAACGTGGATGCCCGCCCCCTGCCCTCCATCGGCGGGCCTGAAGGCTGTGGCATCGCCGCCCCGGTGGAGGTGCGCGCGCTGGGGGCGGCGCGCGTGAAACCGGCGGCCAGGCTCAATTGCCGCATGACTGCCGCGCTATACGAATGGATGCGCAACGTGGTGCAACCCGCCGCGCGCAGGCGCTTCGGCCAGCCGGTGGTGGCCATTCGCCAGCTCTCGGACTATTCCTGCCGCCGCCGCGGCGGTATCCGCAAGGGGCCGGTGCGCATCTCCGAGCACAGCTTCGGCAACGCCATCGACATCGGGTACTTCGAGCTGGCCGATGGCAGGCGCATTCACCTGCTGAAGGACTGGGGAGAGTTTTCCGCCCTGTTCAACAGGAAGGCGGCTTTTCTTGCAGAGGTGCGGGAGGGGGCTTGCAAGTATTTCTCCACCGTGCTCAGCCCCAAATACAACAAGGCCCATGCCAATCATTTTCATTTCGACCTGGGGCGCGGCGGGCGCTACAAGATCTGCAAGTGAGCGGTTCACGCTTCCCTTGTCCGAACCCTTTTCGAATCTCGTGCAAGCTCCGGCCCGGAAATTCGCGTGATGGCAGAAAGGCTGCTGACAGCACTGTTGGCGCTCGTCATCGAGCGCTTCGTTGGCTATCCGGCATGGCTGCAACGCACCATCCGCCACCCGGTGCAATGGATGGGCGCGCTCATCGCACAGGCCGACTCACGGTGGAACGACCATCAGCGCTTCTCGCCACGCCAGCGCGTTGTGCTGGGCGGGCTGCTGATGCTGCTGCTGGCGGTGCTGTTCGGCGGGCTGGCATGGGTGCTGGCGCGCCTGCTGCCGTTCTGGGCCGAGGCGCTGCTGGCCAGCGCGCTGCTGGCGCAGAAATCGCTGAAGGAGCACGTGGAAGCGATCATCCACGCCCTGCCGGCCACACCGGATGGCGACCTCGCCCCGGCGCGGCGGGCATTGTCGATGATCGTGGGACGCGACACCGCGGATTTCGACGAAGGGCGCATCGCCCATGCCGCCATCGAATCGCTGGCGGAGAATGCATCCGACGGCATCATCGCACCACTGTTCTGGCTGCTCGTGGCCGGGCTGCCGGGCATCGTGCTCTACAAGCTGGTGAATACGGCCGACAGCATGATCGGGCATCTCGACGACCGTTACCGCCATTTCGGCAAGGCGGCGGCACGGCTGGATGACGTGCTGAACTTCATCCCTGCCCGCCTCACCGCCCTGCTCTACGCGCTCACCGCTGCACTGGCGCGCTCATGGCAGGCAGGCCAACGCTGCCTGATGACGGCGCTGCGTGATGCGCGCAAGCATGTCTCGCCCAACGCCGGATGGCCGGAAGCGGCAATGGCCGGAGCGCTCGACATCCGTCTTGGCGGCCCGCGCAGCTATGCGGGCCGGCTGGTGGACTTTCCGTGGCTGGGGACCGGGCGCACACGGCTCTCGCGCCATGACCTTGCCGCCGCGCTCACCCTGCATGAACGCATGCTGTGGGTGTTGACCGCCTTGCTGGCGCTGATCACGGGCGTGCTGACTGCAGGCGTGGTGATACGGTGGTCTGCCGTTGCCGATTGAGCGCACGGGATGCGCCCGCTCGCACCAGGTGGGCAGCCACCCGGCTCCTGATCAGAACTCCACGCCCTTCTGTGCCTTCACGCCGGAGCGGAAGGGGTGCTTCACCAGCGTCATTTCCGTTACCAGGTCGGCGTGCTCCACGAGCGCTTCCGGCGCATTGCGCCCGGTGATGATGACGTGCTGCATGGCCGGGCGGGCCAGCAGCGCGGGCATTACCTCATCAAGGTCGAGGTAGCCGTATTTCAGCACCACGTTCAGCTCGTCCAGCATCACCATGTCAAAGCCGGAATCGGGCAGCAGCGCCTTTTCCGCCTCGGCCCACGTCTTCGCCGCCAGCGCCCTGTCCTTCTCGATGTTCTGCGTCTCCCAGGTGAAGCCCTCGCCACAGGCGAAGAAGTGCACCTGATCGCCAAACGCCTGCAGCGCCTTCTTCTCGCCGATGTCGCGGCTGCCCTTGATGAACTGGATGACGGCCACCTTCATGCCGTGCCCCAGCGCCCGCAGCACCATGCCGAAACCGGCCGTGGACTTGCCCTTGCCCTTGCCGGTGTTGACGATGATCAGGCCCTTCTCGATCTGCTTGGTGGCCATGATCTTCTCCCGCGCGCGGGCCTTCTTGGCCATCTTCTCCGCATGGCGCTCAGGGTCGCGCTGCTTCGGGGTGTCGCTCATGTCGTCTCCTCCTCCAGCAGGATTGCCACGTCGTTGGCGCGGGGTTGCCACAGGCCGCGGGCCAGTGCCTCGCGAAAGCGCTGGCGCATGTCTTCCAGCGCCTGTGCATTGTGCTCCGCAAGCCACTGGCGCACTTCATCGTCGCGGATGAAGGCATCGAACGCCAGCTCGAAGTGATGATCGCGCACCGCGCCGGTGGTGGCGGCGAAGGCGAACATGTAATCCACCGTCGCCGCCATTTCAAAGCCGCCCTTGTAGCCGTGCCGCATGATGGCGGAAATCCACTTCGGGTTCACCACCCGCGCGCGCACCACCCGCGCGATTTCCTCTTCCAGCGAGCGGGTAACGGGCTGTTCGGGCCGTGAGTGATCATTGTGCCACACCGGCACGGCCTTGCCCTTCACGTGCTCCACCGCCGCGGCGAAGCCGCCCTCGAACTGGTAGTAGTCATCCGAGTCCAGCAGGTCGTGCTCGCGGTTGTCCTGGTTGTGGGCAATGGCATCCAGCTTGCGCAGGCGCTGGCGCAGGGCCTGTTCGGCGCGGGTGCCCTGGTCGGTGGCACCGTAGGCATAGGCACCCCAGTTGATCCAGCTCTCGGCCAGGTCTGCCTTCTGCTCCCATGCGCCGGAGTCGACAAGAGCCTGCAGGCCGGCACCATAGGCTCCCGGCTCGGCACCGAAGATGCGCCAGCCGGCCATGTGTGCCGCCTGCTTCTCGTCCAGCCCCTGCGCCAGCAGCCGTTGGCGCTCTTCCGCCATGTGTGCGGCAATGGGGTTGTCCTCTTCCGGTTCTTCAAGTGCACCGATGGCACGCACCGCGCGGTCGAACAGCTCCATCTGCTGCGGGAAGGCATCGCGGAAGAAACCGGAGACGCGCAAGGTTACGTCCACCCGCGGGCGGCCCAGCTCGGCCAGCGTGATGATCTCGAAGCCGGTAACGCGGCCGGAGGCATGATCCCACGCGGGCCGGGCGCCGATCAGCGCCAGCGCCTGGGCGATGTCATCACCGCCGGTGCGCATGTTGGCCGTGCCCCAGCAGGAAAGGCCGATGGCCCGCGGGTATTCGCCATGCTCCATGAAGTGGCGTTGCAGCATGTTCTCCGCCGAGCGGCGGCCCAGGTCCCACGCCGCCGGGGTGGGCAGGCTGCGCGAGTCGAGGGAGAAGAAGTTGCGCCCCGTTGGCAGCACGTCCGGCCGGCCGCGCGATGGCGCGCCGGAAGGGCCGGGTGGCACGGCGTTTCCGGCCAGCCCGGCCAGCAGGTGGGCGATCTCGTCATGCGCCGATTGCAGCAGCTTCGGCAGCAGCTCCTCCGCCATCTGCCCCAACACCAAGGCCGAGGCCGGGCCGGGGGCTGCCCTGGTGATGTCGTCTTCCTTTTCGTCATGCCCGGGCTTGATGCGGGCATCCTGAAAGCCGCGGAGGCTTAAGTCCGAAACCCCGGATTGCCGGGTCAAGCCCTGCAATGACGGGAAAGAGAAGCCTTCGGAGAAATGCTGTTCCACCACCTGCCGCGCCAGCTTGAGCGCCAGCAGCTCCAGCCGCTCGCGGGCATCGGCGGCGGTGCGCCACGGGGCAGTGCTCAGCGTCTCGAGCAGTGGCGGGCGCGGGCCGTTCCACGGTGCCGTCATGTCGGCATCGAAGGGGGCAAAGCCGGGAAGCAGGTCATCGGCCAGCGCGCCGATGAGCGAGGCATTCGGACCCTTGCCATCACCACGCGGCAGGCGCACCAGCGCCACCAGGGTCTCGGCCAGCGTGTCCGTTGCGGTGGCATTGTCCAGCGTCTGCCCCGGCAGGTGGCCCAGCACGTGCAGGCCGTGGCGGATCTGCGCCTCCTTCAGGTCGCACAGCCAGGCATCGAGTGCTGCCAGCGCGCCTTCCGGATCGGCCCGCAGCTCCTGCTTCAGGCCGGCATCCGCGGCGATGCCGCTGATCTCCGCCTGCTCGATGATGCGCTCCTTCAGGTATTCGGCGCGCGGTGCATCGGTGGCGCTGGCCTGCCAGTATTCATCCACCAGCCGCTCCAGCCCGGCCAGCGGGCCATAGGTTTCGGCGCGGGCCAGCGGTGGCATCAGGTGGTCGATGATCACCGCATGGGTGCGGCGCTTGGCCTGCGCGCCCTCGCCGGGGTCGTTGACAATGAAGGGATAGAAATGCGGCAGCGGGCCGAAGACGGCGGCAGGGAAGCAGGCATCGGACAACGCCAGCGCCTTGCCCGGCAGCCACTCCAGGTTGCCGTGCTTGCCCACGTGCACCACGGCATGCGCGCCGAACACCTGTCGCAGCCAGATGTAGAAGGCCAGATACCCGTGCGGCGGTGGCAGGGCGGGGTCGTGATAGGTGGATTTCGGGTCGATGTTGTATCCGCGCGCCGGCTGAATGGCGCAGATGACGCCTTCGCCCAGCCGCTTCACCGGCAGGTGGAAGCTGCCGTCGCGGAAGAAGGGATCATCCTGCGGCTGGCCCCAGCGTTGTTCCACCTGCTTGCGAATCTGCTCCGGCAAGGCATTGAAATGCTGCTCGTAAGCAGCGAGTGGCAGGAGGGCGTCCGACTGCCGATTCGCCGTGCCGCTGGCGTTGGTGGGGGCGGTTTGCAGCAGGCGGATGAGGGCATCGCCATTTTCCGGCAGGTAGTCGAGCCGGTAGCCCGCGTCTTGCAGGGCGCGCAGGATGGCGACGGTGGAGGCCGGCGTGTCCAGCCCCACGCCGTTGGCCAGCCGGCCATCGCTGGCGGGATAGTTGGCCAGCACCAGGGCAATGCGCTTTTCGGCATTGGGGATGAGGCGCAGCCGTGCGTGGCGCGCCGCCAGTGCGGCGATGTGGGCAATGCCCGGCGCATGCGGTGCATATGTCAGCAGGCGGCATTGCGTGGCTTCGTCAAGGCGCGTGTCTTCCTTGAAGGCGGCAGCGCGGGTGATGATGCGCCCGTCAAGCTCCGGCAGCGCCACCAGCATGGCGAGATCACGCGGGCCCAGCCCTTGCGGATTGTCGCGCCAGGCCTGCTCGGCGGCGTTGACCAGAAACCCTTGCAGCACCGGGCAACCGGGCTGTTGCAGCGGGTCGTCATCAGCGGCGGAAAAGGCGGTGAGGTCGATGATGACGGCCGGTGGCTGCTGCGCGAACAGCTCGTTCAGGAAGGCCCGCGCACGGGGGTTCTTCAGCGACGGGACGAACAGCGGCAGCGGCGTCAGTCCTTCATTTCGCAGCGCCTGTGCCAGCGCCGCCACCGGTGCGGTGAAGCCGCCCTGAAGCCATGCGCGATAGAAGATGACAGGGGCAAGGCGAGAAGCGCGTTTCAGGGCCTCTTCCACGCCGGCAACCACCTCACCCTCCAGCCAGGCACCGCATTGCGGCAGGGGCACGGGGGCGGGGATGGCGGCGGCATGCGGGGTGTGCGTGCCCAGCAGCGCCGCGCAGGCCTGCAGGATGCGCCGGGCATTCTCCGCGCCACCGGCGGCGAACAGCGCGCGCAGGGCCTCGCACACCTCCGGCGGCAGGGTGGAGCGGCGCACGAGATCCTCGTCAACCACCTCGCCACCGGGCAGCAGCGCCAGCTTGATGCCGTGTTCATCGGCAATGCGCTGCAGCTCCTCCACGCCGTAGGCCCAGTAGGCATGCCCGCCCAGCACCCGCGCGATGATGAGCCGCGCATGCCGCGCGGTGTTTTCCACCCACATGTCCACGGACATGGGGTGGCGCAGCATGTTGATGGAGGCGAGCCGCAGCGAGAAGGGCTTCTCCGGCAGGGCGGCAAACGCGCCGGAAAGGGCCGCCAGCTCGGAATCGGCGGCAGAGAGGATGAGCACGTCTGCCGGTGCCTGGCCGAGGTCGATGGCCTCGTCGCCTTCGCCGATGTTTGCCGATGTGGCGGCCAGCAGGTGCATGGGTGGCTCAGCCTTCTGCCGCGGTGGTATGGGCGGCATCCAGCGCGGCGCGCAGTTGTGCGCGCACTGCCTGTTCGTCCATGCCCTTCAGGCCGATGACCACCAGCTGCGTGTGCGGTTCTTCATCCGCCCGCCAGGGACGGTCGAACCACATTTCCAGCCGCGGCCCCACCGCCTGCACCGCCAGCCGCGCCGGCTTGCCGCGCAATGCCGCAAACCCCTTCAGCCGCAGCACCGGGTGGCTGCGCAGCGTTTCCTCCACCGCTGCCTGCAATGCCTCGCGCGAGGGCAACGCTGGCAGATCTGCAGCGAAACTGACGAATTCGTCATGGTCATGGTCGGCTTCGCCGGCCAGCTCGTGATGGGTGGGGCGGTTGTCGATGTCATCTTCCGCTGCCGCGCCCAGCCCCAGCAGCACCTGCGGCGCAATTTCGCCGCGGCTTGCGGGGATGATCCGCACCCCGTCCCGCACCTCGCGCTGCAGGCGGGTTGTCAGCTCCTCCACCTGCGCCACAGACAGCAGGTCGGCCTTGTGCAGAATGACGAGATCGGCGGCGCGCAGCTGGTCCTCGAACAGCTCGTGCAGCGGGCTTTCGTGGTCGAGGTTCACGTCGGCCTTGCGCAATATCTCCACCTTGCGCGGGTCGGCAGCGAACTGACCAGCCAGCACCGCCGGGCCATCCACCACCGCCACCACGCCGTCAACGGTTACGCCCGCCTTCACCTGCGGCCAGTTGAAAGCGCGGATGAGCGGCTGCGGCAGCGCCAGCCCGGAGGTTTCGATGATGATGTGATCAGGCCGCTCGGGGCGTTCCAGCAGCGCCGTCATGGTGGGGATGAAGTCATCGGCCACGGTGCAGCAGATGCAGCCGTTGGCCAGCTCGACGATGTCGCCGGGGCGGCAGGCCTCGTCGTTGCAGCCCTTCAGCAACGCGCCGTCGATGCCGACATCGCCGAACTCGTTGACGATCAGCGCTATGCGCCGGCCTTGTGCCTGCTGCAGCAGGTGGCGGATGATGGTGGTCTTGCCGGCACCGAGAAAGCCGGTGATGACCGTGGCCGGAATGCGTGGCTGCATGTTTTGCTCTCCTGAAGGATTGCGAGGGTGTTCCACTGCCGTTGCGCGACGTGCCAGACGGGTGGCATGTAGCCACGATGCAAGGTGGCAGGCAAGCGGGGGGTGAAGGCTGTTTCGCCATGCGTGGAATGCGCACAGGGGGCATGTAGTTGCTGCCTGCTGCTTGCAGCCGGATTCGCCAAGGCCTTGAAATGGCGGCGGGCATCATGCACAAACCGGTGTGGCAGGATGACGCTGGCTGGCTGCCGTGCCGGGGCGAGGCGGCAACAACGGGATGAAAACGGGGTGAAGCGGCATGCGCTGTCCGTTCTGTGCATCGGAGAACACGCAGGTGAAGGATTCGCGCCCGGCGGAAGGTGGCGCGACCATTCGCCGGCGGCGGGAATGCGCGGACTGTGGCGGGCGCTTCACCACCTATGAGCGGGTGCAGCTACGGGAGCTTACGGTGGTGAAACGCTCCGGCCGCAAGGTGCCGTTTGACCGCGACAAGCTGGCGCGCTCCATTCACATTGCCCTGCGCAAGCGCGAGGTGGAGGAAGAGCGCGTGGAGCGCATGATCAACGGCATTGTCCGCCAGCTGGAAAGCGGCGGAGAGCCGGAAGTCTCCTCGCAGCAGATTGGCGAGCTGGTGATGGAAGGCCTGCGCAAGCTCGATGACGTGGCCTTCGTGCGCTATGCCTCCGTCTATCGCAACTTTCGCGAGGCCGAGGATTTCTGCCAGTTTCTCAGCGAATTGAAGAACCGCGATTGAGGCTGTGGCGTCAGCAGCCTCGAGCTTCGGGTGGAGCAAGTGCGGGCTATTGGGCCGGCTGCGGCTGCAGTTGCGGTTGCGCCAGCGCGGTGGTGGTGGGGCAGTTGCGGGTGCTCATGCCGGCGAGCTTGCGCCAGCGGGCGCTGCACTGGCCGTTGGCGCAGACGAAGCGGGCAAGGGCGGTGAGCGGAATGGCATGGGCGAGGTTGAGCGAGCGGCCGCCGCGGGAGAGGGTGGAGACGATCATGCCCACCAGCTCGCCCTTCTGGTTGAACAGCGGACCGCCGGATTCGCCGCGCCTGGTGCTCATGCGCACCACCATGGCCTCGTCGTAGCCGAAGTTTCCGTAGCGCACCGGGGTGGTGAAGCGCAGGGACTGCAGCGTGCCGATGCGTGCGGTGTCGCGCCCCTTGCGGGGGCGGCCCAGAGAGAATACCGGCGTGCCGGGGCTGAGGCAGGGGCTGGCGGCGGGCGTTACCGGCGTGGTGCGCACATCGCGCAGTTGCAGCATGCCGATGTCCGGCACGGAGGAAACGGCGATGACCCTGCCCTCGTGAATGCGGCCATCGGCGGCGCGGGCAGAGACCTTGAGCCCCGGCTCCACGGCCACGTGGCCGGCGGTGAGCGCCTTGCCGCGGGTGTCGATGAAGAAGCCGCTGCCGGTGGCCACGCCCCTTGCCCGGCCAAAGGAGCCGGGCGCATTGTCCTTGCGCGGCCTTTTCACCAGCAGGGTGATGAAGGATGTGGAGGTACGCGCCACGGTGCCGGAAAGTGCTTCGGCCGGCGGGGCGGCGGCGGCATCCACCACCACGGCGATGTCCCGCGCATCGCCCTGCAGCATCAGGTCCCGCTCACCGGTTGCACAGCCTGCCAGCAGCAATGAAGAACCCAGCAGGGCCACGATGCGCGGCAGCCGGAAGCGCCGCTGCGCCGAGAGGCTGAAAGCGAGTTGTGCAGTGGTGAACGTCATGACCTGCCACATGCCCTTCCCGAATCTCCTGCATGCAGGGATAGCAGATTCCGGCAGCCGAAACAGCCCCGGTTGCAATCCACCACAGCAATACAATGCGGCATTTTTTCGGTGATGCCCCCCT
>JALSGQ010000110.1 GCA_026982665.1 Hyphomicrobiales bacterium | reverse complement strand
GCCTTCACCCCCAACAGCTTCTGGCACATCGGAATCCGCAAATGGCAACTGATATTTTGCGCCGAGAAAATCGGTGGGCTTTTTGACAACGTGAAATGCACAAGGTAAACAGTCCCTTGTGGCGAAGAGTGTTCCCCGCCCACGCGGGGATGAACCGAACCCGAACATAGGAAAGTTCGTAATAGTGCGGTGTTCCCCGCCCACGCGGGGATGAACCGCGCCTTGAACATGCGCTCGTCGCAGCCAAAAAGTGTTCCCCGCCCACGCGGGGATGAACCGTTGAAATCATTGCGTTCATATCGCGTGTCAATGTGTTCCCCGCCCACGCGGGGATGAACCGCAACGCGGGATGGCCGGAGAGTTCTGGGCGCCGTGTTCCCCGCCCACGCGGGGATGAACCGATGGAATGACGGATACAATCCATCTGGATTGGGTGTTCCCCGCCCACGCGGGGATGAACCGCAAAAGGCCCGCCGTTGGGCGGGCCGGCATGGGTGTTCCCCGCCCACGCGGGGATGAACCGCATGTCGCCAACCGTCGGCTCGCGCAGCACCAGTGTTCCCCGCCCACGCGGGGATGAACCGCCCGGCGCGGGCATAGACCTCGCGCACGTATTGTGTTCCCCGCCCACGCGGGGATGAACCGCCGGTGATCTCGGTGGTCAGGCTCATGATCTGGTGTTCCCCGCCCACGCGGGGATGAACCGGCCATCGCCAATCTCCGCTATGACATTCAGGCGTGTTCCCCGCCCACGCGGGGATGAACCGTCGCCATCGGTGCTGTAGAACAGCGTGCCCTGGTGTTCCCCGCCCACGCGGGGATGAACCGCCCGGTAGCCCCGCGCAGCAGGCGCTGGAGGCGTGTTCCCCGCCCACGCGGGGATGAACCGGTCTTCGAGCGTGGCCTCGAACTCGAGCACGCGTGTTCCCCGCCCACGCGGGGATGAACCGCCGTTGATCATTCCGTTCTGGGGCGACGGCACGTGTTCCCCGCCCACGCGGGGATGAACCGACGCCGTCGTTCCACGTGGACGTGCAGATGTCGTGTTCCCCGCCCACGCGGGGATGAACCGTTGTGAACGAGGTAGCGTGGATCATCCACGAGGTGTTCCCCGCCCACGCGGGGATGAACCGCTGCATGCCTCATGACAAAACATATTGTTTTGGTGTTCCCCGCCCACGCGGGGATGAACCGTGCTCCATCACCTCGCCACACGCCGGGCAGCGGTGTTCCCCGCCCACGCGGGGATGAACCGCCGTTCGAGCCAGACCACACGCTGCTGAAGTGGTGTTCCCCGCCCACGCGGGGATGAACCGCGCCGAGGCCCCAGACGGGTTTCTGTTTGCTGGTGTTCCCCGCCCACGCGGGGATGAACCGCCACCGACCGGTTTGACCGGCAGATCGGGCTGGTGTTCCCCGCCCACGCGGGGATGAACCGGCACCTATTATCCGCTCGGTCATCGCGGCGATGTGTTCCCCGCCCACGCGGGGATGAACCGCTTGAATTCCTCATGAGCCTGCATCGCCCCGCGGTGTTCCCCGCCCACGCGGGGATGAACCGGAGGCGAGAGCGCTGGTGGCCGAGCGCGAGGCGTGTTCCCCGCCCACGCGGGGATGAACCGCGCCTGCGCCAGGGCCGCGAGGCTGGCGTTGTGTGTTCCCCGCCCACGCGGGGATGAACCGCCAGTGCGGGGGCGGGGACTGGGCGGCTGTTCGTGTTCCCCGCCCACGCGGGGATGAACCGACGGCCGTGGAAGCAAGCGGCGCGATGCCACGGTGTTCCCCGCCCACGCGGGGATGAACCGTGCGCGAGGGGCTGGAGACGATGGCGACGAAGGTGTTCCCCGCCCACGCGGGGATGAACCGCTGCCGCGTGGCCGATGTGCCGGCGCGGCGATGTGTTCCCCGCCCACGCGGGGATGAACCGATCACGTCCAGCCATTTCTGCATCATGAACAGGTGTTCCCCGCCCACGCGGGGATGAACCGTCCGCCGCCAGCATGCCGTAGATGCGCTTCTGGTGTTCCCCGCCCACGCGGGGATGAACCGTGTTACAGGGCGTTGTTGTGATTGTTGTCTGTGTGTTCCCCGCCCACGCGGGGATGAACCGTGGCAAGGGCAGGCGCAGGCTCCGAACCGCGAGTGTTCCCCGCCCACGCGGGGATGAACCGCGCGGAGGCGCATATAGGCGTGGTCGAGCGCGGTGTTCCCCGCCCACGCGGGGATGAACCGCTGCAGCAGCTGCGTGGCGGTGCTGGTGGCCAGTGTTCCCCGCCCACGCGGGGATGAACCGAGCAGGCCCTGCGCATCCAACCCGAGCAGGAGGTGTTCCCCGCCCACGCGGGGATGAACCGTCGTCCGTCAGATGTCGCTGCAGTGGATGGGGGTGTTCCCCGCCCACGCGGGGATGAACCGATGCACTACAAGCTGCCGAGCAATAGCTACAAGTGTTCCCCGCCCACGCGGGGATGAACCGGCGGATTCCGCCAGATGGCGGACCAGCTGAAGGTGTTCCCCGCCCACGCGGGGATGAACCGCGAATGCCGAATGGCTCCGCCCGCGCCATCAGGTGTTCCCCGCCCACGCGGGGATGAACCGAGCTCTGTCAGGTTCTTGAACATGGACCTGCTGTGTTCCCCGCCCACGCGGGGATGAACCGCTGTTTGAGTGCCCAACCGAAAATTAAAGTTGAGTGATTTCAGCCCTTTGCGATTCCCTTTGGATAGACGATTCGGAGGGGATCACGATGCCATGGACTGAAATCACTCGGCCGCAATATGACCGAAGAGGCTTGCGCCATGCAAGCGATTGCACGGATGAGGAATGGGCATTGATCGAACCGTTCCTACGGCGCACCTCGAAGGTTGGCCGTCCTTGCAAATGGCCGATGCGCGAGATTTTCAATGCCGTCCTCTACATGGCTGCCACGGGGTGTCAGTGGGCAATGCTGCCGAAGGACTTTCCGCCTTTCACCACCGTGCAATATCACTTCTATCGCTGGCGCGATGCTGGTGTGCTGGACCTGATCAACACGGCGCTGGTTGAGGCCAGCCGCCTGGTGAGTGGATCGGATGCGGCTCCCAGTGCCGCCATCATCGACAGTCAGAGCGTGAAAACCACTGAAAGTGGGGGCGTTTGTGGCTATGACGCTGGCAAGAAGGTGAAGGGACGCAAGCGCCATGTGATCACCGAGTCGAACGTGAAGTATCCTTATCACGTTGAGGATATAACAAATTTTCCATCATTCAAGCATTGGATTTTGCAAGGAAGCCCCTTTTGGGACCATTTTCTTGCAATTTGACCAGCCTGTTGCGTTGTGATTCTGTCCCCTCGCAGACGAGCGGGGAGGTGTATCATGAGCAAGCCGAAGGAGCCGGTGCAGACAGGCCAGCACGACCTGTTCCGGGCGCGACTGGATCAGATCATCGACATGAAGCATCCTCTGGTTGTGCTGGCGCAGTCGATTGACTGGGACTTCCTGGCGCGAGAGATCGGCGCGCTGTATCGGGACGGGCCGGGATATCCGCCGCTGTCGACGCGGCTGATGGCGGGGCTGCACATCATCAAGTAGATGGATGACCTGTCCGACGAGGAAGTGTACCGCCGTTTTGTGGAGAACCCCTGTTACCAATACTTCTGCGGCACAGCGTTCTTCCACCACGATTTGCCGCTTGATCGCACACCTGGTGTGCCAGCATGCAGCAGCGCCAGCGTTTTCTCTCGGGCTTTCCGTGGAACCGGGCAGGCATGATCCATGCCGCTGCCCATCCATGCCGCTGCCCGCGTCGGGCTGACCCGCTGGTGCCAGCGGCTGGGTGAGGAGAAAACGCCTGCAGGGCATCACCAAGGCAAAAGGAGGCCTCGATACCTGGCATGAACCTGCCGATGACACATCGGCTCGCAAGTTGCGATTCTATGCCAGAAGTTGTGGAGCCAGCTCGAAGATGATGAGCAGACCCAGCCCGGCAGTGATGAAGCCCACACCGTATTGCAGGGCGGCATGATAGCGCGTCATGCGCTTGCCGGCGGTATTGAGCGGCAGGGCGATGATGGCGGAAACCACGCCCATGCCGATGATGGAGCCGACACCGAAGACGAGGATATAGACCAGCCCCAGCCAGACGTTGGAGAGTGTCTGCAACGTCAGCAGCACCAATGCGGCGGTGCCGGCCATGCCGTGCACCATGCCCACCAGCAGCGCCCGTGGGGCCAGCAGGTTGCGCAAGGATTGCGCCAGCGAACGATGCTCGTGCTCGTGCGGGTCGGCATCATGCGGCAGCTTGCCGTCATGCGCATGGGCGTGGAAGTGGCGCACGCCATCGCCGTGCTCATGCACGTGGAAGTGCACGCCGCTGCGCCACATGCGCCTGATCACGTCCAGCCCCAGCAGCAGCAGCATGATGCCCACCACGAACTCCAGCCACGTCGCGAAGCGCTCCGGCACCACCGTATTGGCGAACAACACCACCGAGCCGAGCAGGAACAGCGTCAGCGTGTGCCCCACACCCCAGCTCACCCCCAGTTTCACCGTCTCGCGCCTGCTGTTGGCCTTCGTCGCCAGCGAGGCCACCGCTGCCAGATGGTCAGCCTCCACGGCATGCCGCATGCCAATGAAGAGTCCCGCCAGCAGCACCATCAGCGTTTCCATTGTCCTGTCCCTTCCCTGCCGTGCTTTCCGTTGTGGTTGTCATCCCGTATGGCCCACCCGGCCAGTCGACTCCCGGTTGTTGCAGCCACCTTGCTCAGCAGATGCGCGGCAACTGCTCGCCCACCAGCACGTCGATGATGCGCTCGCCGCCAAAGGCCGTGTGCAACACCACCGTGCCTGCCGGATCGGCACTCACCTCGCCGATGATGGCGGCGTCGCCCCCGGCTGGATGCGCCCGCATGGCGTTCAGCAGCCTGTCCGCGTCCTGCGCCGCCACCACGGCCACCAGCTTGCCCTCGTTGGCCAGATACAGCGGATCCAGCCCCAGGATCTCGCACATGCCGCGCACCTCTTCGCGCAACGGCAGCGCCTCCTCGCGCAGGCGCATGCAGGTGTTGCTGGCGCTGGCGAACTCGTTCAGCACCGTGGCAATGCCGCCACGGGTGGCATCGCGCATGCAGTGAATGTCCACGCCGGTCTCCAGCATCGCCTCCACCAGCCCGTTCAGCGGCTGGCAATCGCTCTCGATGACATGCTGCAACGCCAGCTCGCCACGGGCATCGACGATGGCGGCGCCATGATCGCCTATGAAGCCGTTGACGATGATGACATCCCCCGGCTGCGCCCGCTCGGCGCGAATGTCCACGCCGGCGGGAATGACGCCAATGCCGGCGGTGTTGATGAACAGCTTGTCCGCCGCGCCCTTGTGCACCACCTTGGTGTCGCCGGTAACGATGGCCACCCCGGCCTGCTGCGCCGTGGCCCGCATGCTCTCCACCACCTTTTGCAGCTCGTCAATGGGCAGCCCTTCTTCCATGATCATGCCGCAGGAGAGGAACAGTGGCCTTGCACCGCCCACCGCCAAGTCGTTCACCGTACCGCTCACCGCCAGCTTGCCGATGTCGCCGCCGGGAAAGAACAGCGGATCCACCACGTAGGAATCGGTGGTGAAGGCCAGCCGGTCGCCACGCTGCAGCAGCTCGGCCAGCTCCACCCGCGCCTGATCCTCCAGCGCTCCCAGCAGCGGATTGTCGAACCCGGCAACGAACACATCGCGAATGAGGTCCTGCATGGCCTTGCCGCCGCTGCCATGCGCCAGCGTGATGGTGCGCTTTGGCGGCTGCCGCACCAGCCCATCGCTGCCTGCTGCAACACCACCCGGAGATGCCGCCGCCGTGGCTGCCGATGCCGCCGCACCGCCGTTGCCATTATGCTCTGCGTGGTCTGCACTCATGCCGTGCCTTCCCCTGTTTCAGCCGCTGCCTGCTGCTGTTTCTCCTGCACCTGCCTGATGCCGCCGAAATTGTAGTAGGCAGCGCACGCCCCTTCAGAGGACACCATCAGCGCCCCCAATGGCGTCTGCGGCGTGCACTGGGTGCCGAACACCTTGCATTCCCACGGCTTGATCGCCCCCTTCAGCACCTCGCCACACTGGCACGAGCGCGGGTCGGCAATCTTCAGGTTGGGAATGGGGAACTTGCGCTCCGCGTCATGCTCGGCCCAGCCCTCGCGCATGCGCACGCCGGAATGGTCGATCGACCCCAGCCCGCGCCACTCGAAGAACTCGCGGATTTCGTAAACTTCCGCAATGGCCTTCAATGCCGCAGCATTGCCCTTCGGCGGCACCACGCGGGCATACTGGTTTTCCACTTCGCAGCGGCCTTCCGCCATCTGCTTCAGCAGCATCCAGATGGATTGCAGGATGTCCAGCGGCTCGAAGCCGGTAATGACGATGGGCCTGCCGTAATCCTCCGCCACGAAGCGGAACGGCTCCATGCCGATGACCATGCTCACGTGCCCCGGGGCGAGGAAGGCATCGATGTTCATGCCCGGCGAATCGAGAATGGCCTTGATTGTCGGTACCGTGGTGATGTGGTTGCAGAACAGCGAGAAGTTGCCAATGCCCTCGCGCCGTGCCTGCATCACGGTGAGCGCCGTGCTGGGCATGGTGGTCTCGAAGCCAAGGGCGAAGAACACCACTTCCCTGTCCGGGTTCTGCCGCGCCAGCGCCAGCGCGTCCATCGGCGAATAGACCATGCGCACGTCCGCCCCGTCGGCCTTCGCCTGCAGCAGCGACTTGCGCGAGCCGGGCACCCGCATGGCATCACCAAAGGTGGTGAAGATCACCTCCTGCCGCTCGGCCAGCGCCACGCAGTCGTCCACCCGGCCCATGGGCAGCACGCACACCGGGCAGCCCGGCCCATGCACCAGCTCGATGCCTTCGGGCAGCATGCCGGCAATGCCGTAGCGGAAGATGGTGTGCGTATGCCCGCCGCAGAACTCCATCAGGCGAATGGGGCCGCCGCGCTGCTTCAGCACCTGTTCGGCCAGCGCACCGATGCGCTCGATGAGCAGCTTTGCCTTCTGCGGGTCGCGGAACTCGTCAACGAACTTCATGATTGCGCCCTCCCGATGCGGCCGCGGCTGTCTGCCAGCAGCGTGTGTGTGAGATCCCACAGGATGTGATAACAGGCCACGTGCACCTCCTGCACGCGGTGGATGGAGTCGGTGTTCACCACCAGGCAATGATCGAGAATGCCGGAGCGCAACATCTCGCCGCCATCACCGCCGGCGAAGCCGATGCTGCGCACGCCCAGCTTGCGCGCCATGCGGAAGGCCTCCATCAGGTTGGCCGAATTGCCGCTGGTGGAGAACCCGGCCAATACATCACCGGGGCGCGCATGCGCTTCCAGCTGGCGGGCGAAGATGGCCGGCACGCCCACGTCATTGGCCACCGCCGTGCACATGGCCACGTCCATGGTCAGGTTCATCGCCGGCAGCGCCTCGCGCCCGGCGGTGATGGGGTGCTGGAACTCCACCGCCAGGTGCGCCGCATCGCAGCTGGAGCCACCATTGCCCATGGTGAACAGCCGCCCGCCATTGGCAAAGCTCTCGGCCAGGGTGCGGGCGCAGGCAATGAGCGCATCGGCATTGGCCTCGAAGAAGGCCTGCTTCACCTCCAGCGAATGCGCCGCCTTGCGCCGCACCGATTCGCGCAGTGCCTCGGCGGTGATCTCCTCTCCCCGCTGCTCTCCGTGCAGGAAGGGGTAGAGATCGCGCAGGGTATCATCGGTGTCGTTCATCTGCGGCTCCTTATCAACAGGGAAGGGCCTGCCGCTTCCATCCCCCTCTTTCGCGTCGGCATGCATCATCAGCGCTGCCCGGCAAGCTCCTGCGTTTCGCGCATGATGGCCAGCTCCTCCTGCACCTCGCCCAGCTCCTCCAGCAGCGCCAGCGTCTTGCGCGCCTCTTCCGGGTCGATGCGGCTCATGGCAAAGCCGACATGCACCAGCACCCACTCGCCAATGCAGGATTCGGGCGGATGCTCGTCATCGATGATGCAGGCGATGTTCACCTCGCGCCGTACGCCGGCCACGTCCACCAGCGCCATCGGCGTGGCCGGATCCCTGATTTCCACGATCTGACCAGGTATGCCCAGGCACATTGTTCTCTCTCCCATTCATCATCCGCCACCAGCATCCCATGCGGCGGCAGAGCGTTCACGTTCACCATCCATCATCCGGTGGCGGGCAGGCCGTCATGGATTGCCCTCGCCGCCGCAATGGCCGCCTGCCCCAGCGCCAGCCCGCCATCTCCGGGCGAAACCTGCCGCTGCATCAGCACCGTGAAGCCGTCATCCCGCAGCCGCCGCGACAGCAGCTCGCACAGCAGGCGATTCTGCATCACCCCGCCGGACAACGCCACCGTATCCGTTGATGCTTCGCACTCGGCACCCGAGCCGGAACATTGCCGCTCCAGCCCCTGCCGCAACGCCGCTGCCAGCGCCTCGGCCAGCGCCACGTGGAAGGCATGGGCAAGCGCGGCGCGGCTGACCTTCTGCTGCACCAGCGCGCTCAGCATGTCATCCAGCAGTGTGGCCGGATCAAGCTCCAGCAGGGCATCCGTATCACCAGATGCTGGCAACACGGCAAGGGAAAGTGTGATCCGCCCATGCTCCCGCGCCGGGCAGGACAGCGCCAGGTGCTCCAGCCGCATCGCCGCCTCGCCCTCGAAGTGCATGGTTTCCGGCGCCACGTCCAGCAGCTCCGCCACGGCATCGAACAGCCGCCCGGCAGAGGAAGCCAGCGGCGCATTCACGCCGCGCTGCATCATTGCCTGCAGGGTGGACAGGGGGCGCTCGCGCAGTCGCCGCAATGCCGGCACCCGCGCCGCGGCGGCGTCATCCTGCAGCCAGCGGGCAAGACGCTCGTCCATCAGCAGCCGCGCAGCCAGGTTGCGCCACGGCTGGCGCATGGCCTGCTCGCCACCGGGCAGATGCGCAGGCCTCAGCCGCGCCAGCCGCCGGAACCCGAGAAAATCGCCCAGCAGGATCTCGCAGCCCCAGCCGCTGCCATCTTCACCATGCCCGATGCCATCGAGGATGATGCCGGCAATTGCCTCGTGCCGCGGCCCCATGCCGTGCTCCGCCATCACCGATGCCAGGTGTGCATGATGATGCTGCACCTCCACCAGTGGCAGGCCGTCGCGCGCGGCCCATTGCCGCCCCAGCTCGCTGCTGCGGTAGGCCGGGTGCAGGTCGATGGCCAGCACGGCAGGCGCAAGGTCATAGAGATCGAGATAGCGCCGCAAGGCCTGCTCGTAGTCCTGCCAGGTGCGGGCCTCTTCCAGGTCGCCGATGTGATGCGACAACACCGCCGCGCCATCACGCAGCAGGCAGAAGGTGTTCTTCAGCTCCCCGCCCAGCGCCAGCAGCGGCGGTGCCTCTCGGAAGTCCTCGTGCAGGGCCACCGGCGCCGGTGCGTATCCGCGGCTGCGGCGCAGGAATACCGGTGCATCGTCGATGAAGCGGATCACCGAGTCATCCACCCGGCTGACGATCTCCCGGTCATGCAGCAGGAAGGCATCGGCGATGTCGGCCAGTTGTTCCAGCGCCTCGTCGTTGGCGATGCATTGCGGCTGCCCGGAGCGATTGGCGGAGGTGAACACCAATGGTGTGTCGAACGGCTCCAGCAACAGGTGATGCAGCGGACTCATCGGCAGCATGAAGCCCAGCGCGCCGATGCCCGGCGCAATGGCCTCCGGCAACGCTTCCGCGGCGGGGCGCTCCAGCAGCACGATGGGCGCGGCGGGCGAGCGCAACAGCTCCTCTTGCTGCGCCGACACCTGCCGATAACGGCGGATGACGTCCACATCACGGGCCATCAGCGCCAGCGGCTTGCCGGGCCGGTGCTTGCGCCGGCGCAGCTCGGCCACCACCTCGCCCCGCGTGGCATCGCACACCAGGTGAAAGCCGCCGACACCGCGAATGGCAAGGATGCTTCCTGCCCGCAGCAGGCGCACCGCCTCCTGCAATGCTGCATCGGCGCGCGCCAGCTCGCGCCCACTGGCATCCGTCAGCCACACCCGCGGGCCGCATTGCGGGCAGGCCACGGGCTGGGCATGAAAGCGCCTGTCCGCCGGGTTCTCGTATTCCGCCCGGCAGGCATCGCACATGGGGAAGACGCGCATGGAAGTATTGGCGCGGTCATAGGGCATGGCCTCGATGATGGTCAGCCGCGGGCCGCAATGGGTGCAGTTGGTGAAGGGATAACGGTAACGCCGCTGGGCGGGGTCGCGTATCTCCTGCAGGCAGGCCTCGCAGGTGGCGACATCGGGCGACACCTGCGTGCGCACCGCGCCATCGATGGAATGGATGATCTCGAAGGTGGCGGGCAGCTCTGCCGGCACCGTGTCGGCAATGGGTTCGCGCTCCACCTTCTCGATGCGCGCCAGCGGCGGCGGATTGTCGATGAGCGCCTGCACGAAGGCATCGAGCGCTGCCCGGTCGGCCCAGGCCTCGATGATGACACCTGCACCGTCATTGGCCACGTGGCCGCGCACATCATGCGCCCGCGCCAGTTGCCACACCGTCGGGCGAAAGCCCACCCCCTGCACGATGCCGCGCACGCGAATCCTTTCGGCAACGACAGCAGCATCGCCTCGCGCAGCAGCCACACCACCGGCACGGGCAAAAGCAGAGGCGGCTTGTTCATGCAGCGGTTTCATGCGGGCATCACGCACATCATTTCACATCATCACATCACGTTGCATCGGCTGCACGGAGCACATGTGCACGGTTCGGCAAGCGACCCTGGCTTGTGGCATGTTGGCACGCCAAATGTCCGCTTACTTTCCTTGCAACATGATAACTCCATTTTCATCTTGTGTCCTTTGTCTTTCCACCCTTCAGGGCATGCCATCATGTGATCGCGGCCATGCTGCCCGCAGCACCGGAACACCCCGCCCGCACCTTCTTCTCCTCAATGCACGGTGCACACCATGCAGGGGTCGAACGAACGGATGATGTGCTGCAGCATCGGTGTCGAGGCGGGCGCATCGGCATCCACATGCACACCAACCAGCGCCTGCTCCAGCGCGCCGGGCAGGCCGTTGCCGTCGCGTGGCGAGAAGTTCCAGGTGGTCGGCGCGATGATCTGATAGCGCGCCACCTTGCCATCGCGCACCACCAGCCAGTGCCCCAGGCTGCCGCGCGCCGCCTCCACCAGCCCCTCGCCCTGCGCCTGCGCCGGCATTTTTCCATGCGCGCAGAAGGGCTGCTCCGGCTCGATGGCGCGCACCCAGCGCTGCATGGCCGGAAGGATCAGCGCCACCTCCAGCAGGCGCATCACCACCCGCGCCAGCACGCTGCCGCGCCCGCCGTTGTGCCGCAGCAGGTCGAGCGCCAGAGGATGCCCCGCCACCACCTGCCGCGCCAGCGCCCCCACCTCCGCCACGCGCCCGCGCAGGCGTGGTGCCTTGCACCAGGTGTAGGCATCCGGCTTCTGTTCCATGTCGGCCAGCGGCGTGGTGTCGCCATGCAGCGGGTGCTGCGACGCATTCGCCTGCATCCAGGCAGCACTGGCATCTTCCATGATGGTGGAAGTATCCAGCTTCTCCCGCACACCTGCATCCACCACCCCGCGGCAGAACAGGAAGGCCGGCGGCACCGTTCCGGCATCACCGGCATCATCAGCGTTGGTGGAAACATCCGCATCCACCACACCGTCAGGCAGCGGCTGCGGATAGGCACCAAAGCTCATGAAGGCCGCCTGCGCGCCGCCAACGCCTGCCATGCCCAGCTCTTCCGCCACCAGCACGAAACGGGCGAAATCCGCCTGTTCATGCGCTCGCGCCCAGCGCAGCAATGCATCGAGACTGTCGATGCTGCCGACATTCTCCAGGCTGTCGGCAAACAGCACCTTCTCCAGGAACTCCCGGAACACGACAATGAGGCGCTCAAGCCGCATCAGCTCCGGCCGCTTCAGCGGGCGGGTGCTGCCACCGGGCTGAATGGCCAGGGTATGCGGCCACTTGCCCGCCAGCAGGCCGGTGATGTGCATCCACTGCGCCCGCACCGGCAGGAAGTCCGCCGCCGCACTGCCTGCCTGCGCCTTGAAACGCTCGCACATGGCTGCATGCCACGGCCTGCCGGCATAGGCCCCACGCGCAAGGTCGGGCATGAAGAACAGGTAGAAATGGCTCAGGTGATCGGCCACGTTCTCGCAGGCCAGCAGCAGGTTGGCCACGTGCCTCCCGTTGGCGCTCATCCGCAGCCCCATGGCGCTGCGCAGCGCCTCTGCCGCCGCCATCGACTGCGCCACCGAGCAGATGCCGCAGATGCGCGGCGTCAGCACCAGCGCATCCCGCGCATCGCGCCCCTTCAGCATCAGCTCGAAGCCGCGAAACAGCGGGGCCTTCACCCGAGCCTCGCGCACCACCCCTTCGGCGATGTCCAGCTGCACGGAAACATCGCCCTCCACCCGGTTGATGGGCCCTATCTCCAGGCGCCGCACACCCACGTTCATCAGCGCCCCCCTCCCTCGCTGCCGGCGCGCCGCCGCTGTGCCGCGCCAGGTGGCATTTCCACGCTTTCCGCCACGGCATTGCGCTTCAGCCGCTCCGGCGTTGCCGCCTTGGCCAGCGAAGCCAGCGCCACGAACCATGCCTTGGGCATGTCCGTGGGCAGCCCGACGGGAATGCCCGCCACCTTCGGCGTCTCCAGGAAGGCGTGGCGCGGCTCCTCGAACTCCGGCGCGGTGCAGTTGATGCAGGCATACCCGCCCTTCAGGCAGGAGCCGCCGCCGTTCCACGGGCGGATGTTGCAGTCTGCCCGTGCCTGCGTGCCCAGACAGCCGAGGTTTTCCATCATGCATCCCTGCTGGCCGAAGGCCTCGGCACTGGCCTTGAACTCGTAGTATTCGTTGCGCGGGCAGCCGTGATGCACCAGGTGATCCGTGTAGGCGCGCGGGCGCGCCAGCTCGTCCAGGTCGCGCTGCTGCGCCATTTCATCCGCCGCCAGCAATGCCAGTGCATCCAGCACCCAGTCCGGATGCACCGGGCAACCGGAAATGTTGACCACCGGCAATCCGCCACGGCCGCGGAAATCCGCTCCCAGCAGCCCGCCCGGCTGAGCACCGTCGTATTGCAATCCGCAGGCTTCCGCCACGTTGCCGCCAGCGGCTGTTACGCCACCGTAAGCCGCGCACGTGCCCACTGCCACCACGTGCCGCGCCAGTTGCGCCAGCTCCCGTATCAGCTCCATCATCGGGCGGCCATCGGGCAGCAGGTGAAAGCGCCCCGTCCCCTCCGGCCCCAGCATGACGGAGCCCTCGAGGCACAGGATGTCCAGCCGTTGTGCGCCACTGCGGATGCGCTCGATCAGCGCCATGAACTCATCGGCGCTTTCCTCGCTCAACGACGGATGCCACAGCAGCTCGATGCCGGCCAGCGCCAGCGCATCAAACAGGTGCGGCAGCTCGGCATTGAGCAGCGACATGCTGCAGCCCCCACAGCCGCCGGACTGCAACCACAGCAGCGTTGCACGGCCTTGTGTGCCGTTGCCGCTGCTCGCGGAATGATTCACCGGCGCGTTCATGCCCGCCTCCCGCTCGAGCGTTCATGGTGGTTGCCGTGGCGCGGCAGGGGCGCGGGCGCATCCCCGGCTGTTGCCGTTGTTTCCTGCCGCACCCGCGGAATGAAGAGGGTGAACTCCGCGCCGCCATCCGGGTGATTGCGCACCGTCAGATCCCCCAGGCATTGCTCGGTGGCCAGCCGATAGCTGATGTAAAGCCCCAGCCCCGTGCCCTTGCCCACCGGCTTGGTGGTGAAGAACGGGTCGAAGATGCGTGGCAGGTTGTCCTCGGCAATGCCGGGGCCGGTATCGCGCACCTGCACCATCACCATGTCGGCAGTGTTGGTGGTTTCTGCACCACCGTTGACAGCAGCACCACCATCATCATCGGCCTGTCCGGCCATCGCCACGCGCACGTGCAGCGCCGCCTCCCTGCCGGTGGCGGCCATGCGCGATGCATGGGCTTCCATGGCATCCACGGCATTCTGCACCAGGTTGATGACAATCTGATGGATGTGCCCTTCGCTGGCATAGACGGGCAGCTCGTCCGGCATGTCCAGGTGCACCCGCGGGCGGTGGCGCGCCGTCTTCACCACCCAGTGCACGGCGCTCTGCACCAGCGTGCACAGGTCGAACCAGTTCGCCCCTTCCTGCCGCGGCGTGGCGAAACGGCGCAGGCTCTGCACGATGGCACTGACCCGCTCCGCCCCCTCCAGCGACCCCTCGATGAGCGGATCCATGTCCTGCATGATGCGGTCGATCTTCAGTTCCTCCCGCAACTGCCGCAGGTGTGGCGGCAGCGGCTGCGCGTGCACGGCCTCGAGATATTCCCGCAATCGCCGCCCGTAGCGCTGCAGCACGTGCATGTTGCCGAACACGAAGGAGATGGGATTGTTCAGCTCGTGCGCCACGCCGGCCACCAGCCGCCCCAGCGAGGCCATCTTCTCCGTCTGCACCAGCTGCTGCTGGGCTGCCTTCAGTTGCTCGTGCGCTTCCTTCAGCTCCTGGTAGGCGCGGCGCAGCTCTCCCAGCGGGCGGCCGGTGATGACCATGCCGTTGATGCGCCCGCGATGATCCCTGAGCGGGCTGCAACTCACCGCCAGCGGCACCACTTCGCCATTACCTGAACGAACCTGCACCTCGCAGTCGGTAATGGGCTTGCGTCCGGCCTGCTCAAGCGCCTCGCGGAAGGACTTGCGGCAGCGCTCGTGAAACAGGGTGGAGATGTCCTGCTCCAGCAGCTCCTCGCGCTTGCGCCCCGCAAGCTGCAGCAGCGACTGGTTCACCTGCCGGATGCGCCCCTGGGCATCGGTAACCACCAGGATGTCCGACATCGCCGACAGCACGCTGTCTATGAAGCGCTTGGCCTCTTCAAGCGCCGCATTCTTCTCTTCCAGCGCCACCTGCTGCCGCACCAGGTCGGCATACATCTCGTCCATGCGGCGGATGACCTCGATCCACGCATCCTCGCTGAAGTCCGCCGCCATGCCTTGCTGCCGCAGCAGGGCATCCGCCAGCAACGCCGGATCCAGTGCCGGCGTGCCGCCATCTGGCGGCTCCGGGATCATCCCCGGCGTGGAAGTGGCATCATCCTGTCGGCGACTGTCGGTCATCCGCCGTCCTCATCCCATGCCTGCAATGCCGTGGCACCGTGCCCCGATGCCCGGCTGTGCATGTCAGCCAGCCATTTCAGCCGGCATTGAGCTCCTCATCACGTGCCACGGCGGCTGCCGCATCGCGCCCCGTCGAGGCAGGCGCGGAAACGCCCTTGCCATTGCTTCCACCGGCATCAGCACTGCTGCCGTTGCCGCTGCCATTGCCATTTCCATGCACCTGCCCGTTTCCATTGCGCACCGGTGGGGTGATGCCATAGCGCTCCAGCTTGCTGCGCAGCCCCACGCGCGAAAGCCCCAGCTCTTCCGCCGCCCGCGTGCGGTTCCAGCGGTGGCGGATGAGCGTCTCCTTCAGGATCATCGCCTCCAGCCGCTCCACGCGCTCCTTCAGCGTGCCGCTGCCCGCGGTCAGCAGCGCCATCTCCTCCTCGGCCTCCTGCGGCGCGGCGCGCAGCACATGGGGCGAAATCAGTTCCGCACCCAGCCATTCGTCCTCGGCCAGCACCAGCATGCGCTTGATCTCGTTCTGCAGCTCGCGCACGTTGCCGGGCCAGTGATAGGCCGCAAGGCAGCTCAGGGCCTCTTCGGTAAAGCCCTTCACCTCCTTGCCCAGCTGCGCCATTGCCTCCGCCAGCAGGCTGTTGGCCAGCGGCACGATGTCCTCGCGCCGTTCACGCAACGGTGGCATGTGGATGGTGAAGGTGGCAAGGCGATAGTAGAGATCCTCGCGGAAGCGCCCGGCCCGCACCTCCGCCTCCAGGTCGCGGTTGGTGGCGGCGATCACCCGCACATCCACCTTGCGTGAGCGATTGCTGCCCACCGGGCGGATCTCCCCCTCCTGCAGGAAGCGCAGCAGCTTCACCTGGAAGGCCGGGGAGATTTCCCCGATCTCGTCGAGGAAGATGGTGCCGCCATCGGCCTTCTCCAGCAGGCCGACATGGTCCTGCACCGCGCCGGTGAAGGCCCCGCGCTTGTGGCCGAACAGCTCCGATTCCAGCAGGTCGTCGGGGATGGCACCGCAGTTTTCCACCACGAACGGCCCCTCACGCCGCAGGCTGTTGTAATGCACCGCGCGGGCGCACAACTCCTTGCCGGTGCCCGACTCGCCAGTGATCAGCACGTTCACGTCATAGGGTGCCACGCGGCGGATCAGCTCGCAGGTGGCGTTCAGGCGGCTGTCCGGGCTGCGCACGATGAAATCCATGCCGGCATAGCGCGACTGCAGGATGCGGCGCTTCTCCTCCAGGTTACGCGACAGCGTGGCCGGTTTCATCTTCAGCTCGGTGGCCAGCACGGCATTCTGCCGCTGCAGGTGAAACAGCTCCACCGCGTTGCGCAGCTTCAGCAGCAGGTCATCCGGGTGCCACGGCTTGCTGATATACTGGTAGATGCCGGCCTCGTTCACCGCGTCGATGATGTCGCCCTCGTCGGCATAGCCGGAGATGATCATGCGGATGACCTCCGGCCATTCCTCCCGCACCTGCTTGAGGAACTCCACACCGGTCATGTCCGGCATGCGCTGGTCGCACAGGATGATCTGCACCCACTCGCGCTGCAGCAGCGCCCGCGCCTCCTCTACCGAAGTGGCAGTGAACACGTCGAACTCATCCTCCAGGATGCGCCGCAACGCCTCCACCGACCGCACTTCGTCATCAACCACGAGGATGGTGGGCCTGCTCTTGCCAGTCATGTCCGCTCCTCTTCCTATCTGCCCGAATGGCCGGGAACGTGGCACTGCCCGCCGCACCCCCCGCGCCTTCACCGCGCAGCCCTCGGCATGGGCGGGGACATTGCGCTCCGCTCACTCCGCGGCATCGCGCGCTGAGGCACCCTCCCCTTCCGCCGCTGCCGGTGCAGCGGCAGCAGGCTGCTGCCCCAGCAGGCGCAGCGTGCGCTGGGCGCGGATCCACGTCAGCCAGTCCTCCATGCCCTCGCCACTGCGGGCGGAAACGCGCAATACCTGCAGGTCGGGATTGATGCGCCGGGCGTATTCGATGCAACGCTCCTCGTCGAAGTCCACGTGCGGGGCGAGATCGACCTTGCTCAGCAGCATGAGGTCGGCGGAATGGAACATGTCGGGATACTTCAGCGGCTTGTCCTCGCCTTCCACCACCGACAGGATGACCACCCGCTGCGCCTCGCCGAGGTCGAAGGCCGCCGGGCAGACGAGGTTGCCGACGTTCTCGATGAACAGCACCGAGCCTTGCGGTGGCTTCAGCTCTTCCAGCGCATGGCCCACCATGTGCGCATCCAAGTGGCAGCCCTTGCCGGTGTTCACCTGGATGGCACGCACGCCGGTGGCGCGAATGCGCTCGGCATCGTTGCTGGTTTCCTGGTCTCCCTCGATGACCTGCATGGGAAATTCGTCCTTCAGCATCTCCAGCGTGCGCACCAGCAGTGTTGTCTTGCCGGCACCGGGAGAGGACACCAGGTTCAGCGCCAGCACCCCATGCTGGCGGAAGAAGGCACGGTTGGCCTGTGCATAGGCATTGTTCTTGCCCAGGATGTCCTGCTCGATGCGCACCATGCGCGCCTGATCCATGCCCGGCGCATGCGCCCGTGCCGGACCGGTGCCGTAGTGATGCACGTCCTCGCCATGCGCATGATCATGGTGATGATGATGATCATGGCCATGCGCATGGTCATGGTCATGATCGTGATGATGGTGATGATGCGCATGGTCGTGCTGATGACCCTTCGCATCCTTGCGCTTGCCGTCCGCACCCTCGATGCGCACTTCGCCTTCACCGCAGCCGCATACCGTGCACATTGTTCCTGCTCCTTCCGCTCTGTTGGCCGCTGCCTGCATGGCGGCCTTCTTCCGTCAATGCTGCCCGTTGCTCCCTTGCCGGTGCCGAGGGGCATGGCTGCATCCGTCGCCCTTCTTCGCTGCGGCCTGTCGGTTTCGGCCCGTCAGTCCACTTCCAGCTCGCGGATGCGCAGCTCCTCGCCCTCCACCACCTGCAACTGGTATCCTCCGCACTTCGGGCAGGGGTCGTAACGCTCCTCTATCTCCACCGTTTCGGCGCATTGCATGCACCACGCCCGCGCCGGCAGCTCGATGATCTCCAGCTTCGCGCCTTCCGCCAGCGTGCCGCGGCACACCACGTCGAAGCTGAACAGCATGGCCTCCTTCTCGACACCGGAGAAGGCTCCCACCTCCAGCCACACCGTGCGCACGCGGCTGAAGTTCTGCTGCGTGGCCTGCTCCTCCAGTATCTGCACGATGCCTTCGCACAACGACATCTCATGCATTGCCCCGGCCTGCCTCTCCTGCCAATTGCGCATCTTCAGGCGATGCATCCTGCAGCTCGATGCTGCATCCCACGCACGGATCCACCACCTGCATCAGCAATTGCGCCCGCTGCCGCAGCTTTGCCGCATCCGCTGCCTTCAACCCATGCAGCCAGCGCGCCGCCAGCCCGTCAGGATGGCAATGCCATTCCGTCGGTGCCAGCACGTGCCAGCGCTGCACCCTGCCCTCATCGTCCAGCATCAGCGCATGCACCAGCAGGCCGCGCGCCGTGTCCACCGCTGCAATCCCCATGCAGTCGGCAGCCTGAGCGCGCTCCCTCAGGACATCCTGTTGCGCACCCGCCGCCACACGCGCCGTATCGGCCGATGCCCGCACCTGCAACGTGCAGGCCTGCGGCAGATGCAGCGTGCCATCCTGCATGCCACTGGCGGCCATCGCCGCTGCCTCTTCCTGCTCTCCCGCCAGCAGCAGCGCCAACAGCGCCACGTCCAGCAGCCGCGCCAGCACCGCCGCCGCCACGCCGGCCTGCTGCTGCAGCGCCACGTGCTGCCGCCAGCGCTGCAGCACGCCGCTGACACGGCATTGCCCATCCAGCACCGGCCACGCACAGAAGTGCGCAGCCTGCTGTGCATCCCGCTGCAGTTGTGCCGCCACTGCGGGCAGATCGGCCATCGCCAGGGGCGGCAATGCCGGCATGGAAGGCAGTGCAATGTCCTGCACGTGGCGCAGCAGGCAGGCGGCGAAGGACGATGACTGCTCCTGCCAGCGCTGCAGGGCGGCGGCATCGCGCTGCAGAAAGGCCGATGCCTCCTCGCCCAGCAGCAGCGCCACCCGGCGCGGCATCTCCCCTGCCAGCCGTGCGCGCCCGGCTTCATCTGTCGGCAGGCTGGCAAGGCTGCGCAACAGTGGCATCGCCTCCTGCAGTTTCGGCTGCATGGCAGGTGCCGCCATCCCTTGCGCCTGCAACACCTGTGGCCAGCCCAGCAGCAGCTGCACCAGGTGCTCGCGCATCATCTCCAGCAGCAGCGGCGCATCCTGCCCGGCACGCAACGCACGCGGAGAGGCAGAAGTTGCAGCAGCGGCAGAGGCAGAAGCCACGGCGGCAGCACCCTGCCGGCTTGCGGCATCATCCGCGATCACCTGAGGCCCTGCATCGTGTCCCGCGGCCTGCGCCGCCATGCGAAAGGCCGCCACGTGCGCCTGCCCGCACAGCGAATAGAGCATCGGCAACAGGCGCAGTACATCCGCCACCGGCCGCCCCAGCACCAGCCGCCCCACCTGCTGCGGCCGCACGCTGCGCACCGCGGCCTGCGCCACCCGCACGCCACCGCCGTCGACAGGTGCGCACATCAGCCGCACCTGCACCTGCCCCTCGCGGGGAATGCCGGCATCCGCACCCGCCTGCTGGCGCGCTGAAGCCGCATGGCCACTGGCCGGCTGATATGCCATGCTGCCACTCATCCCTTGCCACGACCTCCCGCCGCCGGCTCTTCGCCACGCCCGCCCAGCAACCCGCGAAACAGATCGCGGCGCGAGACATCGCGCTGCAATGGCGGCTTCGCCGGCTTCTGCTGCGCTGCAACCGTGCTGCCCTCATCGGCGCTGTCGCCACCACCAACGTCATCGGCACCGGCATCGGGCTGCCGCGCTGCCTCGGCCTCGGCCCTGCGCCGCGCCTCCTCTTCCTCGCGGCGGCGGCGCTCCTCTTCCTCCTGGTGCTGCTGCCACTCTTCCGCTTCGCTGCGCTCCTCGCGCTGCTGCAACAGGGCATCCAGCGCCGCCTGCGCCGCGATGCGCGCCACTTCCTGCTCCTGGAACTCGAACACCGGCGAAAACAGCGAGCACGCCTGGTGCACCAGCCCATCCTCCCGCCCGACGATGAACTCCACCGCCCCCGCCGGAAACGGGTGGGTGATCTTCTCTCCGGTGCGCAGTTGCGACCAGTCGTCATCCATCCCCGGCAGCAGCACCAGGTTCATGAACCACGGGGTGATGAGCACGCCCAGCGCCCGCCCCTGAAAGGAGCAGAACCCCACGGCCTCCACCCGCAGGGCCTCGTTGCACACGGGAATATCGTGCATGCGCTCCGCATGCACCTTCTCGAACAGTGCCTGCAGGCGCTCCACCTGCTGCTGCTGCCACGGAGCCAGCGGCTGCACGGCGGCATCTTCACCCGCCGCGGCAGCAGCTGCCGGAGAAGCATCATCCGCTGCTTCCGCCTCCACCACCGCCTGCTCCACGCGCGGATGCGGCGCATCCGTTGCCACTGGCGCTTCTTCCCGTGTGCCGCGCGAAGGCATGTCAGCGATCCTCCGGCACCACCATGAACTGCTCCTTGTCGCCATCGCACTGCGGACAGCGCCAGTCATCAGGCAGCTTGCTGAAGGGCGTGCCGGGCGGGATCTGCCACACTTCATCCCCTTCGGCAGGGTCATAGACATACCAGCAGATCTTGCACTCCAGCTTGGCGTCGTCGCTGATGCGCGAATCATCGCCCATGTAGGAGCCTTCGAACGTCTTCATGGTGCCTTGCTCCCTTCTCCCTCGCATTTGCGCTCTTGCATTGACACACGCACAAGCCGCGTGGCGGCCTCATTCTCAGCTCGATGCATACAGATCGACGATTTCGCCAATGCGCTCGGCACTGTCCTCGATGTCTTCCGGCGCCGCCATGGCCACCTCCGGCACCGGCACCACCTCGATGGTGTTGAGGATGAGGGCATCCTGCGAGTTGAAATACTTGATCCACCACACCCACGGCACCTGCGTGGAGCCGATGCGGCAGTTGCCATACCCGCGCGAGAGAATGGTAACCGGCCCCACGCCCACCTGCTGCCCCAGGTAGATGAGGTCGGCGTCCGTTACCGGCAGCAGGGTGAGGTTGATGACATGCGCAGGCAAGTCGCCGGGGTCATCGGCATCGAGCCGCTTCATCACCTCTTCCATGATCTCCACCAGCAGCGCCGGCGCGCTCATCACGCCTTCGGGCAGGTTCTCGGTGCTGGTGTTGAGTTGCACGCGGGTCGGCTGCCAGTCGCGCACCAGCGCGGGGATGTCGGCCACCTCCAGCCACTCTTCCACCGTGCTGCCGTCGCGATCCACCCGCCGATGCTGCCAGATGCCGGTCAGCACGCCTTCCTGGATCAGCACCCGCCGGCGGCCTTCTCCCTTCTTGCGGCCCAGCAGGGCTTCCGGGTCGTAGTCGTCCTCCTCGTCCACGAAGATGCTGACCTCACCCTCGCCCAGCAATTGCGCCACCAGGTTGCGCTCCACCTCGCTCAGCCCGTCGAGGCTGATGCGCCGCGCCGGCTCGCCGCAGCGATATTCCGTCAGCGCCGTCTGCAGCTCCTGCAGCACCCGCTTGGCCTGCTCCAGGCTGGCGACCTCTTCCGGCTCCGGCAGCTCCGCCAGCGAAACCTCGTGGCGGAACATGCCGCGCGGCATCTGCATGAACTGGAAGTCCTCGCCTGCGCCGGGCTGGCTGCCGGGACCGATTGCACCGGGGGGCTTCAGCGGGCCATTGTCGAAGTCGGCCATGTTTCCTGCTCCTTGTCTGATCCGTTTTCCACGCTGGCGGGAATGATGCATGGCCTCGGCGTGATGACCGCAAGGCCGCCCGCCATGGCCGGGATGCATTCCCGCTCAGGCCTCCGCTGCCGGCAGCAGGGCGTTGAAACGCTCGAGATAGACATCCCAGTCCTGCATCTTGCTGATGGTTTCCACGTGCTCGCCATCACGGAAGACCACCAGCGACGGCCACTGATAGAACTCGTATTGCTTCTGCAGCGCTTCATCGGCACCGCGCGCCACCACCGCGGGCATCAACCGGCCACCGTAATGCTTCACCAGCTCCGGCAGCACCACGGCCACGTCCAGGATTTCCGGATAGCGCTTCGCATCACCGGTGCAGAACAGCACCGCCAGTGCCCCTTGCGCTGCCGCCTGCTGCACGAAGCCGGGGATGCCGTCCTCGTCCAGCAGCGGCCAGTGCAGCTCGTCCAGCAGCCGCTGCACCAGCGGCGGAAACTCCTGCTGCTGCGCCTTGCCGGCACCATTGCCGCCGGCGGGGGATGAGGTGATGGTGATATCGGGTTTCATGACGCCTGCTTCTCCCTGAAGTCCTTTTGCCTGACCTTGCCTGATGCCGAGGTTTTTTGCCGGGGGCGAACGCGGAACACCTTCAGCTCCACGCAGCCCTTCTCGGCAGAACCGGAGGCATCCTGTGCAATTCTCAGCTCTCCGTGCCCGTCCGCCTGTCGGCTTCTGCCACTTCTTCCCGCGAGTGCCGCTCCTGCTCCGTATCAGCCGCTGCATTGGCATTGGCGGGCTTGCCCACCTGCGCCGCCAGGTGCGGCGGCAACGGTGGTTCTCGGTCCACCAGGTCGGCAAACAGCGCATCGATGTCCGCCGCCTGCCCCTGCATCACCTGGTCAAGCGCCGCCAACGCCTTCAATGTTTCCTCGGCACGCTGCTCGTCCATCACCTCACGTGCCGTGTTGAGGAAGGCAAGCACCCAGGTGCCGGGCGGCTGCGGCCCAACCAGCGACATGTCTATCTGCCGCACTTCATCACCGTGCCGGCAGAATGCCACCAGCCCTTCGCACCTTTCCACCTGCATGGGAATGCCGATGCACATGAACTTCACTCTCCCCACCTGACCGGCACCATTGCCATCATCATGCCCGCGGCATGGCGCAACGGCCTCAATCCGCCTTCACCATCTCGCTCAACGCCGGCAGGCCACGCACCCTGCCGCGCCATACCTCCAACGTCATTCCTCGCGCTGGCCGTCCAGCCGCACCTTCAGCCGCCGCGCATCGTCGTCCAGCAGGTATTTCGGATCAAAGCGGATGGACGGATCCTGCAGAATGCGCGGATCTCCCAGCCTCGGCGCTTCCTCTGGCGCCGGGCGGCCCTGTTCATAGGTCTCGAAGCGCACGCCCGCAGGCATGATGTCTTCTTCTTGCGGTGCCTGCAGGCGCACCCGCGCCTGCACGCCATGCTGCGCCAGCCATTCCAGCGCCACTTCCACCGCCGGCTCCAGCTGCCGGCGCACCGGCTCCGTCAGGCTGCCGCCATAGTCTTCCAGCTCCAGCGGCTGCACCCCCACCAGCAGAAGCTCCCGCGGCCCGCTGCCACGCAGCTGCGCCAGCATCAGCACTTCCTGAAAGCCCGTCTGGTGCAGGCTCATCTTCTTTGCCCCCAGGAAGGCCGGCACATCATCACCCTCGACGATCTTCAGCGTGCCGGGCTCAAGGCCGTAATCCACCGCATCAAAGACCACGAGGATGTCGGCTTCCTCCACGAACGAGAGCAGGTTCAGCCCCTGCGTGCCGCCATCGACGATCTGCACGTTGTCATCGAACACGTACTTGCGGTGCAGAAGCTCCACCGCCCGCACGCCAAAACCTTCATCGGCCCACAGGATGTTTCCAATACCCATCAGGCACACGCGCGGGGCTTCATCCATGCCGTCAGCCTGCAAAGAAGCTTTCGGGGCCTTGTCATGCCCACCGTTCATTTCGCCTCCCCTTCGATCCCTGCTCCAGCCCGGCAGCCCTCCACCACCTGACAAAGGCCGCCCCACCCAAGGGGCGAGAAAACTGCCGCACCCTGTTGCTGCCACTTATGGAAGATACACAACCACATTTTGGCAATCATCTTTCCATCGTGCGGGAGATGCCACACGTCCCACGCCGATGCAACCACATTCATCCTTCCTGACACACAATCCAGTGGAAACAAACTTTTCAGAACAGACGATATTGGCAAACCAGATCTTCCGTTGTGGTTGCCAGCCACCGAAGGGATAGAAACTTTCCGTTTTGCCGGTACGAATGAACATTAACGTTTCAGAAAACTTTGTGGCTGGAATGTGTGGCAGATATGCTAACAATTGAAATATATGCATTTTGCATATTCTGGCATGAAACATGCTTTCTTGTTGGCGAGCGCTGCGCGGCCGCTGTTCGGCCAAGCAGCGATCTCGGTGGTTTGCCCTCTGGCGGCATGTCGGCTTGCAGGCCGGAGGGCGCGTTGGAGCCTCGAGGAAAGAGGGGCCGGAAGCCTCTCGAGGCATCTGCATGGTGCAGGTGTCAGGCGGGCTTCCAGAAGGAGGAGACAGCAAATGGAAACCTTCTATGAAGTCATGCGGCGGCAGGGCATCTCCCGCCGCAGCTTCCTGAAGTTCTGCAGCCTCACGGCTGCGGCGATGGGGCTGGGGCCGCAGTTCGCCGGCAAGATCGCCCACGCCATGGAGAACAAGCCGCGCATTCCGGTGCTGTGGCTGCATGGCCTGGAGTGCACCTGCTGCACCGAGTCGTTCATCCGCTCGGCGCATCCGCTGGCCAAGGACGTCATCCTGTCCATGATCTCGCTGGACTATGACGACACCATCATGGCCGCCGCCGGTCATCAGGCCGAAGCGGCGCTGGAAGAGGTCATCGAGAAATACAAGGGCAATTACATCGTCGCCGTGGAAGGCAACCCTCCACTCAATGAAGATGGCATGTTCTGCATCGTGGGCGGCAAGCCCTTTGTGGATCAGTTGCGGCACGCGACCGAGCATTGCAAGGCCATCATCTCGTGGGGTTCCTGCGCTTCCTACGGCTGCGTGCAGGCAGCCAAGCCGAACCCGACGCAGGCCACGCCGGTGCACAAGGTGATTTCCGGCAAGCCCATCATCAAGGTGCCGGGCTGCCCGCCCATCGCCGAGGTGATGACCGCCGTGATCACCTACATGCTCACCTTCGACAAGCTGCCGGAGCTTGACCGCACCGGTCGCCCGAAGATGTTCTACAGTCAGCGCATCCACGACAAGTGCTACCGCCGGCCGCACTTCGATGCCGGCCAGTTCGTCGAGTCGTTCGACGACGAGGGGGCGCGCAAGGGCTACTGCCTCTACAAGGTGGGCTGCAAGGGGCCGACCACCTACAACGCCTGTTCCACCATCCGCTGGAACGAGGGAACCTCCTTCCCCATCCAGGCCGGCCACGGCTGCTTCGGCTGCTCCGAGGACGGCTTCTGGGACAAGGGCTCGTGGTATGCCCGCCTCACCGACATCAAGGCCTTTGGCGTGGAAACCAATGCCGATGCCGTTGGCACTGCCGCGGCGGCGGCCGTGGGCACGGCCGTGGCGGCGCATGCTGCCGCTTCCGTCGTCAAGCGTCTGGCCAGCAAGGGAGAATAACGAATGGCTATCATCAATACGCCGAACGGCTACACGCTGGACAATTCCGGTCGCCGTGTGGTCGTCGACCCGGTTACCCGCATCGAGGGACACATGCGTTGCGAGGTCAACGTTGACGAGAACAACGTCATCCGCAACGCCGTTTCCTCCGGCACCATGTGGCGCGGCCTGGAGGTGATCCTGAAAGGGCGCGACCCGCGCGATGCCTGGGCCTTCGTGGAGCGCATCTGCGGCGTGTGCACGGGCTGCCACGCGCTCGCCTCGGTGCGCGCAGTGGAGGATGCCCTGGGCATCGAGATCCCCAAGAACGCCCACTACATCCGCGAGATGATGGCGAAGACGCTGCAGGTGCACGACCACGTGGTGCATTTCTATCACCTGCACGCGCTGGACTGGGTGAACCCGGTGAACGCCCTGAAGGCGGATCCGAAGGCCACCTCCGAGCTGCAGCAGACGGTCTCGCCGGCACATCCGCTGTCCAGCCCGGGCTACTTCCGCGACATCCAGACGCGGCTGAAGAAGTTCATCGAGTCCGGCCAGCTGGGCCCGTTCAAGAACGGCTACTGGGACAACCCGGCCTACAAGCTGCCGCCTGAGGCCGACCTGATGGCCGTGGCCCACTACCTGGAGGCGCTGGACCTGCAGAAAGAATTCGTGAAGCTCCACACCATCTTCGGCGGCAAGAACCCGCACCCGAACTACCTGGTGGGTGGCGTGCCCTGCGCCATTAACATGGATGGCGAGCTGGCCGCCGGTGCGCCGCTGAACATGGAGCGCCTGAACTTCGTGCTGGCCCGCATCCAGGAGATGGTGGACTTCAACAACAATGTCTACGTCCCGGATGTCATTGCCATCGCCAGCTTCTACAAGGACTGGCTCTATGGCGGCGGCCTGGGTGCCTACAGCGTCATGGACTATGGTGCCTATTCAAAGATCCCCGGCGATCCTGCAACCAACCAGCTGCCGGGTGGTGTCATCCTCAACGGCAACTGGGACGAGATCCACGAGGTGGATCCGCGCGATCCGGAGCACGTGCAGGAGTTCGTGGCACACTCTTGGTACACCTATCCGGACGAGGCAAAAGGCCTGCATCCGTGGGATGGCGTAACCGAGCCGAAATACGACATCGGCAACGCCAAGGGCACGCGCACCAACATCGAAGAGCTGGACGAGGCGGCCAAGTATTCGTGGATCAAGTCGCCGCGCTGGAAGGGGCATGCCGTGGAGGTCGGCCCGCTGTCGCGCTACACGCTGGCCTACGCCCATGCCCTGAAGGGCAACAAGTATGCCCAGCGGCCGAAGGAGCAGATCGAGGAGAGCCTGGCCCGCTTCAACCAGCTGGCCGGCACCGACCTGACGCCGCAGCAGGCGCTGCGCTCCACCATTGGCCGCACCTTGGCCCGTGCGCTGGAGTCGCAATACTGCGCCGAGATGATGGTGGACGACTGGAACGACCTCGTCGCCAACATCAAGGCCGGCGACACCGCCACCGCCAACATGGAGAAGTGGGACCCCTCCACCTGGCCGAAGGAGGCCAAGGGCGTTGGCCTGGTGGCGGCACCGCGTGGTGCGCTTGGCCACTGGATCAAGATCAAGGACGGGCGCATCGAGAACTACCAGTGCGTGGTGCCCACCACCTGGAACGGCTCGCCGCGTGATCCGGCCGGCAACATCGGCGCGTTCGAGGCCTCTCTCATGAACACGCCCATGGAGCGGCCCGACGAGCCGGTGGAGATCCTGCGCACCCTGCACAGCTTCGATCCGTGCCTGGCCTGCTCCACGCACGTGATGAGCGAGGACGGCGAGGAGCTGACCAGCGTCAAGGTGCGCTGAGCCGCCAATCTCTCCCGTGCGCCGCACCTCGACGCGGCGCACGGGAACGGATCAACGTTTCAGGACAAGGAGGCATCCCATGAGCAGTGAAACCGGGGACGCCAGAGACCTGCGCATGCACTCCGAACCGGCGGTGTATGTCTACGAAGCACCGGTGCGCATCTGGCACTGGGTGAATGCGCTGGCCATCACCGTGCTGGCCATCACCGGCTACTTCATCGGCCAGCCGCCGCCATCGGTGCCGGGCGAGGCAACCTTCAACTTCCTTTTCGGCTACATCCGCTTCGCCCACTTCGCGGCGGGATACGTGCTGGCCATCTTCTTCCTGCTGCGCATCTACTGGGCCTTTGTCGGCAACAGGCACGCGCGCGAGCTGTTCCTGCCACCGATCTTCAAGGCCGAATTCTGGGACGGCGTGATACACGAGCTGAAGTGGTATCTGTTCATTGCCAAGGAACCGCGCAAGCACGTGGGCCACAACCCGTTGGCCATGCTGGCCATGCACATCATGTTCGTGTGGGGAACGATCTTCATGATCATCACCGGCTTTGCCCTGTATGGCGAAGGCACGGGCATGGGCACCTGGCAGTATGACTACTTCTCCTCCTGGGTGCTGCCACTGTTCGGCCAGAGCATGGACGTGCACACGTGGCATCGCGTCGGCATGTGGTGGCTGGTCATCTTTGCAATGATTCACATCTATGCCGCCATTCGCGAGGACATTATGTCCCGCCAGTCCCTCATCAGCAGCATGATCAGCGGCTGGCGCACGTTCCGCGACCCGAACCGCAAGCCGGGAGACGAGATCTGATCCCTCTTCCTTCCCTCTCGACCCTCCCGAAGGGGCCGCTCCGGCGGCCCCTTTTTCATTCGGCAGTGGCTGTGCGTCGAACATGAAAGAAAAGCTGGCAGCTCACGCAAGGGAACGGCCACTCATCCATGTGCACCAAGCCACGCCAACAGGCAGGAAAGCCGAAAACAGCAAGGATGCGGCAAAGGTCAGGCCAGCTCCATTTCCTTGACGGCAAGTTCGTCTCCACCCTGCCATTGCAGGCGGCCACCACAGCGGCTGCATTGCCAGCGTATTTCATGCAGCATCTCTTCCTCCCCGCAGGCACTGCAGCAGGCGCGCACCGGCAGTTCGACGATCTCCAGCACCGCCCCTTCCAGCACCGTGCCCCTGGCCACCATGTCGAAGCAGAAGCGCAGGGCATCGGGCATGACGCCCGAAAGCAGCCCCACCTCCAGCCGCAACCGCCGCACCGGCCGGCCGGCGGCATGTTCCTGCACGATGTCCACCACATTGCGCATGATGCTCATTTCATGCATGCGCCTTGCTCCTCATGCCCGGACAATCTGGCCTCTGCCCTCCCCGGCCTCTTGTACCCGCAGCCTTCTTGCGCCATCACCCCACCAGCAGCAGATAATCGACAACATCGCGCAACAGCTCCCGCGCTGCCCGGCTGCTGCATATGGGCGGCCCGCCCGTGGCGGCATGCGCAGGCAGCAATGCCACCGGTCCCTGCATGCGGCGCATCAGCAGCACATGCAACACATGCCCCGGCAGCATGCAGTGCACCATACCGGGGCACAGGACATCTCCCGCTTCTGCCGGCAGCTCGGGAAGCGAAGAGGCAGCCTGCTGCTGCCCTCTGCGCCGCAGCATCACCACTGGCGCGGATGCTGCCTGCAACAGCGCCTCTTCCGCTGCCGATACCCGGCAATATCGGCGCACGATGCCGATATCACGCATCATCAACCACGGCCGCCAGGCGAATCTGGCCCCTGTGGCAGCACCAGCTTGCGCCAAGACCCCACGCAAGCGCATCAAGGCTTGCGCATTGCCGGCATCACACGCCAGAAAAAATCCGCCTGTGCCAGGCAGTGCCAGCAGATGGCCATGCTGCAGCACCGTGCAGACCGCATCCACGTCATCCAGCATGGAATGCATCTCCGCCGTGTAAGCGCGCCCATCCGCACGTTCCAGCCAGGCACGCGGCCCACAGGCATGGCAGCATGCCAACGGGGCCTGATACCGGCGGCTGTCGGCATCGCTTCGTTCTGCCGCGCAGGCGGCACACTCCGTGTGTGCATCGGTCGCAGCATGCGCTGCGGTTTCGGTCACTGCATCATCACCAGCCGCAGCACTTGCCTGCGCCTGCCCTGCCGACAGAAGTGAGAAACGCGGCTGGCACTGATTGCAGTCTGCAAACGGATAACGATACCGCCGTTCATGTGGGTCAATGACTTCCTGCCGGCAGGCGGGGCAGCTGGCCCGTTGCAATACCGCCCAGGCAATGCTTTCCGTAACGGGTTGGGATGGCGCTGCCTCTGGCGCATCCGCCTTGCCTGCCTGCAGTGCCTGCTGACCGCGCACGGCCATGGTGCCGTCTGCAGGCTGAGGAACTGCATGATGCCACCGTGGCCTTTTCATGCAGCCAACCTCCACAGCAGCACGCGATTGTTGCCGGAATCGGCCACGGCCACCACATCCCCACTTGCCGCCAGCCCATAGGGCCAGCACAGGCTGTCGCGCTGCGGCAGTTGCCAGCGGTTGTCGCCCTTGCTGGTAAAGTCCGGCTGCCCGGCCAGCGCCTGCGCAGCGGCATCGTTGCGCAATGGCGGTTTCCACCCCAGCAGGCGCGAGTTGGCCGTATCTGCCACCAACAGCCAGTCATGCGTGCTGGCCAGCCCGTAAGGCATGTTCAGCGAGCGCGCCGTAGGCAGATAGGCTCCGCGGTTGTGCTCCAGGCTGCCGAAATCTGCCTGCCCCAAAACCAGCTCGGCGGGTGCACCATCCTGCTGCGGCCAGCCGCGCCAGCCAAGAATACGGTTGTTGCCGGCATCGGCCACCAGCAGATGCCCGTCGTGCCAGGCAATGGCATGTGGCCAGCGCACGCCACCGGCACCATCATGCAGGCTGGTGCCGACATCATGCCGGCTGCACATGTCAGCCTGTCCCAGCACCAGGTCGGCCGCCGTGCCATTGCGCTGCGGCAGGCTCTCCCACACCAGCAGGCGGCGATTTCCAGTGTCGGCCACCACCAGCCGCCCGTCAACGAGAGCGACGCCGTAACACCAGTTCAGCGTATCCGCACCGGGGCGCTCCCGCCCACGGTTGGGCAGGTGAGACTGCATGTCCGCCTGCCCCAGCACCACATCTGCCGGCTGGTTGTCCCGGGTAGGCCATGCATGCCATATCAGCACCCGGTGATTCCATGCATCGGCCACCACCAGTGCTTGCCCGTCCGTGGCCACGCCCGTGGGAACGTTCACGCTGGCCGCATGCGGCACATCGCCACCATTGCGCCCACCTTCGCTGAAGGCATCCCGCTGGCCGATGCACAGATCGCACGGTGCATCATCAGCATCGGGCCGCTGCTTCCACAACAGCAGCCGGTGGTGCCCGGTATCGCAAACACATAACGGCCCTTCCGGCGCTGCCAGGCAGACACCACGCGGGCCAAACAGGGTGTCGGGTGCAGGACGCAGTGGTGTTGGCGGCATGCTGGCGGCATGCCTGCCACCCAGCACCAGAAATGGCCCGGCAGCCTCCAGCAACGGTTGCGCCGGCGGCCCTTCCCGCGCGTCCAGAGGCACGCCTGTGCCGGCATGCAGCCGCACCCGCTGCGTGATGCCCATGTTCAACCGTGCATCGGCACCCATGCTGCCTGCACCTGCAGGCGTCATGATGTCATCGTCAGGAGGCATCAGGCAACACCTCCACCTGATCACCCACCACCCGCACCGCATGCGCCTGCAACTGCACCTCCGGTACCGTCAGGCATTCACCGGTGCGAAGGTCATAGCGGAATCCATGATGCGGACAGGTGAGGATGCCATCTTCCACCAGGCCGCCATCCATCGGCATGGCCAGGTGGGCGCAGGCATTGCTGAAGCAGCTCACCGCCGTGCCGTTGCGGCTGAGAATGAGCGAATGGCCGCCAACCTCCAGCACGCGCATTCCCCCGTCGGGGATTTCGTTCAGCCGGCAGGCCGGCAGCCATTCACCTTGCGTCTGCAGCGCAAAGGGCGAGACGAAACGCACACCTCCATCTTGCGCATCATCAGCTTCCGCCAGCCCGGAGACGCACTCGACGCGGGTGATCTCCGGGCAGGCCTCGCGAATGGCCTTTTCCACCCCGGCAGTGAGCGTGAGGCCCGAAGCCGGGCAGCCATCACACGCGCCCAGCAGCCGCAGCTTCACCGTGTCTGGCGGTTCCACCGCCAG
Source organism: Hyphomicrobiales bacterium (assembly GCA_026982665.1). Classification (GTDB taxonomy): domain Bacteria; phylum Pseudomonadota; class Alphaproteobacteria; order Rhizobiales; family Aestuariivirgaceae; genus Thermopetrobacter. The sequence continues at coordinate 371 of JALSGQ010000110.1, read as the reverse complement.
CAGCTCCACATCACCACCATGCGCCGCCAGCATGGGGCGCACGCGCTCAAGCGCCTGCTCCACGCGCTCCTGCAGCGATGCACGCACCAGGCCGAAGTGCCGCAACACCGCATAAACAAGCGGATCAGCCAGCGCCGCGCGCAACCGCGGCATGGCCGCCGGTTCCTGCTTTACCTCGGCAATGATATGGCGCAACGCTTCCCGATGCAGGGTCTCCAGCGTCTTGCGCAAGGCCAGCAGCACGCTGCGCTGGCTGTCATCCCAGCCTTCGACGATCTCTTCCAGCCGTTGCAGGTCCTTCAGCAAGACATCGAGGTCCGGTGTGGCATCCGCCGCAGGGGATGTTGCAGCCCTGGCTTGCCTGGCAGGGC
>JALSGQ010000109.1 GCA_026982665.1 Hyphomicrobiales bacterium | reverse complement strand
CTGCGCTGGCTGTCATCCCAGCCTTCGACGATCTCTTCCAGCCGTTGCAGGTCCTTCAGCAAGACATCGAGGTCCGGTGTGGCATCCGCCGCAGGGGATGTTGCAGCCCTGGCTTGCCTGGCAGGGCTGGAGCCTCTAACGGAACCGGCATTGTCGGCAGCGGCAGAATCAGAAACCGTTTCGGCACCCGCCTCGCCGGCAGTGGCGGCAGATGCACCTGCCTGCCGCGTATTGCCCGCCGTTTCCGCCACCACGACATGTTCCTCGGCCTTGCCCATGTGCACTGCTCCCATCTGCATCTGGCACCATCGCCGTGCGGGGCAAACATGCCATCGGCGAGCATCCCCCGCATGCGCATGCCAGCCTGCTCAAATGCCCTCAGGCTCAGGCGTATTTCAGGTTGCGATACAGGTAGGGCTGCGCGATACCGCCGGCCAGGCCGCCCAGCCCGGCTGCCAGCCACAGCGGCAACCCCGCCAGCCCCAGCACCACCACTACCACGGTGGCGATCAGGATGCCGATGAACAGCTGCCGCATGGCCATCTTCGGATCCTGAAAGAGCCTGCCTTGAAAGAACAACGTTATCGAGTGCTTGACCATGTCGAACATCGATGCCGCTCCCGTGTCGTTTTCCGTTTTGATGTTTTCCGGGGGGCTGCATTTCGTGGCCTGATGAACGCCCCCGCCCCGCCACCAGAGGCACGGCCATCGCACTGAGGCCCACCATCGGCCACGGCAACCCCCGTTCAGCCGATGATGGCGAGAATGATCAGCCCCAGGATGACGCCGGGAATCCCGGCAATGGCCCCGTAGAACGACCCCATGAAGGCGGCAAGCTGGTTGCCCAGCTCCTTGCCCCCCACCAGGATGCCGCCAATGGCACCTCCAGCCACCGACAGCACCACGCCGACAATGAATGCCAGAATGTAGGCTCCCATGATGCGCGCTCCTCCCTTGATGCCTTTGCTGTGTCCCGTGATGTTTTTTCGTGTCCTTGTCCTGTGTCCCGGGTTGTCCGTTTTCTTGTTCTGCCGACCGCTGCCCACCTGACCAAAGCGCAGTGCACCGCTCATCTCGCCCCATGCCCGGACAGTGCGCTCGGCAAGGCAGGTCCCTTTCGCTGCTTCACCACATCACCGCTTCACCACCGCCTCGCTCCGCTGCTGGCCTGACATGGCCACCTCAAGTTCCTGCAACACCTGTTCCACCGCAGCGGCCTTGCCCGGCTCGCCATGCTGGCGGAAGATTTCCGCCGCTTCCCGCAGCAGGGCACGGGCCGTGGCCGTGTTGCTCGGGTTGCCCCGTTGCGGATGCTCCATGTCGTCCGGCAGGCCCAGCAGGCACATGGCCTTGTTGGCGATGGTGTTGGCATGAGGCAGCGGCGCATCGTGCCGGGTGCGCACCTTCAGCGCTTCGTCATAGGCCTGTAGCGCGCGCTGGCGGTTTTCCAGCGGATGACTGCTGCGCACCTGCTGCAGGGCATTGCCCAGGTTGTTTTGCAGCATGGCGTATTCCACCGGGTGGTCGATGATGTTCACCGCCTTCAACCCGGCCTCGAACGCCTGCACAGCCAGCGCCTCGCGCATCTTGCCGGAATCGTCATTCATCGGCATGGCCAGAAAGGCAGTGGCCAGGTTGTTTTGCAGGATGGCATGCTCACGCGGGAACTTCTCGCCATCAAACACCCGCAACGCCCGCTGATAGGCGGCAATGGCGTCGCGCATCGGGGCCAGGCCGGCACCGGCCAGTGCCTGCAGGATGACACCAAGGTTCATCTCCGCTTCCGCCGTTTCCTCCGGTGTGCCGTGTGTGCGCAGCACCGGCAGGGCCTGCTGCTGCAACAGCGTGCGGGCCTCCTGCAACGGGGCAGCATCTTCCCCCGGCAGGGCCTGCAGGGCCGTGGCCAGCCGCGCGGTGATGCGCGCGTTCAGCAGCGGATTGTCATCGGCCGGCACAAGCTCCAGCGCCCGCCGGTAGAGCGCGACAGCCGCCTTGAGATCATCCGGTGTCCTGGGGCGCACTTGCAGGCCCATGGCGATTTCCATGAGCATTTCCGCCTTTTCGGCGTCGCTGGCCTCGGCCTGTTCCACCTCGCGCAAGGCGGCCTGCAACTGGTTCGATGCCGGAACGGCCATGATGGATGCCTCCCTGTTTCCTCCCGCGCCCGCCTCTTGTTCACAAATCCGGCCCTTTGCGTAAGGCCGGCGGTGCGCTGGTGGCAGGTGTTGATGTCGCTGTTGACCACCTGCGATCAGTGTAAGACAAGAACACCAAATATTCAATATGATAAGAAAGTTTGCACTTTCCGCCATGCGGGGGAGGATCAGCCCGCACCTTCACCAGCGCGCAGGAAATCCGGCAGCCGCAACGCACCATTGCGGTCATCCCACTCGGCCCGGCTGCTGCTGCGGCGCAATTCTTCCAGTCCCTCCCGGCGCAGGAACTCCAGCGCCTCCACCACGCAATCTCCCGCTGCGTTGCGCTGCTTCAGCAGAAAGCCGCCACCAGCCGCCTGGCGCACCGGCAGGATGCACAGGTCATCCCCATCACGCACCAGCACCACCCCGCCAACACCAGCAAAAAAGGCGCGGCAGATCTCCGCCGGCAGATACAGACGTGCATCACGCAAGCTGATGACAGGCAGGTCGTTTGCCTCGGCAGCCTGCTCCACTCCCCTGGCCGCCCCGGCACCGCCGGCTGCCAATGCAATCTCCCGCGCCAGCCGCTGCGCCAGCGTGTCAACGGCCGCTTGCACCGATTTCGACAGCTCCAGCCCGAAGCCGGTATCTGCCGCCTCCACCAGGAACACCCGCACGTGCCGGGGAAAGGCATCGCCGAAAATCTGCCGCCCGGCATGCAATGCATGCTGCCAGCGGAAATCATGCAGGTTCAGGCTGTCCTGCGGGTGGGGCTGCTGCAGCTCTTCTCCCGGCACCTCGAAAATGGCACCCGGCTCCGCGCCGGTGTTGCGGGCGGCATCGATGATCACCAGCGAGCGGCAACCACGGGCGCGAAACATCACCGCCATGCCATCCGTGCCGGCATCACACAACAGCACATCTGCCGGCAGTTGATCGCCCAGCAACTGGCGCAACGCGGCAATGACCGCCGGGCCTGCACCGTCGTCGCGGCGGTTGGGATTGCCGCAGCCGATGATGACGAGCCGTGGGCTGGCTTCTGTTCCCTCTGGTTCTGCCACTGCCGTGATTGCTGCTGATGCCGCCGGGCTGCCCAGAGATGCCGATGCAGTGCCGAACGCTTCAGATACCGCGACGGATGCAGCCGCTGTTGCGGCGTTGCGCCCGTCCGCACACCCGTCTGCCTCCGGCGGCAACCCTGCTCTCTCACGTGAAGCCTGCCCGCGTTTGCCCTTGTTGCTTCTCTGCGTCTTCATCTTCATATGCGCCACAGCCGGCAAGACCACTGAGGCTCCACCGGCACATCCAGCTCCGGCAGTTCACACCACTTGCGATGAATGAGGTAATACATGCAGGTCTCGCAGGCCTGCTCCATGCCGCCATGCTCCACCGGCTGCAGAGTGAAGCCCGCCACCACCAGCTTGCATTGCAGGTCATCGCCGCATTCCTCCTGCAGGCGATGCACCACCTCCTGCACCATCTCCGGCGTATCGGCGCGTGGATGCACCTCCGTCTGCAGCCCCTCCTCCAGCAGTTGGCGGATGCGCCGGCGCAGGGCGGCATCTTCCGGCGGCTCCACGGCGGCATTTGCGGCTTGTTGTTCTTGCGTGCCCGTCATGGCGATTTCCTCCCAGACATGGTGCCTTGACGCAGTTGTCGTGCAGTCCTTGAAGCCTCTTCCCCGTGCGACCTGTTTGCGGTGCGATCTGCCTTGTCTGGTCGGGCCATTCCCTTCAGCTGGCGGGAATGAGCCGTGCGGGCCGCATCCAGGCAGCCGCCGCCGTCAGATCTTCCACAACCGACACCACCAGTCCGGCTCCACCGGCAGATCCAGCTCCGGCAGGTCGCACCAGCGGCGATGCACGAGATAGTAGATGCACTCCTGGCAACGCATCTCCTCCTCGCCGTAAGGGTGGTCGGTAAAACCGGCAATCACCAGCTTGCCTTCCAGGTCATCAGGCGGCAGGGCGCGCAACTCGTCCAGAATGCGCGCAAACTCCTGCGCCGAAGACGGAAACGGTTCCGTCCGGGTCTTCAGGCCGCCTTTCAGCAATTCAGCTATCTGCTGTCGCAACCTCTCCGCATCCCTGCCCTTGTTCCTTTCGCCCATGCAGGCCTGTCCTCCCATGTTCGGTTTGTGCCGAAATCACATTTTTTCAGTCCATTCCTTCAATTTCTCGTCTCTTTTTTCGCAGGCCTTGCTCCCTTTCCTCATGAACCACACTGCGGCGTACCCTGCACAATCTTGTGAACACCCGCCCAGCCCGCGCGGGACGATGCCGGCCGCCCAATGCGCGGCAAGACCGGCATCGTCCCCGGCCCGTGCATCCCGGCCTCTGGCTGCCTGGCTGCCATGCCCCCGGCCGGAATGCCGCCCACCATCGGGCCGACAGGCACCACGGCAGGGATGGCAGGCATCAGGCAGCATCTGCGCACCCTGCCGCGGCAATGTGCATCGCCGGGGCCATCATGCCACGCGGAAGCGGGCCAGCTCCCTGCCCGTTTTCGCATCATGGGCGTGCACGGTGCACACCAGGCAGGAATCGTAGGAGCGCGCCACGTGCCCCACTTCCACCGGGTCGGTGGGGTCGGCAATGGGGGTGCCGATGAGCGCCTCCTCGATGGGCCCGCGCGCCTCGTCATCGGAGCGCGGTCCGACATTCCACGTGGTCGGGGCGATGATCTGGTAATTCCTGATCTTGCCGCCTTCCACGTCGATCCAGTGGCACAGCGCGCCACGAATGGCTTCCGTGGCCCCCCATCCGCGCCCGTCGCGTTCCGTCGGCTTGATGTACCACTCGTCATTGAGGCGGAACTCGCGCAAGATGCGCTCCATCTCGCGATAGATCTTCACCGCCTCGTGCATGCGGGCAAAGTGCCTGAGCAACACGCTGGCCCCGCCCATCTTGCGATACATGTCAAGCACCAGCGGATCATGATGCTGCCAGCTCTCGCCCTGCTCCCAGCCGGCCACCAGCTCACGCGCCAGCGGCCCGGCCTCCAGCCGGCCGAACTGCTCGTTGCGCACCGGCATGGCCCAGGAATACTTGCCGTCATAGTCGATGGTATTGTCCATCACCGGATTGACGGTGCGCTCGAACGGATGCAGCCCGCCCGGCTCGTCATACCAGGCGTGCTTCACGTCCTCGCGCACGGCAGCCTGATCAGCCGGTGCAAAGGTATCGGTGGCACCATCATAGATGCCGTTCTTCATGATGACCGCCTGGCTGCGCCCCTCGATGGTGGGGCGATTGTAGCGGTCTTCATGCGGCAGGTAGCCCCAGGTGATGTATTTGCCCAGGCCCCTGCCATACCTGTCCAGCCCGATGTCCACCCCCATGCGCCAGAACAGGCCGAGGTCGGAGTTGGCATGCTCGGGCTTCTCGTCCAGCCACGCCATGAAGTCGTCGTAGGAGCGGATTTCCTCGTAGCGTTCCAGAGAGCACCCCAGCCAGACCGGCTCCAGCCACGTTTCGCGGAAATACTCCAGGATGGCCCAGGCGCGGGTGATGTCGGCCAGCGTGGGAGCACACATCACGCCACCGGGCACCATGTAGCTGGAGTGCGGCCACTGCCCGCCAAACAGCGCATAGATCTCCACCGGCTTGCCGGAGATGGTAACCCCGATCTCGTAATTCCTGCCGGTGAACGGCGCCCAGCGCTTCACCGCCTCCTCGTAGAACGGGCTGTTCTGGTAGTTCTTGTTGACCATGTCGATCATGAACAGCGCATAGTGATGACGCGGCAGGCTTTGCAGGCTTTCCGCCAATTGCCCCAGGTTGCGCGCCAGAATGGCGTTGCGCGGCACTTCCGTCTGCCACGCGGTATCCAGCGCCCAGGCGGCGCAGGTCAGATGCGACGCTCCGCAGATGCCACAGGCGCGCGGGGTTACCACCAGCCCGGCCTGCGGATCCTTGTCCTTGAGGATGATCTCCAGCCCGCGGAACAGTTCTGCGCTCGTCCAGGCATTGACCACCACGCCGTTCTCTATCTCCACCCGCACGTCAAGGTCGCCCTCGACACGCCCGACGGGGGAGATTTCCAGGGTTTGAACCGCTGCTTCAGCCATTGTTTCTTCCTCCCTGCTGATCACTCCCGGCTCCAGCCTGCAACAGGGCATCCGCGCCGTTGGTGCTGGATGCGGGGCAGGCAGCGCGCGGATCAGGCACAAAAACCAGGCGCAACCGGCCACCCCATGCCGGAATGATGTTCACACCACGAAGATGTCCTCTTCCGCCCATGCCGGCGCGGCTGTCTTGGCGGCGGCGGTGAGCTTGATGTAGCCAGTCTTGTCCACGCCCTCCGGCAGGTCTTTCGGCACACCCATCACCGTCTGCGTCTTGAACACGGTGCCGGGCGCAAGATCGAAGAAGGGGAACTCCGGCTCGGTGCAGCCCAGGCAGGGCATGCCGGCGCGCGTCTTGGAAGACTGCCGGTTCCACAGGATGCGGTTGCACGGACTGTGCGTCATCGGCCCGCGGCAGCCGAGGTCATAGAACAGGCAGCCCTTGCGCTGGCCGAACTCGGTGGCCGACACCTTGTAGGCGAAGTGCATGTTGCGCGTGCAGCCCGTCTGGGTGAAGCTGCTGAAGAAGGTGCGCGGCCGCTGCAGGTCGTCGAGGGACAGGTCCTCGGCCCTGCCGGTGGCCACCGCCACCAGCACCTGCGTTACCCAGTCCGGATGCGCCGGGCAGCCGGGGATGTTGATGACCGGCAGGCCGGACTTGGCCTTGAAATCGCTGCCCAGGTAACCACCATGCTCACGCTTCAGGAACTGCAGCCCGGTGGAATCGGTGGGGTTGGGCGCATTGGCCGGAATGCCGCCCCACGTGGCACAATCACCCACTGCCACCACGAATTGCGCGACGTTCGCCAGATCTCGCACCCAGTCCTTCATCGGCCGCCCGGCAAAGCGGTTCCAGTTGCCGGTGCCGTTGGGCGCGTTCACCACCGTGCCTTCGAACACGAAGACATCCAGCGGAATCTCGCCGGAAACACAGGCCCGCAGCAACGCCTGCAGGTTCTCTCCAAGCTCCATGCCCAGCGACGGATGCCACAGGATGTTGAAGCCAAAGTCGGTAACCAGGTCGACAGCGCTCGGTTCCTCGGCATTGAGGAACGACATGGTATTGCCGGAACACGCGCCGCCCTGAAGCCATAATACGTTGGGCATGTCTCCTCCTCCTTCTCGTCGTTGTTCCATCGGCTTGTTGTCGCCGTTGTTGTCGGGGCTGTTGTCGTGCCGCCCACACTGCCGCCACCGAAGTGCCTGCCACAAAAACACCAGGGCCGTGCACCACTTGAGGCTGCGCACGGGGCCACCAGCGGCAGCTGTTAACCTTTCAGCAAGACTTGTGCCAATTACGAAAAAAAATAATATTCATGAAAATCAGCAGGTTGAACAAACTCCCCCAAGAGACACGCAGCCAAATGAAAGTAAATTTCATTTGCAGTGCAAACATGATTTGCTACCATCAGGGCCGCTGCCACCGGCACGAAAGCCCCACGAACAAACGCCCCGAAGGGCCTCCTTCATCCACCCGCAGCCCGCATCATTTGCAGCCCGCATGAAGCCCCTTCATTCTGCATGGCGGGCATCGGGCGGCTGTCGCTTTGCCGGGGCATGGCGGAAGTGATAACCTGACATGCGTGGTGCAAAGGAGGTTTGCCGCAATGGAGCATGTCTCCACCATCCTGCTGGCAATTACCGATGAGGCAGAGTGGCACGAGATCATCGCCCTGCTGCGCGAGGAGCTGGGCTATCGCGTGCTGCTGGCGCATGACACGCGCACGCTGCTGCGGCGCTTGCAGGAGGCGCGCATCGATCTTGTCATCTGCGAGGCGCGGCTTGGCCGCGAGGACGGGCTGGAAGCCCTGCGCCAGTGCCGCGTGCGCAGCCCCGGCAGCCTGCGCATACTGGTAAAGGACCCTGACTGCGCCCGTCGCATGCGCCCGCACGAGGCTGACCGCGCCGCCATCTACCAGTTCCTGCGCAAGCCGCTGGACGTGGAGCAGGTGGGGCTGGTGGCCAAGCGGGCGCTGGAAGCGGCGGAGCTGGCGCGCCGCCACCGCCTGTTGTCGCGCGAGTTCAAGCTGCATGATGAAGGCACGCAGCCACTGCTGGAAGGCGTGGTGCTGGGCAGCGAGCCTGCCACCTGCCGCCAGTTCGAGCGTCTCATCTACGTATCCGAGGCCATGGCTCGCCTGTGCGCCACGGCACGACAGGCGGCACCGACGGATCTGCCGGTGCTCGTCCAGGGAGAAACCGGCACCGGCAAGGAGCTTCTGGCACGCGCCATTCACTTCCATTCACGCCGCGCCAACGCGCCGCTGCTGGTGCAGAACTGCGGCGGCGTGCCGGATGAGCTGTTGCATTCGGAACTGTTCGGCCACAGGCGCGGTGCCTTCACCGGCGCGGTCAGCGACCGCCTGGGCCTGTTTCGCGCGGCCGATGGCGGCACCGTGTTTCTTGACGAGATTTCCGACATATCGCCGGCCTTTCAGGTGAGCCTTCTGCGCTTCCTGCAGGAGGGAGAGGTGAAACCGTTGGGCGATGACCGCACCTACCGGGCCGACGTCCGCATCATCTGCGCCACCAACGTGCCACTGGAAAAGCTGGTGGAAGAAGGCAGGTTCAGGCGCGACCTGTATTACCGGCTGAAGGGCTTCGAGCTGAACATTCCTCCGCTGCGCGAGCGCCCGGAAGACATTCCCGTGCTGACAGAATTTTTCGTACGGCGCTACAGCGAGGAGATGAACGTGCGCCTGCTGGGCATTTCACGCCAGGTGCTGGAGCAATTGAAGCATTATCCCTTCCCCGGCAACGTGCGCGAGCTGGAAAACGAGATCCGCCGCATGGTGGCGATGGCCAGGGATGGCGAATACCTCACCAGCGATCACCTCTCCCCCGCCATTGCCAGCGCCCGCCTGCGGCGCACCACACCGGGGCAGGTCAACGGCGTGGATGTGCTGTCGTCCCTGCAGGGCCGGACGCTGAAGGAGAAGGTGGAGGCCCTGGAAAGGATGCTGGTGGCCGAGGCCCTGCAGCGCTGCCAGGGCAACCAGAGCCGGGCTGCCGCCGAGCTGGGGCTTTCACGCGTCGGCCTCGCCAACAAGATCAGGCGCTACGGCCTGAAGTGCCGCATGGAGACCAGCCATGAGTGAACAGGACAACACTCCGCCCGAAAATGACACGGCGGCAAACGGAAAGGCCACAGGCGACAAGGCAAGGGGCAGCGAGGCTGCAGATGGCTCTCGGCCAACTGGCGGCCTGCCGGCTGGTGGCAAACAGGCCTCCACCACAGTGGCAGGCGCTGGCACTGCCCCGGTGCGGGCAGCGCAAGTGGTGCGCTTTCCCCAATCACGGGTGCCACCACCCCGCACCACGGACGGCTGCCGCGACCTGGGCCCCAGCCCGCTGGCCCGCATCATCGGCATTCCGCGCGAGCAGCAGACAGGGCACTACTGCTCCAGTTGCAAGGGTATATGGTATGGTTATCCGCTGGAGGTGGAGTGCCCCATCTGCGGCAATCGCAAGGGCTGACTGACCAGGGATGATCAACGAAATGCATGCAAATCCGGTTTCAAGGCATTGAAAGCAGGGTGATTCATCTCATCCACCCGAGAACATGGAGCAAGCCCCCGATGGCATCGGGCAATATCCGGTGCCAACAGGGCACATCGCCTTTCCCGAGGAAGAAAAGCACAGGCCTGCAATACAGGCCTGCAAACCGCCATGGGGCTTGGCCCCGATGAACAGGAAGGCAGGGGTGGCCTCATCCGCGGCATGATCACGGCTTTGGCGAGAGACGCAAGGTTCATGCCGCCAGCCACCCCTGCCACTGGCACCTGGGTTGCGGCAGCGGCCACGCGGGCCGCCGCCACGGTGTTGCTCAGTGCCAGTTCACGTCGAAGCGGTCGAGCATCATCAGCTTGTCCCACGCGCGGATGAAGTCCTGCACGAACTGCTCGGCCTTCTCGTCCTGCGCGTAGTATTCGCTCTGCGCCCTGAGCTGCGAGTTGGCACCAAACACCAGGTCCACCCGCGTGCCCGTCCACTTGCGCTCGCCGCTCTTGCGGTCGATGGCCTCATACAAACCCGGCGCATCCTCCACCGGCTTCCACTCCACGCCCATGTCGCAGATGTTGACGAAGAAGTCGTTCGTCAACACACCGGGCCGCTCGGTGAGCACGCCGTGCGGCGCATTGCCGTGGTTCGCCTGCAACACCCGCAAGCCACCAACGAGCACCGTCATCTCCGGCACCGTCAGCGTCAGCAGCTGCGCCTTGTCCACCAGCAGGCGCTCCACCGGCAGCTCCTCGCAGCCGGACTTCACGTAGTTGCGGAAGCCGTCGGCAATCGGCTCGAGATACTCGTGCGCCTCCACGTCCGTCTGCTCCTGGCTGGCATCCACCCGGCCCGGCGTGAACGGCACTTCCACGTCAAACCCGGCCTTCTTCGCCGCGTCTTCCACCGCCGCGCAGCCGGCCAGCACGATCATGTCGGCCAGCGAGATGCGCTTGTTGCCGGACTGCGCCTCGTTGAACCGCGCGCGGATGCCTTCCAGCGCATCGAGCACCTTCTGCAGTTGCTGCGGCTCGTTCACCACCCAGTCCTTCTGCGGTTCAAGCCGGATGCGCGCACCATTGGCACCACCGCGCTTGTCGGAATCGCGGTAGGTAACGGCGGCGGACAGTGCGGTGTAGATGAACGCCCGCGGCTCGATGCCGGAGGCCAGGATCTCCTTCTTGAGATTGGCGATGTCGGCATCATCCACCAGCTCGAAGTCGCGTTCGGGCAGCGGATCCTGCCACACGAACGTCTCTTCCGGCACATCCGGGCCGAGATAGCGATGCTTCGGCCCCATGTCGCGGTGGATGAGCTTGAACCACGCCTTGGCGAACTCGTCCGCGAACTCGTCCGGATTCTCCAGGAAGCGCCGGGAGATCGGCTCATAGACGGGGTCGAGCTTCAGCGCCAGGTCGGTGGTCAGCATCACCGGCGGGCGCTTCTTCGACGGATCGAACGGGTCGGGCACCATGTCCTCCTCCGCCGGGTTCACCGCCTCCCACTGCCAGGCGCCGCCGGGGCTCTTGGTGAGGTTCCATTCATACTTGAACAGCAGCTCCAGGAAGGTGTTGTCCCACTTGGTCGGCGTCGGCGTCCACACGCCCTCCAGCCCGGAGGTGATGACACCTTCCGCGCCCTTCGGGCCCTTCCAGCCGAGACCCATCTCCTCCAGCGGCGCCGCCTCCGGCTCCGGCCCAAGCTGATCGACGCCACCCTCGCCATGCGTCTTGCCGAAGGTGTGTCCACCGGCGATCAGCGCCACGGTCTCCACGTCGTTCATGCCCATGCGTGCGAAGCTGCGGCGGATGAACTCGGCGGACTTCAGCACGTTCGGCTCGCCGTTCGGCCCTTCCGGGTTGACGTAGATGAGGCCCATGTGATCCGCCGCCAGCGGGTGCAGCAGTTCGCCGTCCGGGTGGCGCTCATCGCCCAGCCATTCGCCTTCCGGCCCCCAGTAGACATCCTCCTCCGGCTCCCAGATATCGACGCGCCCGCCGGCAAAGCCGAGCGTCTTGAAGCCCATGTCCTCCAGCGCCACGTTGCCGGCGAGGATGATGAGATCGGCCCAGGAGATGGCATCGCCATACTTCTTCTTCACCGGCCACAGCAGGCGGCGTGCCTTGTCGAGGTTGACGTTGTCCGGCCAGCTGTCCACCGGCGCGAAGCGCTGGTTGCCGGTGTTGCCGCCGCCGCGGCCATCGAAGATGCGGTAGGTGCCCGCGGCATGCCACGCCATGCGGATGAACAGCGGTCCATAGTGCCCGTAGTCCGCCGGCCACCAGTCCTGCGACTCCTTCATGAGCTTGCGCAGGTCGGCCTTCACCGCCTCCAGGTCCAGCTTGTTGAAGGCCTGCACGTAATCGAAGTCCGCCGGCACCGGCTTCAGCTCCGCCGGGTTCTGGTGCAGGATGCGCAGATTGAGCTGCTGCGGCCACCATTGGCGTATCTGGCTACCACCCAGCGTGGTGTGCCGCAATGCATCGTGCATCACCGGACACTTGCCTGTGTTCTTGAGCATGACGTCCATCCTCCTGCCTGATTGCTCTGGTCGTGTTCAACATGTCTGCCGGCAAGACACCCTGCCCCGCCGGCCTGCCACGAGCACCTGCCCATGACCTGAAATTAGAATAATTCCATATTGCATATGCTGTCAACAGCAAATTGGAACCGTTACAAGGAAAATGATGGGAAAGGACCAGAAATCCGCAACGCATGCATATGCCGCGTCGCAGCCCCCAATCTCGTCATCATGGATGGAACGGGATGAAAGGCGTATCGCCCCAGGCAGAGGATTGCGCGGCAATGACCAGGAATCACGCGCAATCACGTCAACTGGCGGAGGGGGAGGGATTCGAACCCCCGGAGGGCAAGGCCCTCAACGGTTTTCAAGACCGCCGCTTTCGACCACTCAGCCACCCCTCCGGATACACGTCATCAAGACAGGTCGCGCCAACAGAAATGAAATAACCGTTGCAGGGCGCGTATTCAATCCCGCTCGTCCGGCAGCGGAACGATATCGGCAACGGTATCGGCCAGCTTCTCGCGCAGGATCTCCACCCCCAGCTTCGCACCCGGCAGGCGCTCGAGCTTCTCCACGCGCACCTTCACTCGCCGGGCAAGCGGATGACCCAGCACATGGGCTGCAACCTCCTCGGCCAGTGTTTCGACGAGGTTGATGTGCCCGCGTTCGATGATGGCATGAACACCACCGACAATGAAATCGTAGCACAGGGTGTTTTCGATGTTTTCATTGCGGGCGGCGGGCAGAATTTCGGCCTCCACGTCAATGCGCACCTTCTGCGTCTGCCCCTTTTCCTGGTGGTGAATACCGATCCACGCATCCACTTCCAGCCCGTGCACGTAGATGCGATCAAGCGGCCTGTCTGCCCCCACCTGCTCCGCGGCATGATGACGGGCGGAAAGAATGCGGTCCATGCTCATGCAGGATCCCTCGTCAGGAAACACCCCTTGCCCTGCCCCATGTGTGCAGGGAAGCCGGCATTGTCAATCCCCACACATGCAAGACCACCTTCAGGTATTTGCCACCCACAGATGAATTCACTGAAAGCGATACCCAAGAGTGCCTCGAAATCACGCTCTTGCGAAAATCGGTCCTGATTGAGGCAGCTTCAGAAAAAGCCGAGGTTGGACTTGAGAGCTTCTCGAACGGAGAAGGCTTCCGGAAAGGCCACCCAGAAGTCATCTTCTGTCATGACATATGCCGTGTGGAAGACATCGGCTGCATCGACTTCTTCCCAGCGCGGGTTGTCTTCGTCCAATATTGCCCAAGCACGCATGCCCAGCATAGGGGTTTCCACCAGGATTGCCGGGCGTGCATCCCAATCACAAAAACAGATCTTCATAGGGAATACTCCAAGGAAAAGGTGGCAGGTGTAGATACATATATGCCATAAAAATCATCGGAAAACAAAGCAATAAGGAATCACCACAAACAAGAAAAAATGATCTTCCTGAACTGCCCTGCACTTCAGACACGCATACCACCACTCTACCATGAAGCTACACTACAAATCTTTGCAAGTTTGATATTTTAACGGACGAAAGAGAAGAAATGAAGAAACTGGGACTTTTCAATATGGAATCTCTTTTTCATTTTTTGCAAGCTCATGCTTATCAAGAATAAAGTTGCCTTGAAGCAACGCCCCGAAGGGTATCCTTGACAATCATGAGCTTACAGAAAACAGCCCTGCTCAAAGCAGACCCCATCAAAAAAGAAGAAGCAGGCAGCCTCTGGCGAGCTGCCTGCCTCATGTTCTCATCACTCGCAAGACCACGCACAGCCTTGCAAGGCCGAGAGCCTTACTCCGCCGCGGCGGCCTTCGGCGCGATCACCGGATCCAGCTCGCCCGACTCGTAGCGCTTGGCCATCTCGGACAGCGGAATGGCCTTGATCTTGCTGGCATGACCAGCGCAGCCAAAGGCC
>JALSGQ010000108.1 GCA_026982665.1 Hyphomicrobiales bacterium | reverse complement strand
GCCTTACTCCGCCGCGGCGGCCTTCGGCGCGATCACCGGATCCAGCTCGCCCGACTCGTAGCGCTTGGCCATCTCGGACAGCGGAATGGCCTTGATCTTGCTGGCATGACCAGCGCAGCCAAAGGCCTCGTAGCGATCCTTGCACACCTTCTTCATGGCCTCCATGGCCGGCTTCAGGAACTTGCGCAGGTCGAACTCCTTCGGCTGCTCTGCCGCCACCTTGCGGAACTGGCCCGTGGCCGCCAGGCGCAGGTCGGTGTCGATGTTGATCTTGCGCACGCCCATCTTGATGCTGCGCACCAGCTCGTCCACCGGCACGCCGTAGGTCTCCGGAATGGCACCGCCAAACTCGTTGATGAGATCCACCAGCTCCTTCGGCACCGTGGAGGAACCATGCATCACGATGTGAGTGTTGGGGATGCGCGCATGAATCTCGGCGATGCGGTCGATGGCCAGAATGTCGCCGGTCGGCGGACGGGTGAACTTGTAGGCACCATGCGAGGTACCCACCGCCACCGCCAGCGCGTCCACCTTGGTCTTGGCCACGAAGTCGGCGGCCTCATCCGGATCGGTCAGCAGCTGATCCTTCTCCAGCTTGCCCTCGAAACCGTGGCCGTCCTCCTTGTCGCCCATGCCGGTCTCCAGCGAGCCGAGGCAGCCCAGCTCGCCCTCCACGGAAACGCCGATCATGTGCGCCAGGCGGCTGACCTCGGCAGTAACGTTGACGTTGTATTCATACGAGGCAGGCGTCTTGGCGTCCTCTTCCAGCGAGCCGTCCATCATCACCGAGGTGAAGCCCTGCTGCATGGCAGACAGGCAGGTCTTCACGCTGTTGCCGTGATCCTGGTGCATGACGATGGGGATGTCCGGATACATCTCCACCAGCGCCTGGATCATGTGGCGCAGCATGATGTCGTTGGCGTAGTTGCGCGCACCGCGCGAGGCCTGCAGGATGACCGGCGAATCGGTCTCCTTCGCCGCCTCCAGGATGGCGATGCCCTGCTCCATGTTGTTGATGTTGAAGGCCGGCAGGCCGAAGTCATGCTCGGCAGCATAGTCCAGCAGCTGCCGCAAGGTGATCATGGCCATGATAGTTCTCCTCCGATTTCCCGAGTTGCCCGTTCCCACTGCTGCCGCCATCATGCAGCGCATCAGGCGGAACAAGCCAATACGCACCAGCCGGATTTTTCACTACCCGGCCAGCAATCACGCAAACACGCTGGCTCAGGCGTTGCTTGCCCTCAGCGCCGCCACCCCCGGCAGCTCCTTGCCTTCCAGCCACTCCAGGAAGGCACCACCGGCGGTGGAAACATAGGTGAAGTCGTCCGTAACTCCGGCGGTATTCAGCGCCGCCACGGTATCACCACCACCTGCTACTGTTACCAGTTTGCCGGCCTTGGTCAACTCCGCTGCCGCGCGGGCGATCTCCACCGTGCCGGTATCGAACGGCGGCACCTCGAAAGCACCCAGCGGACCGTTCCACAGCAGCGTCTTGATCTCCTGCAGCCGCACCTTGAGGTCGGCAATGGACTGCGGGCCAATGTCGAGGATCATGGAGTCGGAAGGCACACCGTCAAGCGCGCAGGTTTCCGCCTCCGCCCCGGCCTTGAACTCCTTGGCGCAGGTGGCATCGGACGGCAGCACGATCTCGCAGTTGTTCTCTTCCGCCTTGGCCATGATGGTCTTTGCCGTATCGACGAAATCCGGCTCGGCCAGCGACTTGCCCACGTCATATCCCAGCGCCAGCAGGAAGGTGTTGGCCATGCCGCCGCCGACGATGATCTGATCCACCACCGGCAGCAGGTTCTCCAGCACCGGGATCTTGGTGGAGACCTTCGCGCCACCCACCAGCGCCGCTGCCGGCCGCTGCGGATTGTCCAGCGCCGCGGACAGCGCCTGAAGCTCCTTCATCAGGCTCAGGCCCGCATAGGACGGCAGGAACTTGGTGATGGCATGCACCGAGGCATGCGCCCTGTGCGAGACGGAAAAGGCATCATTGCAATAGATGTCCGCCAGCACCGACAGCCGCCGTGCGAAGTTCTCGTCATCCTTGGTCTCGCCGGGGTGAAAGCGCAGGTTCTCCAGCATGATGACTTCACCCGGCTGCAGCGCCCACACGGCCTTCTCGGCCACCTCGCCAACGCAGTCGGAGGCGAACTTCACCGGCATGCCCAGCACGTCGGAGAGCGCCTCGGCCACGGGTTTGAGCGAGAACTTCTTGTCGCGCTGCCCCTTCGGCCGACCGAAATGCGAGATGATGGCAACCTTCGCCCCCTTCTCGCTGAGCATCTTCACGGTCGGTGCGAAGCGGTCGATGCGGGTGGAGTCGGTAACCCTGCCCTCCTCCATCGGCACGTTCAGGTCTGCGCGGATGAGAACCGTCTTGCCGTTCACATCCGCATCGGCAATGGACTTGATTCCCTCGATGCTGCTCATTTACGCCCCCATCACCTTGCCCATGGCCACGGCGGTGTCGTTCATGCGGTTGGAGAAGCCCCACTCGTTGTCATACCACGACAGGATGCGCACCATGCGGTTGCCGATCATCTTCGTCTGCGGCAGCGCAAACAC
>JALSGQ010000107.1 GCA_026982665.1 Hyphomicrobiales bacterium | reverse complement strand
CCACGAAGGGAATGCGCAGCTCGCTGAGCACCGCCCCCAGCAACTGCCCCACGCGGCCATAGCCGATGATGATCACGTGATCCTTCAGCGCGTGGCTTTCTTCCGTGCTTGGCATGGGGGCCTGCCGGTGCATGGCCGCGCGCGTGTGGCGGCAGGCCAGCCAGCGCCCCAGCCGCGCCAGGAAGGGCAGCAGGAACATGCTGACGGTGGTAACCACCAGGAAGAACTGCGCCACCGCCGGCGGCAGCACGTTCACCTGCATGGCCTGCGAGAAGATGACGAAGGCGAACTCGCCACCATGCGCCAGCAGCAGCGCCGTTTCCAGCGACACCCCGCCGGAGAGGCCGAACAGCCGCACCAGCGCAACAAGGATGGCCGCCTTGAGGATGATCAGCGCCGCCACCGCGAGCAGCAGCACGTCGATCATCTGCAGGGCCTGCGGCACGTTCAGGTTCATGCCGATGGAGGTGAAGAACACGCCCATCAGCAGCCCCTTGAACGGCTCCAGGTCCACCTCCACCTGGTGCGCGTATTCCGTCTCTGCCAGCAGCAGGCCGGCGAGGAACGCCCCCAATGCCATGGACAGGCCAGCGGCATGGGTGGCCATGCCGGTGCCGATGGCCAGCAGCAGCACCGCCGCCATGAACGACTCGCGGGTGCGGGTGGCGGCAACGAAGCGCAGCAGCGGGCGCACCAGCAGCCGCCCCAGCGCCATGATGACGATGATGGCCAGCGCCGCCTTGCCAAGGTTCAGCAGCAGCGCCCCCCACACGCCGACACCGTCTTGTGCAGCACCGGCATGGTTGACGGCAAACGCCCCCACCAGGAACAGGATGGGCACCACGGCGATGTCCTGGAACAGCAGGATGGCGAAGGAGGTGCGGCCTACCGGCGTGGCCAGCCTGCGTTCCTCCACCAGCATGTGCATGACGATGGCGGTGGAAGACAGTGCCAGCCCGGCACCGATGATGACCGCCTGCGGCAGCGCCAGCCCCACGCCCAGGTGCAGCAGACCGGCAAACAGCAAGGCAGTGATGACCACCTGCGCCGCCCCCAGCCCGAACACCAGCCGCGCCATGGACAGCAAGCGCTGCATCGACAGCTCAAGGCCGATCATGAACAGCAGGAACACCACGCCCAGCTCGGCCCAGATGCGCATGGTGCCGGTGTCGCGAATGGTGATCCACTCAAGCCACGGCAGCGACTGGCTGAAAAGCCCCAGCCCGAACGGGCCGATGAGCGCCCCGATGAGCAGATAGCCCAGCACCGTGGGCGCATTCAGCCGCCGCACGAAGGGCACCACGAGGCCCATCGCCACCAGCAGGACGATCCATTCGCGCAGAACGGGCAGCTCTCCGTGTTCCAAGGCTTCGTTCCCCTTGCAGGATGCCTGTTTCGGCCAGGCGCACATGCGCGGCTGGCAGCCCGGCATGCATGGCAGACGCATGCCGTGCGAGGAAAGTATGGGAAATGTATCCTGCCGCTACAAGCTTCATCCTGCGAACAGGGGGTCTTTTCTCCGTGCAATGTGCAATGTGCAATGTGCAATGCGGCCTTTTGCTCACACTGCCTGCACCTGCCGCCCGAACTTCTGCACGATGTCATCGGCCAGCCGCCCGGAGACTTCCTGCAGGTGGTCAAAGCTCCAGGTGAAGCTGCCCA
>JALSGQ010000106.1 GCA_026982665.1 Hyphomicrobiales bacterium | reverse complement strand
GGGTTCAGTCCTGGGCACCTGCCTCTTTCCACTCTACGCCAATGATCCTCCACGCAGAGTCTCCTCACCCACCCGACTCCTTGCTGACGACACCATTCTGTACAGATGCATCACCTGCATGAACGACCAAGAGCGGCTGCGGGACGACCTCAAAGGACTGGAAGAATGGGAGTCAGAGTGGGACACGACCTTCCACCCTGACAAGTACAATCTACCGCCGTGGACCGGATGGAGAAAGAGCACATGAACATGCCTACACCCTCCACGAACACACCCTGGAGACAGTCACCTCGACATAGCACCTTGGCGTCACCTTTGAGAACTCCCTCACCTCACACAGACACATATCCAGCGTCTGTGCCAGGGCAAACATCGTCCTGGGCCTTCCCAGGCGATATCTCGTCTTCGATGCAAGGAAGGTGAAAGAGCAAGCCTTCCATTTCCTAGAGTGCCCAGTTCTCGAGCATACCGCGTATCTCTGGGACACTCGGTCCAACTAGGACATGCGTGATGTGCTCCACACCCTTATCTCAACCAGGTAGCGGCAGAATGTCCCATTCCCTGGTGAACAAGAGGATTTCCTGTAGGATGAATTACAGGAAGCACTCCTTCTTTCCCTAGATCGTTTCCTCCTGGAACGAACTTCCTCCAGAGATTGGTCAAGGCCCCTCCCTTGCTTTCTTACGATCGAGGGTGGGCAGGAGAAGGAGACTATCCGTCTCCTCCCTCCCTGGTGCATACGTAATACCTGTGTAGTCTTTCGCTGTGACAGGTGACATCTAAACCCAGAAACCCCTACAGTAGCCGACCTGGCCTAGCCGGACGTCCAAAGTGAGCAGCTTTCACTAGTTCAGAGACTCATTTCCGCTATGCTGCGCATTTCTCTCTGGAACTAAAGGCCAGCAAGTGAGCCTGAAGAAACGAAGTCTGGCGCACACCATATTCGCAAATCCATACATGCACACACACACACCTATCCGCTCACACATGATGTATGTATACACACACATGCAGTTTTGTACTCGATTACAAACACGCACAGTCACATCAACTCTTTTCTGGCCAGTGTGCAACTTGGGATGTGGACTTGTAGGCTGGTGACGCGATGGTTCTGTCTGTCACCTACAGGACAGGGGCTACCTTTCCGACGACACGTGCTCCATAGCGAGTAAGTTCTGTGTGAATTTTCGCTTGGAAACACAATTTGCATGGTTCGACAGTTACATCTGTGTGCATACTTCCCACGAGAAGTGTAGAACTCCTCGACCCCATGTACTCCAATATTTCTTCTTATTCACGCTCTTGTATACAACAAGAATTATTGGATATCATTTCAAGTGCCGAGATACTGTTTGTGTAATTAGCGGCACCCTTGAGAACGCTGAGACATCGAGACACAAGAGGGCAACAGAAAAATCACAAGTTACAAGGCAAGGTGTTGTATAAGTGACTTGCAACATGAAACATCGTTCCTCTTGATGATCTCACCGACAAGTAGAGCCATTAGGTCCTGACAATATCCGTAGATGGGTGAAGTATGAACAGCGAGCGAGCGAGCGCTGAGAGAGAGAGAGAGAGAGAGAGAGAGAGAGAGAGAGAGAGAGAGAGAGAGAGAGAGAGAGAGAGAGAGAGAGAGAGAGAGAGAGAGAGAGAGAGAGAGAGAGAGATAGTTCT
>JALSGQ010000105.1 GCA_026982665.1 Hyphomicrobiales bacterium | reverse complement strand
CGTGGCGCGGAAGGCCCGCGGGCGGCGGAAGCGGCGCAGCAGCCGGGCGCGCCAGCGCGGCGGCATGTCGAGGTCTTCCAGCAGCGCGCGGATGAGGCCGACATCGCCGATGGTGATGGCAAGCGGCAGCTCGGCATCGCCCGCCGCCTCGCGGATGGCCCGCACCGCCAGCGCGAGGATCCCGGCATCGGCTTCAGGCCCGGATGCGCCGAACCACTCCACGCCCGCCTGCTCGTATTCCCGCGGCAGGTCGGCATCCTCGCGGGCGTGATAGCGGAACACCGGCCCGGCGTAGCAGTATTTCGCCTCTGCTGACGGATCGGCAGCATGCTCGAGGTGCCAGCGGCAGGTGGGCACGGTGAGGTCTGGCCTGAGGCACAGCTCGCTGACGCCATCGGGGTCGGAGAACAGGAAGGTGCGGGCGCGGATCTCCTCGCCCGACTTCTCGATGAACACGTCCGCCGGCTGCAACACCGGCGGCTCCACCGGCGCGAAGCCGCTGGCCTGAAACAGCTTCAGGATGCGTTTCGCTTCTGCCGAGGTGGCGGCCATTACCCTTGCTCCCGCGCCTGTGCCGCCAGCATGTCGCGCACGGTTTGCACCAGTGTTTCACGCGGCGCGGCGATCTGCGCCGGGCGGCTTTCCACCCATTCGGCGCGCGAGGCAATGGCGGCGGCCTTGCGGCGGCCCTCGATGAGATCCTTCAGTTGCACCTCGCCCTTCTGGCGCTCCTCCTCGCCGACGATGACGGCAATGGGCGCGCCGCGCCTGTCGGCATACTTCATCTGCGCCTTCAGGCCGGAGGTGCCCATGTACATCTCCGCCGCGATGCCGGCGGCGCGCAGCTCCTCCACCATGCGCCAGTAATCGGCCACCTGATCGCGATCCAGCACCAGCACCACCACCGGCGCATGCTGCGCCGGGGCATGGGCGCGCCCAAGGTGCCTCAGCGCCGCATGCAGCCGAGAGACGCCGACGGAAAAGCCCGTCGCCGGCACCGGCTGGCCGGTGAAGCGGGCTACCAGGTCGTCATAGCGGCCACCACCGCCAACGGAGCCGAAGCGCACCTTGTTGCCGTCCTCGTCCGTTACCTGGAAGGTCAGCTCGGCCTCGAAGACGGGGCCGGTGTAATAGTCCAGCCCGCGCACCACGGAAGGATCGAAGGCAATGCGATCCTGCCCGTAGCCGACGGCATCGAGGAAGGCGGCCATTTCCGCAAGCTCGTCAATGCCGGCGCGGCCCGTCTCCGAGCCGCCCACCAGCCCTTCCAGCCGCTTCAGGATGTCAGCGCGGCTGCCGCCCTCAAGCCCGGCCTCGACGAAGGCCATCACCTGGCGGATCTGCTCTTCATCCAGCCCCGCGCCCCTGGTGAAGTCGCCGGACTCGTCCAGCCGCCCCTCGCCCAGCAACTGGCGCACGGCATCCGGCCCCAGCCTGTCCAGCTTGTCGATGGCGCGCAGGATGGTCAGCCGCGCGCGTTCATCCGCCTGGCCGATGCCCTGAAGCACGCCGTCGAGGATCTTGCGGTTGTTCACCCGCACCACGTAATCGCCCCGCGCGATGCCCAGCGCTTCCAAGGCATCGGCGGCCATCATGCACACCTCGGCATCGGCCAGCGGCGAGGCGGAGCCGACGGTGTCGGCATCGCACTGCATGAACTGGCGAAAGCGCCCCGGCCCCGGCTTCTCGTTGCGGAACACCCAGCCCATGCGCATGGAGCGAAAGGGTTTCGGCAGCTTGTCGAAATTGGCCGCCACGTGGCGCGCCAGCGGCGCGGTGAGGTCATAGCGCAAGCTCAGCCACTGCTCGTCCTCGTCCTGGAAGGAGAAGACGCCCTCGTTGGGCCGGTCGTCATCGGGCAGGAACTTGCCCAGCGCATCGGCATATTCGATGAACGGTGTTTCCAGCGCCGTGAAGCCGTAGGATTCATAAACACCGCGGATGGTGTTCAGCATCTCGCGCGTGGCGGCGACTTCCGCGGCGTCGATGTCGCGAAACCCCTTCGGCAACCGCGCCTTGATGCGCTGCGGCTTGTTCTTCTGCTTCTTGCTCATGGCCCGTATTCAGCATGCGTGGGATGAGGCATCATGCGCCCCGTGCTCCTGAGCGTGTAGCGCAAGCAGGGCAAGCGGGGCAAGCTCAGGAGAGCAAGGCCTGAATCAACCCTGCAATCTCAGGCTTTCACCACGTTGGGCAGGTGGGCGGGGAAACGCCCGCGAGTGTCCACGATGAGCGGGGCGTGCTGGCGGATCATGTCATAGTCGAAGGCGTCATGGTCGGTGGCCAGCAGCACGCAATCGGCGCGCTGCAACCGCGCTGGTGTCAGCTCCACGCTCTTCAGGTCGAAATGATGCCGCCGCATGGGCGGGAAGACCGGCACCCAAGGGTCATGGTAGCTGATCTCTGCTCCCAGCGCCTGCAGCTTCTCCATCAACACCACCGAGGGCGATTCGCGCATGTCATCGACGTTCTTCTTGTAGGCGATGCCCAGCACCAGGATGCGGCTGCCCTTCACCGGCTTGCCGTGGTCGTTGAGTGCCGTCATCACCTTGGAGACGACAAAATCCGGCATGGAGGAATTGATCTCGCCGGCCAGCTCGATGAAACGGGTGTGCACGTCGTATTCCCGCGCCTTCCAGGTGAGGTAGAAGGGGTCGATGGGAATGCAGTGCCCGCCCAGCCCGGGGCCGGGGTAATAGGGAACGAAGCCGAAGGGCTTGGTGGCGGCGGCGCGGATGATCTCGTGAATGTCCAGCCCCATGCGGTCAGCGACGATCTTCATCTCGTTCACCAGGCCGATGTTCACTGCCCGGTGGATGTTCTCGAGCAGCTTGGTAAGCTCCGCCGCGCGGGTGGAGCTTACCGGCACCACCTGCACCACCACGTTTTCATACAACACCCTGCCCACCTGAAGGCAGGCCGGAGTGGATCCACCCACCACCTTCGGGATGTCGCGGGTGGTGAACTTCGGGTTGCCGGGGTCTTCCCGCTCTGGCGAATAGACGAGGAAGAGATCTTCGCCGATGACAAACCCCTGTTCCTCCAGCATGGGGCGCAACACCTCCTCCGTGGTGCCGGGCCAGGTGGTGCTCTCCAGCGAGACCACCTGCCCCTGACGCAGATGTGGCAGGAGGCTGTGCATGGTGTTGACGATGAAGGAAAGATCAGGCTCGCGGTGCGCGTCCAGCGGTGTGGGTACACAGAGGATGAGGGCATCGGCCTCATGCGCGCGAGAGAAGTCCGTGGTGGCCTCGATGCGTCCCTGCTGCTGCGCCCTCGCCACCCGTTCGCCGCCAATGTGGGCGATATAGCTCTCGCCACGATTGAGCTGCTCGCATTTCGCGGCATCGATGTCGAAGCCGAGCACGGAATATCCTTCCTCGGCAAAGCGCAGCATCAATGGCAGACCGACGTATCCCAGCCCGGCAATGCCGATGACGGCCTTTCGATTGCGCAGGCGTTGCAGCAGTGTTTCCTTCATCGGGAAATACTCTCCTGCTTTTCCGGTTCACTGCGGCAGCGGCTGCTGCGCCAGCTTTGCCGGATGCATTTCAGCTGCCTGTTACGGTTTCGGTGATTTCGATGCCGAAGCCGGAAAGGCCTACGTAGTGGCGCTCGGAGGAGGACAGCAGGCGGATGCGCTTCAGGCCGAGGTCGCGCAATATCTGCGCGCCGAGGCCCACGTCGCGCCATTCGCGTTCACGCGCGCGGGCGCTCTCGGTATCTTCCTGTTCCTGCTCTTCAGCCAGCTCGGCAATGGGCTGGGCGGGCACGCCGGTGGCCCCCTCGCGCAGGTAGATGAGCACGCCCGAGCCTTCCTGCTTCAGCATGTCGAACACGCGGGTAAGCGTCTGGCGGTGGCCGAAGACGTCCTCCAGCACGTTCTCCCGGTGTAGCCGGGTGAGCACGGGGGCATCGGCGCTGATGTCGCCAAACACCAGCGCGAGGTGCTGCACCGGGTCGAAGCGCGTGGCATAGGCGATGGCCCGTGCCGGACCGGCAGGGGTGTCCAGCGCAAACTCGGCAACGCGCTCCACCAGCTTCTCGCGACTGCGGCGGTAGGCGATGAGATCGGCCACGGAAATGATCTTCAGCCCATGCTCGCGGGCAAAGGCCAGCACCTCTTCGCCACGCTTTACCGAGCCGTCGTCGTTCACCAACTCGGAGATGACGCCCACTGGCGGCAGCCCGGCCAACTTGCACAGGTCCACCGCCGCCTCGGTGTGGCCGGAGCGCATCAGCACGCCGCCGCGCCGCGCCACCAGCGGAAACACGTGGCCGGGGCGCACGAAATCCTCCGGCTTTGCCTGCGGGTCGGCCAGCGCGCGCACGGTGGCGGTGCGCTCCGCCGCCGAGATGCCGGTGGTCAGCCCCTTGCGGTAGTCCACCGAGACGGTAAAGGCCGTGGCCAGCGGCGCGTCGTTGACGGCCACCATCGGGTCAAGGTTCAGCCGCCGGGCATCCTCCTGCGTCATCGGCGCGCAGATGATGCCGGAGGTGTGGCGGATCATGAAGGCCATCTGCTCCGGCGTGATCTTCGTGGCGGCGGCGATGAGGTCGCCCTCGTTCTCGCGGTCATCATCATCGACCACCACCACCATCTCGCCCTCGCGGAAGGCCGCAAGCGCCTCTTCCACGCTATCCAGCCGGTCGCTGTCGTTCATGGCTGCCTGCCCCTGTTCTCGCGGGTGCTGCAGCGGCACCTGTTTCGGCCCCGCCAGTGCCCGGGCATTGTTTGCGTGAGCGCACAACACAACAGAGGCGCTGCACTGTCAATGCCACCCGTGCCGGGCAGCAAATGCCACCCATGCATGGCAATGGCGTTCACACGCTGCCGTTGGCGAGCGGATTGCCGCCGTAGAAGTCGTGAATGGCGGCGACGGCTTCTTCCGCCGTGTCAACGATGGTGAACAGTTCCAGGTCTTCCGGATTGATGTTGCCGACCTCCACCAGCAGGTCGAAGTTCACCAGCCTGCGCCAGAAGTCGCGCCCCACCATGACCACCGGCATGCGCCGCGCCTTTCCGGTCTGCATCAGGGTGAGCACCTTGAACAGCTCGTCCAGCGTGCCGAAGCCGCCGGGAAACACCACCATGGCAATGGCGCGCAGCATGAAGTGCATCTTGCGGATGGCGAAATAGTGGAAGTCGAAGCACAGTTCCGGCGTGATGTAGCGGTTTGGCACCTGCTCGTGCGGCAGGGTGATGTTGAGCCCCACCGATGGCGCATCGGCCTCCCAGGCACCGCGGTTGGCGGCTTCCATGATGCCGGGGCCGCCACCGGTCATGATGGCGAGGTCATTGCGCCCGTGCAGCCTTGCGTCGGCAGCAATCAGCGAGGCGAAGCGCCGTGCCTCCTCATACCAGCGGGCATTGGCCAGATCACGCTCCGCCTTGCGCACGGCGGCGAGGCGCTCCTCGTCTTGCGGTGCTTCCTCGAGTGCCGCACGGGCTGCTGCCAGGCGCTTGCGCGCCACATCCTCCGGCAGCGTGCGGGCAGAGCCGAATACCACCACGGTGCGGCGAATGCCGCGCATGCGCATGGCGCGGTCGGGCTTGTGATATTCCATGGCCAGGCGCATGCCGCGCAATTCCGGCAGGCGCAGGTAGTCCGGATCCTTCCACGCGATGCGATAGGCATCGGCATCGTTGCAGGGGTGGCATTCCACGTCCTCGCCCAGCTCGCTCAAGGGCGCGATGCGGTATTCTCTTTTGCTGTTGTTGTTGCCGCCGTTGTCCTTCGTCATGCCTGC
>JALSGQ010000104.1 GCA_026982665.1 Hyphomicrobiales bacterium | reverse complement strand
CTCGCTCCCCGATGAAACCAAAAGCGCCAATGGCGCGGGATGAGCCATTGGCGCAATTCGTGTGAAAATTGCAAGGGCCTTGCAGGCTCCTTGCAGCTTACAGCCCGGCCTTCTCCAGGTTGGCCTCGGCGAACTCCCAGTTGGCGAGGTTGTCCACGAACACCTCCAGGAACTTCGGCCGCAGGTTGCGGTAGTCGATGTAGTAGGCGTGCTCCCACACATCGCAGCAGATGATGGGCTCCGCACCGTGCACGAAGGGATTCTCGGCGTTCGGCGTCTTCATGATCTCAAGCTTGCCGTCCTTCGCCACCAGCCACACCCAGCCGGAGCCGAACTGGGTAACGCCACCGTTGATGAACTCCTCGCGGAACTTGTCGAAGCTGCCGAAGGAATCATTGATGGCCTTCTCCAGCTTGCCCGGCAGGCTGGAGCCACCGCCGCCCGGCTTCATGCCGTCGAAGAAGAAGGTGTGGTTGAACACCTGCGCGGCGTTGTTGAACAGGCCGGGGTTGGAGCCGAAGGAACCCTTGATGATGCCCAGCTCGTCCTCGTTCTCCAGCCCCGAACCGGCCAGCAGCTTGTTGGCATTGGCTACATAGGCGGCATGGTGCTTGTCGTGATGGAACTCCAGCGTCTCCGCCGACATGTGCGGGGCCAGGGCATCGTAGGCGTATGGCAGGTCGGGCAGCTTGAATTCGTAGGCCATGACAGTTTTCTCCCTGTTCGGTGGATGAATCGATGAAACACATGAAACCCGCCAGCACCACGAATCGCTCATGCCGTGATGCTTGTGCGGCAATATCCATGTGGCTGTTGCCGTCGGCAAGGGTAGAGATTGCATGCTGCTTCGCCAAGGGCATGCCTTCCACAGCGTGGAAGAGGCTCTGGCGTGGAAGAGGCTCTCCTGGCCGAAATGCAAAAGGGCCAGATACGTTGATCCGGCCCTTTTGCGTTTCATTCATGCATGCGTCCGCAGGCAGATCACCCCAGCAGGGTGCCCCACCAGCTCTGGGTATAGGCGAATATGCCACCGGCAGCGATGGCTGCGCCGTAGGGCAGCTTGACCTGATACGACATCACCTTGCGCAGGGTGGTATCACCGTTCATCCACACGCCATATTCGATCTGCAGCGCGCGCCACAGCCACATCACCACCGCCAGCACGCCGCCGGCCAGCAGCATCATCACGATGAAGGTGGGCAGCATGTGCCAGTCGATCCAGATGGCCACGGCGCTGATCATCTTGGCATCGCCACCACCGAACTTGCCGCCGGGCAACAGCATGAACAGCGCAAACATGGCACCGAACACCACGGCGAAGCCGATGACGTGCCACAGCATCACCTCCCATGGCATGCCAAGCAGCAGGGCAACGGGAAAGAAACTGGCAAAGATGGCCAGGTTCAGCTTGTTGGGGATGCGGTAGTGGCGGAAGTCGTTGAGCGCCGCATACAGCACCAGCGCCGGAAAGATCGCCAGCAGCGCCATCTGAATGGTCTGGGGCATGGGTAGCGTTCCTCGTTGCATTCCTCTTGGCAGGGGCCGTCGGCAACGGCTGCACGCGCTGCCCGTTGCCTCATCCGCCCGTCATTCTGCCATGTTGACACGGCACTCATCATGCATTGCAGCCGTTACGGGCCGGTAAATTCCCCAAGGCCTGCTTCACCGCAGCTGCTCCTGCCCTTCATTCACTGCCCAGCAGCGCCTTGATTTCCTCCACGGTGGCGATGCAGCCACCCTCATCACCCTTGCTTGCCTGTTCGTTGCCCTTCATCAGCAAGGCATCCAGCGCCTGCGCCTGTTCGCCGCTGGGTGCAACCTCCTCCGCCTGCTGCACCACCTGTTCCAGCATGCTGGTGCAATCACCAGCCATTTCCTCGGCCCCAAGGCCCGGTGCCGCCATCACTCCCAGCACCATCACTGCCGTCATCAGCCGTTTCATGTTCCGTGTCCTCCGTGCCTGCACCACACTATCGCCATGACCACACCTGTCATGGTGCAGTCCACCTGCCACACATCATGCACGGAAATCGTTGCCAGCCGGTTCATGCATTTCGTGCAGTTTCCTGTTCAGGCCCCCTTTACTTTTTTCTGGAAGCATTCTAAGTGATATGAACAACCATCTCGCAAGGCAGGCAGCAAGACAGGCATGAACAGGCGCAATGCACAGGCTGTTTTCCTCCACGGGGCCGGAGATTTCCGGTGCTCCCGCCTGCTGCTGCGTGGCCTGCTCCTAATCTCCCCCTGACCGGGCGAGGCGCGCTGCATGCTGCGCGCATGACGCGGACGCCGGTCAGGGGAGCGCAAGGTTTTCCGCGTAACGTTTTCCGAAACATTCAGGGCGTATGGATGCAATGCCGCGCGCTGGCCTGCGCCGCCTTTTCGGTGTATGCAGCCGCGCAGGCAGATGCACGGAACATGGAGCCAGAAGAACCATGAGCGACAGCAACCGCGTGATCATCTTCGACACCACCTTGCGCGACGGCGAACAGTCCCCCGGTGCCACCATGACGCTGGAGGAAAAGCTGCAGGTGGCCGAATTGCTGGACGAGATGGGCGTGGACGTGATCGAGGCCGGCTTTCCCGTCGCCAGCCCCGGAGACTTCGAGGCCGTCTCGGAGGTAGCGAAGCTGGTGAAGAATGCCGGTGTCGCCGGTCTGGCGCGGGCCAATCAGCGCGATATCGAGGTGGCAGCGCAGGCGGTGAAGAACTGCGAGAAACCGCGCATTCACACCTTCATCTCCACCTCGCCGGTGCACATGAAATACAAGCTGCGGAAAGAGCCGGAGCAGGTCATCGAGATGATTGCCGAGTCGGTGAAGCTCGCCCGCTCGCTGGTGGATGACGTGGAGTGGTCGGCGGAAGACGCCACGCGCACGGAGCGCGACTTCCTCTGCCGTTGCGTGGAGACGGCCATCAAGGCGGGTGCCACCACCATCAACATCCCCGACACGGTGGGCTACACGGTGCCGGAGGAGTTCTTCGAGATCATTACCATGCTCAAGGAGCGCGTGCCGGGGGCGGAGAAGGTGATCTTCTCCACCCACTGCCACAACGACCTGGGCCTGGCGGTGGCCAACTCGCTGGCCGGCGTGAAGGCGGGTGCACGGCAGATCGAGTGCACCATCAACGGCATCGGCGAGCGCGCCGGCAACGCGGCGCTGGAAGAGGTGGTGATGGCGATGCGGGTGCGTAACGACGTGTTCCCCTACACCACCGGCATCAGGACGGAGATGCTCACCCGCGCCTCGAAGCTGGTCAGCGCCGTTACCGGCTTTCCGGTGCAATACAACAAGGCCATCGTCGGGCGGAACGCCTTCGCGCACGAGTCCGGCATTCACCAGGACGGCGTGCTGAAGCACACCCAGACCTACGAGATCATGAAGCCGGAGGATGTGGGCGCGGGCAAGAGCGCGCTGGTGATGGGCAAGCATTCGGGCCGGCATGCCTTCCGCACCAAGCTGAAGGAACTGGGCTACGAGCTTTCCGACAATGCCTTCGAGGATGCGTTCCAGCGCTTCAAGGAGCTGGCCGACCGCAAGAAGCACGTCTATGACGAGGACATCGAGGCGCTGGTGGACGAGAACATCGCCACCGCCGCGGATGCCCGCAAGGTGGTTACGCTGACGGTGATTGCCGGCACCATGGGGCCGCAGACGGCCACCCTGACGGTGGAGGAGGAAGGCCGGCACAAGACGGTGCAGGCCAGCGGCAACGGCCCGGTGGATGCCACCTTCAACGCCATCAAGCAGGCCTTCCCGCACGAGGCGAAGCTGGCGCTCTACCAGGTGCACGCGGTAACCGAGGGCACCGATGCGCAAGCCGAGGTTTCCGTGCGGCTGGAGGATCGCGAAGCCGGCATCTCCGCCACCGGGCGGGCGGCGGACCCGGACACGCTGGTGGCCTCGGCCAAGGCCTACCTTGCGGCGCTGAACCGGCTTGAGGCACGCAAGCGCCGGGTTGGTGCCGGGCGCATGCAGGGTGGCGAAACGCTGTCGGAGGAAGCGCGGCGCTCAGGGCCGTGAGCCCCCTCGGCAGGCCGGGCACAGGCCGGAAAGATTGACGCAACGCATTGGCGGCTCCATGCTGGGGCCGCCAATTTTCTTTTTTCTTTGCCGGAGGGTTTTCACAAGGGAGGGAATGCATGCGTGCATTGCTGCATGGGGTGCTGGCCTTGAGCGTTGCCGCCAGCCTGGCGCAGGCGGAGCCACGGCATGGCATCTCGGCCTTTGGCGACCTGAAGTATCCGGCAGACTTTGCCCACTTCGACTACGTCAACCCGGATGCACCGAAGGGCGGGCGCATCGTTACCGTCGGCACCTCCGGCCTGCGCAGCTTCGATTCGCTCAATCCCTTCATCCTGAAGGGCGATGCGGCGGACGGGCTTCAAATGACCTTCGACACGCTGATGACCCCGGCGGGCGATGAGCCGGATGCCGTCTATGGCCTGCTGGCGGAGTGGGCGGACGTGGCCGATGATGGCAAATCGGTTGTCTTCAAGCTGCGCGAGGCCGCCCGCTTTGCCGATGACGCGCCGGTGCGGGCCGAGGACGTGTGCGCCACCTTCCGCGCGCTGAAGGAGAAGGGGCATCCGCAGTATCGCATGTCCTTGCGCGACGTGAAGACCTGCGCGGTGCTTTCGCCCCTGAAGCTGCGCTACACCTTCACGGGCGAGAACGTGCGCGACCTGCCGCGCATCGTTGCCACCCTGCCGGTGCTGCCCGCCGCCTTCCTGAAAGGCCATGACTTCGGCAAGTCCGGCCTCACGGTGCTGCCCGGCTCCGGGCCGTATCGCATCAAGGCATTCAAGCCGGGCAGCTTCATCACTTACGAACGCCGCAAGGACTACTGGGCGAAGGACCTGCCGGTGAACCGGGGGCGGTGGAACTTCGACGAGATCAAGTTCCTCTATTTCCGCGACCACACGGCGGAGCTGGAGGCACTGAAGGCGGGAGAGCTGGACTTGCGCGAGGAGTTCGTCTCGCGCAACTGGGCCACGGCCTATGACATACCGGCAGTGCGCGAGGGCAGGCTGATCAAGGGTGTGCTGCCGGATGAGCGCCCCTCCGGCGCGCAGGGCTTCTTCATCAACCTGCGGCGGACGAAGTTTGCCGACCCACGCACCCGGCAGGCGCTGAATTATGCCTTCGACTTCGAGTGGACGAACACCAAATTGTTTTACGGCCTTTACAGGCGCACCCAGTCGGTGTTCGAGAACTCGCCGCTGAAGGCTACCGGCAAGCCCTCGCCGGCGGAGCTGAAGCTGATGGAACCGCTGCGCAAGGTGCTGCCCGCGGCGGCCTTCGGCGAGGCCATCGTGCCGCCGGTTTCCGACGGGTCGGGGCAGGACAGGCGGCTGCTGCGCAAGGCGCACCGGCTGCTGGCGGCAGCCGGCTGGAAGCGGCAGGGGGAATGGCTGGTGAATGAGAAGGGCGAGCGCTTCACCATCGAGTTCCTCATCGCCTCGCCGGCGTTCGAGCGCGTGATTGCGCCCTATGTGCGCAACCTGAAGCTGCTGGGCATCGATGCCTCCATCCGGCTGGTGGAGTCGGCGCAGTTCCAGCGGCGGCTGAAGAGTTTCGACTTCGACATCATCCCGCAGCGCTACGTGTTTTCGCTCACACCGGGGGTGAGCCTGCGCGCCTTCTTCGGCAGCAAGGCGGCCAATGTGCCGGGCAGTTTCAACGTTGCGGGAATAGCCAATGCGGGGGTGGATGCGCTCATCGAGCAGGTGGTGGCGGCGAAATCCCGTGAAGAACTCACCACCGCGGCACGTGCGCTTGATCGTGCATTGCGCGCCCTGCACTTCTGGGTGCCACACTGGTTCAAGGCCAGCCACACCATCGCCTGGTGGGACAGGTTCTCCCACCCGAAGGTGAAGCCGAAATACGCCCGCGGCGTGCTGGATACCTGGTGGTTCGATGCC
>JALSGQ010000103.1 GCA_026982665.1 Hyphomicrobiales bacterium | reverse complement strand
CCGCGCAGCCTGCTGCTGCATGCGTGGCTGCGGCTGAAGGGTTTCATCTTCGGGGCAGGAAAGATCATCGTCGTGGTGGTGGCCGTGCTCGGCCTGCTGAACTCGCTGGGCACGGACGGCAGCTTCGGCAACCAGGACAGCGAGAAGTCCGTGCTCTCGGTCATCGGCAAGGAGATCACGCCGGCATTCGCGCCGCTCGGCATCCGGGAAGACAACTGGCCGGCCACCGTGGGGCTGTTCACCGGCGTCTTCGCCAAGGAGGTGGTGGTGGGCACGCTCAACGCCCTGTATTCGGAAATGGCGCGGCAGCAGGCCGCCTCGTCAGGCGCTGCGCAGGCGGCGGAAGAAGAGGCTTTCGACCTGATGGCGCGAGTGCGCGAGGCCTTCGCCAGCATTCCCGCCAATCTTGCCGGGCTGAAGGACCTCATCACCGATCCGCTGGGGCTTGCCGCCGTTGGCGACGTGGATGAAGTGGTGCGGGATCAGGGCGTGGAAGCCTCCGCCATCGGCACCATGGTCAGGCACTTCGACGGGCGCATTGGTGCCTTTGCCTACATGCTGTTCGTGCTGCTGTATTTCCCTTGTTCTGCCACCTTCGGGGCGATTGCGCGGGAGATCGGCCTGCGCTGGGCGGCATTCTCCGCCTTGTGGAGCCTGTGGATTGCGTGGTTTGCTGCCGTCGGCTTCTACCAGGCGGCGACGTTTGTCCGCCATCCCGTGCAGTCGGGCCTGTGGCTGCTGGCGCTGGCACTGGGCATGCTGGCGGTGATTGCCTTCATCCGCTGGCTGGGCAAGCATCAGGTGCTGTCCGCCGGTGGGCGGCTGATCGGCGGCGCGGCGGCAGAATGATGCACAGGATGCACGCCACGAACACCATGCCATGAACGGAGTGCAAGGCCCATGCTGGAGCGCATCCGGGCATTTCTGCAATCCCGCGGGCAGGCATGCCTTGCCGACATTGCTGCCCACCTGGGCGTGGACGAGCGCGCCGTGGAGCCGATGCTGGCGCTGCTGGAGCAGCGGGGTCGCGTGCGGCGCATCGTGATGAACGAGCGCCTGTGCGGCGGCTGCACCCGCTGCGAGCCGCAGGCACGCATCGAGTGGGCATGGCGCGACAACTCCGCGGCCTGAAGGACACGAGTTGTCAGGAGGGTGTGCCCTCCCGCATGCTTTCGCGCTCGTGGCGCACGGCGCGTTGCAGGCGCTGGCGTTCCTGCTCGCGCCGCGTGGCGATGATCTCGTGCGCCGTTTCCGAGGTCATGCCGGTGGCCTTCAGCAGCAGCTCTGCCAGGTCAAGGCTGGCCTCCACCGTTTCCGGCACCACCTCATGCGCGCCACGCCCCACCAGCTGCATGGCGTGGCGGGTGTCGCGAGCGCGGGCCAGCACCGGCAGTTGCGGCCAGTGCGCATGGGCAACGGCGACGATGCGCTCCGCCGCATCGGCATCATCGGTGGTAACCACCAGCGCCATTGCCCGCTGTGCACCCAGCCGCTGCAGCATGTCTGCCTGCGCCGCGTTGCCGAAATACACCGGAGCTTCCCGGCGGCAGTTGGCAACGATGACGGGATCGTTGTCCAGCGCCACGAAGGGAATGCGCAGCTCGCTGAGCACCGCCCCCAGCAACTGCCCCACGCGGCCATAGCCGATGATGATCACGTGATCCTTCAGCGCGTGGCTTTCTTCCGTGCTTGGCATGGGGGCCTGCCG
>JALSGQ010000102.1 GCA_026982665.1 Hyphomicrobiales bacterium | reverse complement strand
CCAAAATGAATAAAAACCAACTAACCACTAAAAAATCCACCGCTCTCATATTAGGTAAAAGCAAAAGCCTACTAGGCGTAACCAAGAAGCTACTAGAGGGTAAGGGTTCGGGGCTAGTGAAAGCTAAGCATGAGGATATCAGCATCATAGGAGACCTTATGTGGGAAGCAGATAGTAGCATGATGAACTGGTACGAAGCCATGGAGTATGCCGAAAATCTCAGGCTTGGTGGGTATGATGATTGGAGACTGGCTAGTAAAGAAGAGCTAGGAGATATAGTGACAGCCTGTGCTGTAGAGTTGGCTGTGCAAGATGAAGATGACTGGAATGATATCTGGGATAAAAATAAGAAAAATAAAGCTTATCAAGCCTGTTATGAAAAAAAAGGTTTTTCGTCTGGGTTTTATTGGTCGTCTAGTGAGTATGCTGACTATGAAGCGTTGTATGTTGTATTTCACTATGGTTATTTGGGTTATGACAATAAAAAGTTTAGCTATTATGTGCGTTGTGTTAGAACTGTATAGGGATTTGACCCTTTGGTTATAAAAAGGATAATATAAAGCCATGCAAGAAAGCAATAAAGAAACAGATAAAGACTTAAAGACCTCTGCACATGTCGATATGGTAGCCTACGAAGACCCTGAAGTAAAAGTATGCAAGCAAGAGTTAAAAGCATTAGAGGAAAAGATACAAGACCTCGATGCACTTAAAAATGAACAGCTAGCCAGCATCGAAGACTTCAATACTCAATATAGTCTCTTTGTGGGTGATTTGATAGAGAAGATACTGAAGCGTAAAGAGGAAATACTTGCAGTAAAAATAGCCAAATTACTAGAGAGATTTGAGCAAGAAAAAGAACGCTATGAAGAAACCAAAAGAAAAACTAAAAAGCTGAAAGCGGAGCTTGAAGCACTTGATGAATGTGATGACGCGTATGACAAAGTGCATGAAGCATGGGAAGTAGCCAAAGAAGTAGAAGAAGCACAAAGAAAAAAAGTAGAAGAAGCAAAAGAAGCACTAGAAAATGACGAAGACTTTAAAGCACATGAAGAGATAAAACAAGAGCATGAAGAGTCTAGTTGTGGGCATAAAAAGGCACTGGAACAAAAACGCTTCACGCTGAACGATGAGGAGAAAAAGGATCTAAAGTTACTCTTTAGAAAAGCAGCAAGGCTTTGTCATCCAGACATAGTGAGCAAAGAGCTAGAAGATAAAGCCCATGAGATAACAGCACAACTTAACGAAGCGTATGGACAAAACGACCTAAATAGTGTTAAAAAGATACTAGACATGCTAGAAAATGGTGTTTACTTTGATGCAGCAAGTGACTCCCTGCAAGATGTAGAAAAACTTAAATATAAGATAGTTCATCTCACAGAGTTATTTGCCGACATTAGCCAAGAACTCGAAGACATCAGAGCTGATGAGACTTATCAAACCATAGAAGAGATAGAAGACTGGGATGACTACTTTGCCGAAGTGCGTAAAGCACTAGAGAGTGAGTATGAAGCGTTACGATAAATGTTCCTTGGTGTTGTGATATAATATATGCTTTAGATTTTTTAGTGAATGGATTTTAATGAGATTAGACAAATACCTAGTAGATGAGGGTTACTTTGAGAGTCGTAACCGTGCGAATGATGCCATAAAGGCTGGGCTTGTGACTATGGATGGCAAGAAGCCTAAAGCTTCTGCCAAAGTAGATGAAAATAC
>JALSGQ010000101.1 GCA_026982665.1 Hyphomicrobiales bacterium | reverse complement strand
GCGGGCCCAGGTCATCTGGCGCTTGGCGTATTGGCGCGTTTCGTTGATGGCACCCTGCGCGGCCTCGCCCATGCTGATGTCGCCACGCAGGGCGGCAGCGATGTTGCGCACGCCGTGGGCTTTCATCGCCGGCAGGGAGGGGTCGAGGCCGCGTGCCAGCAGTCGTTTCACTTCCTCCACCGCGCCGTTCTCCAGCATGGCGTGAAAGCGCGTGGCAATGCGCTCGCGCAGCCATGCACGCTGTGGTGCGATGAAGATGCGCATCACCCTTGCATCGTCCGGCAGCAGCGGCCTTTCGCTGCCGTGGAAGGTGTGCAGCTCGCGGCCGGTGGCAAGGAATACCGCCAGTGCCCGCAGCAATCGCTGGCGGTCTGATGGCAGCCGTGTCAGCCCCACTTGTGCTGCCATTGCCTGCAGGGTTTCAATACCTTCTGCCTCCTGCGCCATTGCCGCCACGCGCGCGCGCACCTCTTCCGGCACCGGCGGGATCTCCGCCAGTCCTTCCTCCAGCGCGCGGAAATACAACCCCGTGCCGCCGGTGAAGATGGGTACGCGCCCCTGGGTCCATGCCTCCTGTGCTGCCTTGCGGGCATCGGCCAGCCAGCGTCCAACCGAATGACGCTTGGCTGCATCGACGTAGCCGTAAAGGGCATGGGGAGCTTGCTCCTCTTCCTGCGGGGAGGGGCGAGCGGTGAGAATGCGCAGATCACGATAGACCTGCATGGAATCGGCATTGATGATGATGCCGTCAAGCGCTTGCGCCAGCTGCAATGCAGCGGCCGACTTGCCCGAAGCGGTGGGGCCTGCGATAAGGATGGCGGCGAGTTCACCCATGAATCATCCATGTTGCATGTCAAGCGATCAGAACACATCCGTTGACCACGTTATCGTGCTCATTGCTGCGCCGGGCAAGGCGCAAGTTTCCGACGAGGTGCTGGCGGAGGTGATTCCGCTGCTGGGCCTGTTTCATCCCGAATTGCGCTGGCTGGACGAGGAAGGGCGCACGGCGGCGGAGATTGCCTTTACACCACCGCCCAGCCATTTCGTGCCGCGCTCGCTGGAAGACCGGGTGCGCGGGCGGCTCATGGGGCAGGCCATCGACGTAGCGGTGCTGCCGCTGGGCGGGCGGCGCAAGAAGCTGCTG
The DNA here is from genome assembly GCA_026982665.1 of Hyphomicrobiales bacterium. Lineage (GTDB taxonomy): Bacteria > Pseudomonadota > Alphaproteobacteria > Rhizobiales > Aestuariivirgaceae > Thermopetrobacter. The sequence goes on along the minus strand of JALSGQ010000101.1, from coordinate 648 downwards.
ATAGCGGACATGGATTCCACCATCATCGGCCAGGAATGCATCGACGAGCTGGCGGCACATGCCGGGGTGGGGGCGGAAGTGGCGGAGGTAACCGAGCGCGCCATGCGTGGCGAGCTGGGGTTTCGCGAGGCGCTGAAGGAACGGCTGAAGACGCTGAAGGGCGTGCCGGAAGAGGCCATTGCCGAGGTGATCGCACAGCGCATCCGCGTCAATGACGGGGCGCGCACGCTGGTGCGCACCATGCAGGCCAATGGTGCAAAAGCGGCGCTGGTTTCCGGCGGGTTCGTGCCGTTTGCCCGGCACGTGGTGCGGGAAGTGGGGTTCGATACCTTTCGCGCCAACGAGCTGCCGGTGGTGGACGGGCGGCTGAGCGGAGAGGCGGCGGAGCCGATATTGGGCAAGGATGCCAAGCTGGAGACCCTGCAGGCACTGGCGCGGGAGATGGGCATCACTGCGCGGGAAGTGCTGGCAGTGGGGGATGGTGCCAACGATGCGGAGATGGTGAAGGCGGCAGGGCTGGGTGTTGCGTGGCATGCCAAGCCGGTGCTGGCGCAGGTGGCCGATGCGCGTATCGAGCACAACGATCTCACCGCCCTGCTGTATCTGCAGGGCTACAGGCGCGACGAGTTCGTCAACGACTGATCAGGG
>JALSGQ010000100.1 GCA_026982665.1 Hyphomicrobiales bacterium | reverse complement strand
GCAGCCACCTTCGCCTTGCTGGCGGGAGTATTCGCGGGTGGACACACTGCCCTTGCGCAAGTGGCGGGTGGACCTGACAATGGTGGAGGTCATCATGACGACCCGCGCGGTGATGAAGGCCCCGTGTGCGAACCTGGCGTGCAGAACCCGCAATGCGGCTCGGCGGAGCGCTGCTGCGTGCGGGTGAAGGAAGTGCAGCGGGTGAAGGTGGATGGCAAGTGGCGCACCCGCGTGGTGCTGGGTGGCTGGCGCTGCTTCACGGGGCCGAATGCGAAGAAGATGTGCCGCCGTTACCAGCGGTGATCGTGCAGGCAGGCCTCAACGCTGTGCCGTTGCCCCTTCCGAGGCATCGGCACAGTGTTTCTCTTCCCACTTGCAGATGTCGCAGATGATGCATTGCTCGCACTTCGGCCTGCGCGCGGTGCAGATGTAGCGCCCGTGCAGTATCAGCCAGTGATGCACGTGCAGCCTGAACTCCTCCGGTACCACCTGCTCCAGCGCCTTTTCCACCTCCAGCGGCGTCTTGCCCGGCGCCAGACCGGTGCGGTTGGAGACGCGGAAGATGTGCGTGTCCACCGCGATCGTAGGCTCGTGAAAGGCCACGTTCAGCACCACGTTGGCCGTCTTGCGCCCCACGCCGGGCAGTTCCTCCAGCGCCTCGCGCGAGCGCGGCACCTGCCCGCCGTGCTTCTCCAGCAGCATTTGCGACAGCTTGATGATGTTCTTCGCCTTGGTCGGATAAAGGCCGATGGAGCGAATGTGCTCGCGCAGGCGTTCTTCGCCCAGTGCCAGCATCTTCTCGGGCGAATCCACCTCCCGGAACAGGTCTTTTGTTACCTTGTTCACGCCCTTGTCCGTGCTCTGGGCGGAGAGCACCACCGCCACCAGCAGGGTATAAGGGTTTGTCCAGTAGAGTTCCGATTTCGGCTCCGGGTTGGCCTCTCGCAGGCGCGAGAGCATCTCCCGCACCTCGTCTGGTGTCAATCGGCTGGGCCAGGACCGCGCATCATCCGTGCGCGTCCTGCCTGCCTTGCCTGCCTTGCTCTTGCCTGTCTGCGCCATGTGCTCCCCGTCGTGAAACTATCGTGAAAAAAGCGCGGCAAATGATGATGGAAAGATCACCTCAGCCGCCCGCCAGCACCCGCCTTGCCGCCGATGCCGATGTGGCAGAAGCATGGTTCTTCCGTTCGGCGGACGGCTTTCCGGCCTGCACGGCATCGGAGGTGTTGCTGCCAGGTTGCTGGCTCTGCCCATGCACGGCTTGTTGCTTCTCCTGTGGCAGCCGCACCCTGCGCGGCGGACCGATGTGCCGCCCGCGCCCCAGTGCTGCCAGCCCGTGAAGCCTGCCTGGCAGCTCGGCATCATCAATGCCGCTGGCGATGATGCCGACGCCACGCTCCTGCCATGCCCGCACCACGGTTTCGGCCTGCTCCACTCCGGCCTGCTGCAACGCTGCGGCCGGCACGTCCACATGCCGCACGCTCAGAGCCAGTGGCAGCGGTGCATCGGGCATGGGCAGCGTGGCATGCTCCAGCACGAAGCCGTTCACCAGCGCTTCCAGCTCCAGCAGCACGCGCCGCGCCGTGCGTCCGCTGCGCATCAGCTCTTCCAGTGGCAGGCTGGGCAGCAGCACCTCTTGCGCTGCCATGCGCCAGTCATCCTCCTGCAGCAGGGACAACAGCAGCGCGCCATTGCCCGGCTGCTCCAGCACCGCCACATCCAGCGGACAGATGACCGGTGCCGGGCAGTTGCGTTCGCGCAGCGCCCGGGCAAACCGCAGGCAGCCGAGCATCGTGTGCCATTGCAATGCTGCCGCCTGCCCCAGCGTGCGCGCCCGCAGCTGGGCGTGCCGGCCCAGATGAATGGCCTGCCCTTCCGCCGGCAGGGCAGGCAGCGCGCGGTAAAGCGCCGTGTATTGCCCGTTCAGTGCATTGACCGGCTCCATGTAGAGTTGAAAGCCCTCCGGCGCGGCAGGTGGAACTGATGGCGAGAAAGGAGCATGGCTGGCGTTGACGGAAGGTGCCGTCTGCACCGGCAATGGCTGCTGTCCGGCATCTGTCGTGCTGGCAGCAGACTGAACAGCTTGATGTGCCGCGTCAGCTTCTTGTGCAACGGAAGCAGTAGCATTGGCTCCGGCATTGTCAGCCACAGCGGCAGGCCCTGCTTCCACTTGCCTTGTGCCCGCCACCTGCACTTGCCGCAATTGCTGGCGCAGGGTTTCCACCTCGTGCCAGAGGGCGTCGATGTCGGTATCATGGGGGTGCGAAAACTGCCCCAGCAGGTGCAGTGCCAGCGCCAGCGAAAGGGATAGTGCCGTCAGCAGCAGGGCGGGCAGCAACGGCATGTTGTTGCCCCAGGCCCACAGCAGCAGCACGGGTGCAGCCACTGTCAGCAGCAGCGGAAAGAGTACGAACAGCACAAGACGCAGCCAGTGCATGAAGATGTCTTCCCTCAACCAAACAGCATGCTGCCCGGCAACCGAAGCCGAGGGCCTGCAGGCAGCCTGAAGGCGGCATTGCCGCTGCGGCAGCCGCAGTGTAATGCAGCCCGTATCCGTTGGCCAGAGGCTGGTGCCGGGATCTGGGGAGGATTGTCATGAGCTGCGCATTGATGGAGCAGGCCCCGGCCAAGGTGAACCTGGCGCTGCATGTGCTGGGGCAGCGTGCGGACGGCTATCATGAGCTGGACAGCGTGGTGGCTTTCCTGCCCGAAGTGGCCGATGAACTGGAGCTGCGCCCGGCAGATGCCCTGCATCTGCGTGTTGCCGGTGCGATGTCCGCCGGCGTGCCGGTGGATGATGACAACCTGATCCTGCGTGCGGCGCGGGCGATGATCGAGCACTGGCCGCGGCATTTTGCCCCGGTGGAGGTGGTGCTGCACAAGCGGCTGCCTGCTGCTGCCGGCATCGGTGGTGGCTCGGCGGATGCCGCGGCGCTGATGCGCGGCATGTGCCGGCTGTTCGGCTTCACGCCACCGCCGGAGGAGCTGCATGCCGTGGCCTTGCGGCTGGGGGCGGATGTGCCCGTGTGCCTGCGTTCGCGTGCAGCGCGCATGCGCGGCATTGGCGAGCGGCTGGATGCGCTGCGGTTGCCTTCGGCGGCATTGCTGCTGGTCAACCCCGGTGTGCGCGTTTCCACGGCGGAGGTGTTTCGTGCCCTGCAGGCGCGGGCCCCACAGCCCGAGCGCGGCATGCCAGAAGGGGCCTTTGCCGCGCTGCCGTCCAATGCGCGTCAACTGGCCGCCTGGCTGCGCCCCATGCGCAACGACCTGCAACCGCCCGCCTGCGCCATTGCCCCTGTCATCAGCCGGTGCCTTCAGGCCTTGCAGGCGCAACCCGGCGTGCTGCTGGCACGCATGTCCGGCTCCGGTGCCACCTGCTTCGGCATTTTCGGCACCATGGACGAGGCCCGCGCAGCCGCCGACTGGTTCGCCCGGCATCATCCGCGTTTCTGGCATGCGGTCGGCAACTTGCGCTGAGCAGGTCGGAAGAGGAAAACAGGGCCCATCATCGCCATGTTTTCTCGAGAAAGTCGCGGATCACCCTTGCGAATGTTCAGTCTCAAGAGGCAGCAAGAGGGCGAAGTTCCCGCCTCCCGGGCATTCAGATGAGCTGCCTGAAAGGGTATTCTTCAGAACTTGGGTGGAATGGGTGCAAGTTGAAGCTGTGATGAGATTTGTTGGCGCATTGCAGTCCATTATATTGCCAGTTTCTTCTTGACATGATTCGGAGAAATGGATTTTCATGAATATGAATGGTGAATCGACCTTCCTTTTGCGCAAGACGTTGTGCGCAAGACGTGCTGCCGAAACCGGCGGATTCCGAAAAAGTGCTTTTTCATCAGGAAGCGGCACATGAAATGACCATGCAGCAAGGAGAACATTCATGACCACGGAGCAGGAGAACGCCGCGCCGAAGGCGGACATGTCAGGCGAATTGGTGGAGCTGGCGGCGGAGATCGTCGCCGCCTATGTCGGCAACAATGCCGTGCCGTCCAACGAGCTGCCCTCGCTCATCAAGGATGTCTATGGAGCGCTGGCCGAGGCCGTGCAGAATACCACCGAGCCAGCCGAATCGGAGCCGGAGGTGGCAGCCAGGCCGGCGGTGCCCATCCGCCGTTCGGTAACGGACGACTATCTGGTGTGCCTGGACTGCGGCGGGCAGTTCAAGTCCCTGCGCCGCCACCTGAAGAGCCGGCACAACCTGACGCCGGAAGAATACCGTGCCAAGTGGAACCTGCCGCTCGATTATCCCATGGTGGCGAAGAATTATCACGAAGCCCGCTCGCAAATGGCCAAGACCATGGGCCTGGGCCGCAAGGCCAAGGAAGGCTGAAAACCGCAGCGCCTTGTGCTGCTGTCTTGCAGGCTGAATGGCCTTGCGGGAATGCGGCAGGGCATGGACCTGCCTTGCCCCTGCTTGACAGGCCAGTCGAATGCATGAACCAGTGGCACCAATGGCCATGTGCCATTGGTGCC
>JALSGQ010000099.1 GCA_026982665.1 Hyphomicrobiales bacterium | reverse complement strand
CTTTTGTTTGGGAAGAGCATTGGCTGGCACATGCGGGAAGGGACTGGTGAAACGGCACAACATCAAGGCCCTGATGAGTTACGAATCGAAACCTGAACAGGCGCAGGCCCTTGGTTTCCGCCGCATCCACGGCCCCCTTGCCTGCCCGGGGTGGCGGATGCGCGTGGCGGTAATGGTGCTGCTGCTGTCGGGCATGCTGTTGCCTGCCTTTTTCATCACGGCAGCGCCCGCCCTGGCGCAACAGGCACCCGCCACCTTGCACGAAACATCGCGCAACGGTGCTGGCAGCGATGCTGCACCCCCCTTGCGCGTGTTCACCAAGCCCATTGCTCCCTTCGTCATCATCGATGAAGACGGGCAGGCCAGGGGGTTTTCCATCGACCTGTGGGAGGCGCTGGCGCGCCGGCTGGGGCGGCCTTATGCCCTGGAAGTGGTGCCTGACCTGAACAGCCTGCTGAAGGCCGTGCGCAATGGCGAGGCCGACGTCGCCATTGCCGCCATCACCATCACCGCGCAACGCGAGCGGGAAATGGATTTCTCCCACCCCTTCTTTCGCTCCGGCCTGCAGATAATGGTGCGCAATGATGACAACGCCGGCTTTCTGGCGCAGGCGTGGGAAGTGCTGCGCGGGCTGTTCGATTCGCGCAGCTTCCGGCTGGCGCTGTGGACGCTGGTGGGCATCATTCTGGTGGCGGGCAATCTCATCTGGTTGCTGGAGCGCCAGCGCAACGAGCATTTCCGCCGTTCATGGCCCAGGGGATTGTGGGATGGCACCTACTGGGCGCTGGTTACCATCTCCACCGTCGGTTATGGCGACAAGGTACCGCGCAGCGAGGGCGGCAAGGTGCTGGCCAGCATTCTGATTGTCGTCGGTTACCTCGCCTATGCATGGTTCACGGCCTCCATTGCTGCCACGCTCACGGTTTCTCACCTGAAGGGAGTCATCAACGGGCCGGAGGACCTGCGCGGGCGGCTAGTGGCCACGGTGGCACACTCCACCAGCGACGAGTGGCTGCGGCGCATGCCCGGCGTGCGGGTGCGGGCTGTGCCGCGCATCGAACAGGCCTATGACCTGCTGGCGAGCGGCACGGTGGATGCAGTGGTGTACGATTTTCCCGCCCTGCATCACCATGTGCTGCAGGATTCGGAGGCACGTTTTCGTGTGGTGGGGCCGGTGTTCAAGGGCGAGGATTACGGCATTGCCCTGCCACAGGGCTCGCCCTTGCGCGAGTCGCTCAATGGTGCACTGCTGGAGCTGATGGAAAGCGGCGAGCATGAGAGCATCCGCCGCAAGTGGCTGGGCGCACCGGTGGGCAGTGAATGAGCGCAAGGCCCCATACCCTTGCAGTTCCATTGACGAAAGACGCGACGCACCACCCGCAGCCAGCAACAGAGCCCCGCAAGCCCCGTTCACGCATGGCCCGTGAAGGAACTGAGGCTGCCCGGATCGATGCCTATCTTGCGCAGGGCCGCGGCGTAGCGCTCCTCCGGCGGCAGGTGGAAGAGGATGTCTTCATCCGCCGGCGCGGTAAGCCAGGCATTCTGTTGCAGCTCGCCCTCCAGCTGGCCGGGTGCCCAGCCGGCATAGCCCAGCGCCAGCATCATCTGTCGTGGTCCGCGCCCCTGCACCAGGTCGTGCAGGATGTCCAGCGAGGCGGTAAGGCCTACCTGAAAGTCCACCTCCAGCGTGCCTTCCTCCAGCCGGTAGTCCAGCGAATGCAGCACGAAGCCGCGCCCCGGTTCCACCGGTCCGCCGGTGAACACCGGCTGCCGATAGCGCTCCTGCGGCAGGTGAATGGTGTTGCTCTCCTCCGCCGGCAACAGCCCCAGCCGGTGCAGCAGGTCGCCCAGCAGCAGGTCGTCCATCGGCTTGTTGATGATCAGTCCCATGGCACCATCACTGGTGTGCGCGCACATGTATATGACCGCGCGCTCGAAGCGCGGATCACCCATGCCCGGCATGGCAATGAGAAACTGGCCGTGCAGATAATCGCTGCTCATGCATCATGCCCGCCTGAACATGCCGCTTGCGGGAAGCGGACGGCATGTGGTTGGTGCCTGCCCTTCATTATGGGGACGAACATGGCCGATGTCATGTCCCCTTGCGCATTTTTGCCGGGAAGCATGTCCGCCTCCGGGTGCCCCGGGCACCGCCCCGGGGAACGATATCGGAGGGGGGCATTCAGGGGCGCTGGCCACCACGTGCGGCAGCATGCATGGCGGAACCCGCTGGTCAGCCCCTGGGCTTGCGCGGCGTTTCGGAAGCCAGGGGCGCGCTGGTTTCCTTCTCGGGCTGCTGCGGTTCCTTTGTGGCTGGCGTGTTGGGCAGGCCGTGTGCCAGCTTGTCCAGTATCTTCCGCTTCAGCTCAGGCTCCGGCGAAGGCCTTCCGTCCAGCGCATGGCGCCACTGGAAGCGTGCCTCCAGCCGCCGCCCCACCATCCAGTAGGCATCACCCAGGTGATCATTGATCACCGGGTCGGTGGGCATCAGCGAGACCGCGCGCTCCAGCTCGCGCACTGCATCCTCGTAGCGGCCGAGCTTGAAGTAGGCCCAGCCGAGGCTGTCGATGATATATCCGTCGCCGGGCCGTGCCTGCACCGCGCGGCGCACCATGTCCAGCGCTTCCTGCAGCTTCTCGCCGCGTTCGATGAGCGAATAGCCCAGGTAGTTCAGCACCGAGGGCTGCCCCGGCTCCAGGTCCAGCGCCGCGCGGAAGTCCCGTTCCGCCTGCTCCCACTTGCCGGCACGCTCGTAGGTGATGCCGCGATAATACAGCAGCCGCCAGCTGCGCCGCTGGCGCTTGTCGAGACTCCGGATGGCGGCGGTATAGGCCTCCGTTGCCTCCTGCCAGCGTTTTTCCGCGCGCAGGATGTCTCCCAGCAGCGCCAGCGCACGATCATCATCCGGGCGCTGTTTCGTCAGCTGCCGCAGTGCGCGCACCGCCTCGTCGGTGCGCTTCAGCAGATACAGCACGCGCGCCGAACGCAGCTGCGCATCGGCATGCAGCGGATGCCGTGGCGGCACCTGCCGGTAGGCCTGCAGGGCCTGTGCGCGCCGCCCCAGTGCCTCCTCTATCTCGCCCAGCAGCATCCAGGCCACGTGCAGGTCATCGCGCAGGGCAAGCGTCATGCGCACGTGCAGCAGCGCGGAATCGAAGCTGCGCTCGTCCATCAGTGCCGAGGTGAGGGAAAACAGGGCTTCTGCCATGCCATCACGGGCATTGCGGATCATCGCCGGCGGCTTGCGGTCCGGAGCCTCCTGCGCCTGTTCCAGCTCGGCACGGATGACGGCATTGTCCGGCACCTCGCGCAGGAAACGCCGATACACAGCCAAAGCCTTCTTCACCTGCCCCTGCCGGCGCAGGAAGTTGCCATAGGCATAGGTAAGGCGCATGGAGCCGGGGTTTTCGCGCCATGCCCGCTCATAGGTGCTGGCAGCGCGCACGGTGTGCCCGGCAAGGTCTGCCATCAGTGCCTCGTGATAGTTCCTGAAGGCGGCAAAGGCCGGGTAGGAGTCGAGGATCTTCAGGCTTTCCAGCCCTTCGCGCAGGTCGGGCCTGGCCAGCCATGTCCATGCCGCCAGCATGCCGCCGCTGAGCACGCCGATGGGTGCCGCCGCCGCCTTGATGAAATGCCCGCGCGCGGCATCGAAGCGGTTGCGCTGCACCGCCATGATGCCCAGCACCATGCGCGCCAGCCGGTGGCGCGGCTGGCTGCGCACGATGCGCCGGGCCAGTGCTTCGGCTCCTTCCCAGTCGCCGGTGGAAATGAACAGCGCCAGCGCATGCGGCACCACGCCCGGCGCGCGCGGATCGAGTTGCAGCGAGCGTTCAAGCAGCTGGGCTGCGGCTTCGTAGTCGCGCTGGCGCATGGCGTATTTGCCCGCCAGGTAGCTGCCCGCGGCGGTGGTGCCAATGTCCAGCAGACGCAGCGCGGTATCCTCCGGTGTGATGCGCGCCTGCGCCGTCATCGGCTGAATGGGCAGCAGAACACCCAGTGCCGCCACGAGGGATGCAGCGGCAAGCCGGTTGCGCCATGTGGCTGGACGCCCGTGGCCGGCACTGACCTGAGGGGGCATGTCGCGAACGCCAGGGCCTGCGCGGCTTTCTCGCAGGCCGGGCAGGGCGGCCAACATTCTCATGCGCATGAATCCATCCCGTTTTTCCGCTGCTCGCCTGCCAGTCGCCATCATGGGGCAAGCGGCATCAGCATTCTGAATCATCAGGCCTTCAGAATGGCAAACGCCGTCAGGCATGGCAAATGAATGCTGCGTCATCAGTCGCTCTGCCCGGTTCCGCCATCACCGCATCATGGTGCAACGGGCCAGCTTGCGGGCACCTTGGGGTGGTCCGCGGTCAGCACCATCAAGTGCGAGGTTGTGGGAAACGTCCCGGGCACACAAGCCTTGACAAGGCGCATGCGCTACACTCCTGCCCGAAGCACTGATTCGCCTGCTGCCGCCTGAAGGGGCCGTGCAGCAAGGGAACAATGGGCCGAACATGCGCTTTCGCAAGCTGAAACTCGTGGGCTTCAAGTCCTTCGTGGAACCGGCGGAGATGCTCATCGAGCCGGGGCTTACGGGCATTGTCGGCCCCAATGGCTGCGGCAAGTCGAACCTGCTGGAGGCGCTGCGCTGGGTGATGGGCGAAAACTCGTCGAAGAGCATGCGCGCCTCTGCCATGGATGATGTCATCTTCAACGGCTCCGCCGAGCGCCCGGCACGCAGCATGGCGGAAGTGCAACTGACGCTGGACAATAGCCGCCGCACCGCCCCGCCACCGTGGAAGGAGTTCGACACCATCGAGGTGTCGCGCCGCATCATGCGCGAGAAAGGCTCCACCTATCGCATCAACGGGCGCGAGGTGCGCGCGCGCGACGTGCAGCTGCTGTTTGCCGATGCCGGCACCGGCGCGCGCTCGCCGGCGCTGGTGCGGCAGGGGCGAATCTCGGAGCTCATCAACGCCCGGCCGCAGGCGCGTCGCCGCCTGCTGGAGGAGGCCGCCGGCATTGTCGGGCTTTACACCCGCCGCCACGAGGCCGAGCTGAAGCTGAGCGCGGCGGAGCAGAACCTGGAGCGGCTTGAAGACGTGCTGCTGCAACTTCAGCAGCAGGTGGCGAGCCTCACCCGGCAGGCACGCCAGGCAGCACGCTACCGCGAGCTTTCCGGCTCCATCCGTGCGCATGAGGCGGCCTTGCTGTGGCGGCTGTGGCACGAGGCGGCAGTGCAGCACCAGCAGGCCGAAAGCGCGCTGGCAGAAGCGACGAAGGTGCAGGCCGATGCCGTCTATCAGGCCTCGCTGCTGGGGCGCGAGCTGGAGCTGGCGAAGGAGAAGATCGCGCCTTTGCGCGAGGAATCGGCAGGCAGGGCTGCTGCCGTCCAACGCCTGAAGCTGGAGCTGGAAGGGCTGGGGCGGCAGGAGAAGGCGGCGCAAAGGCGCATGCAGGAGCTGGCCGAGCGCATCGAGCAGGCCCGGCAGGACATGGCCCGCATGCACGAGGATGCGCAGGATGCCGAGGCAGCACTTGCCCGCTTGCAGGAGGAATTGCAGGCGCTGCAGCAGGCGGAGGGCACACGGGATACGCGGGAGCTCGAACGCCTGCAGCAGCAACTGCATGCAGCGCTGAAGGTGGTGGCCGAGCGCCAGCAGCGGGTGGATGCCCTGCAGGCACAGCTGGCCGAGCGTGGAGCGCAGCGCGGTGCGTTGCAGGGGCAGCAGCGGGAGCTGGAAAACCGCCTTGAGCGCCTGCGCCAGGAGCAGCAGCGCCAGCGGCAGAAACGCGCCGCCCTGCAGCAGCAGGTGCAGGCAGCAGCGCTTGACGACCTGCAGCAGCAGGTGCAGCAGGCGCAAGCCACCCTGCAGCAGGCGGAAGAACAGGTGGCCACGCTGCAGCAGGAAGAGCAGCAGGCGCGTGATGCGCTGGAGCAGGCGCGCGCCAAGGCACACGAGCGGGAGCGCGCGGCACAGGCCCTGAAGGTGGAGATCGCCGCCATCGAGAAGATGCTGGGGCCGGTGCCGGAAGAGGACGGCACCCGCCTGCTGGATGCGCTGGAGGTGGAGGCAGGTTTCGAAACGGCGCTGGCGGCAGCGCTGGGCGAGGACCTGGAAGCCGGGCTGGACGAGCAGGCCGCCGCCCACTGGCGCGCGCTGCCGCCGCTGGACATGCCGGCCCTGCCGGGGCAGGTGTCGCCACTTGCCGATCACGTGAAGGCCCCGGAGGCATTGGCGCGGCGGCTGGCGGCCATCGGTGTGGTGGAAAGCGCAATGGCGGGCCACGCCACCCAGCCGCTGCTGAAGCCCGGCCAGCGGCTGGTGAGCCGGGAGGGCGACGTGTGGCGCTGGGATGGTTTCGTGGCGGCGGCGGAAGCTCCCACGGCAGCAGCCCGCCGCCTGCAGGCGCGCAATCGGCTGGCCGGGCTGCAAAAGCAGGCGCAGCAGGCCGAGGCCGCGCAGCAGCAGGCCGAGCAGCGGTTGCAACAGGCCCGTGCCGAGGCCGGGCGGCTGCAACAGGCGCTGAATGAAGCGCGCCAGCAGGAGCGCGCGGCGCGCAAGGCACTGGATGAGAAACGCCGGCAGCTGGAGCGCGCGCAACAGCAGTTGCAGGGCGTGGAGCGCGACATGGTGGCGCTTCAAGCCACCTTGCAGCGGCTGGAAGAGGAGTGTTCTTCCGTGCAGCAGGAGCTGCGCACGGTGGCGGAAAGGCTGGCGGCGCTGCCACCGGAGGATGATCTGCGCCAGCAGCTGGAGGAGGCGCGTGCAGCCCTGGACGCGGCCCGCGAGCACGAACGCGAAGCACGGCTGGCGCTGGATGCAATGCAGCGCCGGCAGCGCGAGCGCCAGCAGCAGTTGCAGCGCCTGCAGCGTGAACAGGCGGACTGGCAGCGCCGGCAGCAGCGCGCCGCAAGGCACGAGGCGGAGCTGAAGCAGCGCCTTGAACGGTTGCAGCACCAGCAGGAGGATCTTGCACGCACGCCGGATACGCTTGGCGAGAAGCGCGAGAAACTGTTCGCCGCCCTGAAGGAGGCGGAAAAGGCGGCGAAGCAGGCTGCTGACGTGCTGGCCGAGGCGGAACAGGCGTTGCTGGAGAAGGATCGCGCATGGCGTGAGGCGGAGAACCGCCTGTCGGAAGCGAAGGCTGCCCATGCCGCGGCGCAGGCCCGGCAGGAGGCCACGGCAGAGAAGCTGCGCGAGGCGCTCTCCGCCCTGCAGGAACGCCTGCAATGCCGTGCCGAGCATGCGTTGATGAAGACGCCGTGGTCAGCCGACGACTGTCCTGAACGCAACGAGTTGGAAGCGGCGCTGGCGAAGGCGCGTGCGGCACGCGAGCGGCTGGGCGCGGTGAACCTGCGGGCCGAAGTGGAGCTGAAGGAGGCGCAGGAGGAGCTGGAGAAGCTGACGGCGGAGCGTGATGACGTGCAGCAGGCGGTGGACAAGCTGCGCGGTGCCATAGCCAATCTCAACCGCGAGGGGCGCAAGCGGCTGCTGGAGGCCTTCGAGCAGGTGAACCGCCATTTTGCCGCGCTGTTCACCACGCTGTTCGGTGGCGGCAAGGCGCACCTGGAGCTGATCGAATCCGACGATCCGCTGGAAGCGGGGCTTGAGATCTTCGCCCAGCCGCCGGGCAAGCGGCTGCAGACGCTGTCGCTGCTTTCCGGTGGCGAGCAGACGCTCACCGCCCTGGCGCTGATCTTTGCGGTCTTCCTTGTCAATCCTTCGCCCATCTGCGTGCTGGACGAAGTGGATGCGCCACTGGACGAGCATAACGTGGAACGCTTCTGCAACCTGCTGGACGACATGCTGAAGCGCGCGCCGACGGATTTTCTCATCATCACCCACCACCCGCTGACGATGGCGCGCATGCACCGCCTCTATGGCGTTACCATGATGGAGCCGGGCGTCTCCCGCCTTGTCTCCGTTGACCTGCAGACCGCCGAGCGCCTGCGCGAGGCGTCCTGAGCAG
>JALSGQ010000098.1 GCA_026982665.1 Hyphomicrobiales bacterium | reverse complement strand
CCGCGCTGGAAATGCCACGGATGCCATGCCGGCAGCGCCTCCAGCAGCTCGCCCATCACCGCCGGGGCATCGAGCAGCGTCTGGTGCGCGCCGGGATCCTTCAGCAGCGCCACCGCGCCCGGCCAGGGGCTGGAAAAGGCCGCCGCGTAGGGGCGGCCGGCGTCATGCACATCGCGCAGGCGCGGGATGTCGAACACCATCACCTCCGGGGCGGGCAATGGCTGCTTCTGCAGCGCCTGGTAGCGGCGTGGCGGCCACGGCGGCGGCTCCAGCGCCAGCGGGTCGAAAGTGGTGGCCTCGATGCGGCGGCGGCCCTGCCCTTCCTCGGCGATGCGCTCGATGCGCCAGAGGTGGGCGGTGCTGGTGGTGGAGGCGGCATCGGGCGGGGTGAAGCGGATGACATCGCCAGGCTCCAGCGCCAGGTGGGCGATGGAAAGCTGGCAGGCGAGCTGCTCACGACCGGCGCGGGCCTGCTTCAGGGCGATGGCGGCCAGCCCGCCAGCCACCGACTGCGGCAGGGCGGCGGGCAGTTGCAGGCGCAGCATCGGCTCGCGGCCACTGTCGGCCACCAGCGTGCCGCCATCGGTGGCGCGCAGGCGGATGGAGGCCGGGCGCTGCTCGGCGGCCTCCTCCATGTAGTCGAAGGCGATGGCGTCCGGCACCTCCGCCGCCTCGGCGCGGGTGATCTCGAACAGCGGCGTGGTGTCCTCCTCGTCCACCATGTCGTCGCGGGTGATGGTGGCCACGGGCGGGCGCTGGCGGCGGCGGAAGACGAGCTGGCCGCCGCTTTCCACCACGTCAATGGCGAAGGCGGAAAGCAGCGGCTCGATGGCGGCGCGGGCGCTCATGGGGCGGTCGAGGACGTAGCCGGAGAGCTGTCCGCCCAGGCCCTCGAAGGCGAAGTCGTTCTCCGTCAGCCCCCAGTCGGTGAGGATGGCGCGCAGGATGTCTTCCAGCGACGGGGCATCCAGCCTGCCGTTCAGCCAGTGGCCGTATTCGTATTGCGCCACGTCGCCCCACACGTCGGCCAGCGCCGGATACCACGGATGCGGGCGGGCATCCCAGGCCCAGAAGAAGATGCGCGACGGCTCCACCATCGGCCCGCCGTAGGTGCCGGCGGGATTGTGCGCGCCGGGTGTGCCCCAGAAGTTCAGCAGGGCGCGCATGTAGCTCTTCTGCATGGCGTCATCGCGCCTGCCGGAGGAGAAATACGGCAGGGCGCTTTCCGACGACTTCGGGTCGAAGAAGACGTTGGGCTGGTTCGCCCCCTTGTCCAGCGCCGGGCAGCCGGCCTCGGTGAACCAGAAGGGCTTGGAGCGCGGCGTCCAGGCGGTGGGGGTGGTGCGCTCCACACCACCGGGGCGGTCGAAATGCTCGTTCTCCCACCAGCTCTTCAGATCCTTGTAACGGAACACCCAGGGCTTGCCGTAAGCACCGTCGGTGATGGGCGTGCGGTTCTGCGCGGCGCGGTCTTCGGTGGAGGCGTAATACCAGTCGAAGCCCTCGCCACCGGCGATGTTGGATTGCAGGTAGGCGGTGTCATGGGGGCTGGTGTATCCGGCCTGCGCGTCCAGATGCTCGATACCGGCGCGCCAGTCGGACAGTGGCATGTAGTTGTCGATGCCGATGAAGTCGATGTTGGCATCGCTCCACAGCGGATCGAGGTGGAAGAAGACATCGCCGCTGCCGTCCTGCGGGTGATGGCCGAAATACTCCGACCAGTCGGCGGCGTAGGAGACCTTCACCGAGGGCCCGAGAATGGATTTCACGTCTGCCGCCAGCGCCTTCAGCGCCTGCACGAAGGGATAGCTGTCAGGGCCATTGCGCAACCACGTCAGCCCGCGCAGCTC
>JALSGQ010000097.1 GCA_026982665.1 Hyphomicrobiales bacterium | reverse complement strand
GCAGGCGCGCGCCGAGGAATTGGCCCTGGAAAGGCAAAAGGCGGACAGAAGATTCTGGTGGGGCTTGCTGATTGGAATGCTGGGTGTGTTGGCGGGCATCGCCGGCTGGTTCCTGTGAAAGCCCCCCTCACATTGCCCGATGCGATGGATCGTGCCACGTTCGGCGGCATGATGAGCGGCAGGCTGAAGCAGCAATTGAAGGAGCGGGCGCGGGTGCTGGGGTTCGATGCCTGCGGCATTGCGCCGGCTACGGTGCCGCGGGCGCGGCAGGAGGAGCTGCGCCGGTTCATCGCCGAGGGGCTGCATGGCTCCATGCAGTGGATGGAAACGACGCTGAGCCGCCGCCTCGACCCGCGCGCGCTGATGCCCGAGGCGAGGAGCGCCATCGTCTGCGCCATGTCCTACACGCCGCCGCCGGGCCTCGACCCGCTGGCCCGCGCCGCCGACGAGACCCTTGGCAACATCTCCGTCTATGCCCTGTCGCGCGATTATCATGACGTGGTGAAGGGCAAACTGAAGCACCTGGCGCAGTGGCTGGCCTCGCGCAGCAAGGCGGAGGTGAAGGTGTTCGTCGACACCGCGCCGCTGATGGAGAAGGCGCTGGCCGAGCAGGCCGGCATCGGCTGGGCCGGCAAGCACACCTGCGTGCTCTCGCGTCATCTCGGCAACTGGTTCTTCATCGGCGTCATCCTCACCGCCGCGGAGCTGGCGCCCGACGCCCCGGCCACGGCCCATTGCGGCACCTGCACCCGCTGCCTGGACATCTGCCCGACCAATGCCTTCATCGCCCCGCACCAGCTCGATGCGCGGCGCTGCATCTCCTATCTCACCATCGAGCACACCGGCCCCATCCCGCGCGATCTGCGTCCGCTGATGGGCAACCGCATCTTCGGCTGCGATGACTGCCTTGCCGTCTGCCCGTGGAACCGTTTCGCACGGCAAGCGCGCGAGGAGCGCCTGCACCCGCGCCAGCATCTGCGCCACACGCCGCTGGCCGAGCTGCTGGCACTGGACGAACCCGGTTGGCGCAAGATGTTCGCCGGCACCCCGGTGCGCCGCGCCGGATACGACCGCTTCATGGCCAACGTGCTGATTGCCTGCGCCAACACCGGCGCGGTGCCGGCGGATGTCATCGTGCAAGCATTGGAACAGGGCAGGGCGGACGATTATCCGCTGATGCGCGCCATGAGCGTCTGGGCACTCTCCCGCCTGCTGCCGGAAGATGCGTTCGATGCCCTGCGCCAGCGCCATCAACCCGCCGAGCGCCACCCCTGGGTGCTGGCCGAGTGGCGAATCAGCAAGAATGGCTGAGAGAAGGGCCGACGGGTCGGCAGGCCCCCGCCGGCTCTGCCCCATGGGCGCTTCTCTCCGCCCAAATCCCGGCCGCGATCAGATCACGCCGAAGCCGATGAGCGCGAACAGCACCGCCGCCAGCGCGAAGCGGTAGAGCACGAAGGGCAGCAGCCCCACCCTGGTGATTACCTTCATCAGGAAGGCAATGGCCGCCAGCGCCACGAAGAAGGTGAAGATGCCGGCCAGGATCGCATCGGTGGTGATCGGCGTGCCGGTTTCAATGGCCTCGCCCAGCACCAGCACGCCGGCCCCGGCGATGGCCGGAATGCCCAGCAGGAAGGAGAAGCGCGCCGCCTCCACCCGCGTCAGCCCCAGCAGGCGCCCGGCCGACATGGTGATGCCGGAGCGCGACACGCCGGGAATGATGGCCACCGCCTGCGCCACGCCGATCAGCAGCGCCGCGCCCGCCCCCAGCTCCTCAGCCCGCTTCTGCTGCCTGCCCCAGGCATCGGCCACCCACATGATGATGCCGAAGATGATGGCGTTGATGGCCACGATCAGCGGCCCGCGCACGGCATCCTGCAGGCCGGAGAACTTCATGAACAGGCCGAAGCCCACCGCCGGAATGGTGGCCAGCAGGATGAACAGCGCCAGCCGCGCGGAGGCCGTCATGCGCCCGCGCAGCAGTTGCAGCAGGCCCAGCAGCATCTCCCACACGTCGCGCCAGAAATAGACGATGACGGCCATGAACGAGCCCATGTGCACCATCACGTCCACGATCAGCCCCTGGTCCTTCCACCCCGTCAGCACCGGCACCAGGATCAGGTGGCCGGAGGAGGAGATGGGCAGGAACTCGGTGATGCCCTGCACGATGGCCAGCACGATGATCTGCAACAGTTCCATGGATCCTTCCTGCCTGAAGAATTGGCACGAAGCCGCCTTCTATCATGATTTCGTATGCGGGTGGTAAAGCGGTGAAGAAGGCAGGGGCGTGGCAATAACCCCGTGGCCTGCCTTCGGCAACGGCTTCTGGCGGTTGTCTCTCACGGGCGGCAGACGACGGGGCCGATGCGCGGCTGCACGTCTGCACCCGGGTGGAAACGGAAGCGGGCGCGGCAGGTGGTGCCATCAGCAGTGATCACCTCCACGGTGTTGTTCTCCCGCAGGCCGTCGAGATAGGTTTCGCCATCATATCCCACCACGAAGGTTTCTTCCGCGCCGGCAAGTTTCACCTCCGCTCCCGGGGCGATCGGTTCGCCATTGGCATCGTGCAGGATCACCAGTGCTGCCTGCGTTGCCCGCCTGGTCTTGAAGTCCACCACCACCCCGGCACGCAGTCCCGGCACCACGAAGGCCTCCTCCTCTTCCACCATTGCATCCACCGGCAGCGTTTCCGCATCGATGGAGACCTTGTTGCGCTGCAACGAGCGCAGCGAGGGTATCAGCAGCCTGCCATCGCCGCGCGTGGTGCCCACCTCGCGGTTCTCGTAGCGCACGCGCACACCGGGCGCACCGGCATTGACGATGGCGAAGGATTCGTTGATGCGGTTGGCGGCAAACAGCGCGCCATCGGCCAGCACCAGCGCTCCTTCCACCGACAGGCGGCCAACCGTGGCCTCGTTCACCTGCATGGCGCTGCCGCGCACGGTGGCATAGGGCGTGCGCCATGCCAGCGAGCCTTCCAGCGACTTCAGGTCGCCATAGGTTACCCGCGCCCGCCAGCCCACGGCACCGTCCTTGCTCTTCAGGGGCTTGTCATAGGTCAGCCCGGCGCGCCAGCCACCCTGCCGGCCATGGGTGCCGCTGGCGCTCACCGACTGGCCGGAATCGCCCAGCGGCATGGTGAAGCCGGCAAACAGCGTCGGCGTCTTCGGGCTGTCGAGGTCGATCAGCGCGTTGGCATACAGCGTTGCGTATTTCCACAGTTGCTGGCTGTAGCCGAGGTTGAGGTTCAGCGTGCGCTCGCCATCACGCTTGCGCACGTGCACCAGCCCGGCGCTGAAGGCGGCACCGATTTCGGAAAAGGAATAGCCAAGGTTCAGGCTTTCCACCGCGCGCGGCACCAGCGCATTGGCCAGCGCGCTGGTGTTGTTGTCGCGCAGGGCCGAAAGGGCGGCAAGATCCACGTATTCCCCCCACGTGCGGGTGCTGCTGGCAGAAAGATGCAACCCTTCCATGAGCCGCAGCTCGGCCGATGCATGGGCAAGGTAGCCGGTGCCATGCCGGCTGTGCGACACCGCGCCGGAGGCCGAGACCAGCGCCCGGCCCAGCAGCGAGGCATTGATGCCGCCACCGCCCAGGATGAGGTCGCGCGCCGCTTCCGCATGCGCCTGCAATGTAACCTGGTTGCTCAGGCCGTAGCGCATGCTGGCGGCAATACCCGGGTGCTTCCAGTCATAGTCGAACGATTTGCTGCCGAAATTGCGCCGTGGCGCGCCGGCAGCCAGCGAGAATTCGAACAGGTCGGCCCTCAGCAGCCTGGGCGAGACATAGAAGCTCTGCTCGCGCACGATCTCGCGCCCGGCGGCATCGCGCATCACCAGCCGTGCCACGCCGCCTTGCGACAGCGCCGGAATGTTGGTGATCTCGAACGGCCCCGGTGCCACCTCGCCGGAATGCACCTTCAGGTTGTTGACATAGACATCCACCGTGGTCGGTACCGCTGCCGTGCCGGAAAGCGACGGCAGTGGCGTGGCGATGACATCGGGCCTGACCTTGAAGCTGCGGCTGATGGCAATGCCGCCCAGCCGCACCGCCCGCGCCCACGCCGGACCGGAGGTGATGGCATCGCCCACGCGGTAGCTGACGGCGCGCTGCACGTCCACGAACTGCCAGTAGGTATCAAGGCGAATCGCCTCGGGCTGCCCATCCGCCTGCTTGCGCAGCAGGCCGGAGGAGAACACCGTGCCCATGGGCGAATAGATCCAGCCTTCCAGCTGGGCGGAGACGCCGTCGAAGACGCTGCGGGTGAAGGTGTCCTCGGCCCGCGCGGAGGCCAGCAGCGAGTAGTTCAGCACCATGCCGATGCCGTCAACGGCGGGCTGCAGGCGATTGTCCTTGTCATCGCCCGTGCCACGCTGGCCATTGGCAAGGTCATAGACGCGCTTCCTGAGCCGTTCCGGTGCCAGCAGGATGTCGATCTTCTGCTCTTCCTCGTCATAGCGGGTTTCGGCACCGATGTCCTTCAGCGCCACCAGTTCGTCATCTGCCACGTTGGCAGGCGGTGTGATGCCCAAGCCCTCCAGCTCCTTTGCCCGCGCCGCAAAACCGCCGCCGGGAAGCTGCGTGAACTCGGCAATGAGGTTGGTGGCAACGCCATTGATGAACACTTCCAGATACAGCGGCGCTGCCACTTCCTGCTGCTGCGCCGGGCCGGGCGGTGGCCCCGGGGTGATGGCCCCGGTGTGGATGTCGGTAACGGGCTGCCCGCCACCTGTGGGGGCCAAATCCCCGCTCTCGGCAGGGGCGCCGCCAGGCGTGCTGCCATCGGCAACGTCGGCAGAGGCGGCTGTTGCGGGAGCTTCTTCCGGTTTCGCTGTTTCGGGGGGCTGTTTCAGCACCACTGCGCTGCCTGATTTCCCGCTATCGTCATCATTGGGCCCTGCCGCCATGTTCGCAGGTGGGAGCACGACGATGCCATCAATGCCGCTGAATGCACCCAGCCCACTGCTGCCCGCGCCGGCATGCCCGCTGGCACCAAGGCGCTCGACAATGCCGACCACCGGTGCATCGGTGCCAACTTCTGCGGCAGAAGTGGCGGAAGAAGCAGCGTTGGCGGCAGCGGTGGCATTGGGGAGATCGGCTGCGCTGCCGTTGTCATGACTGCTGCCATGCCGTGGTCGTGCCACGTTGCGGTGGTTGCCGCGGTTGAAGTTGTAGATGCGGGTAACGGGCACGATGCCGCTGGGGCTGCCGGTGGTGGTTGCCGCGGCCTGTCCTGCTGCTGGTGGCCGGACAGCAGCTTCCTGCGCCAGCAACGCCGGCGTGCCGGCAAGCAGCAGCATCAGCGCCAGCAACGCCGGACGCGCCGCGCGCCGTTGCTGGCGTCGGCGTGTCCTGTTCCCGTCATGTGAGACAAGGCGAAGAAGGGTTTCAGCGTACCCGGACTGTTGCCGAGAACGGCCCATTGATGCCTTGTCCCTTGATGGTGATGGAAGCCCCCTTGCGCACCTTCAGGCCCATGTCCCAGGTGCGCGCGGCATTGCCCAGCACATAGCCTGCCAGGCCCTTGTTCACGGTGCGCGTGCGCCCGTTCACGACCACGCGCAGGTTGGTGATCTTGTCATGGCGCTGGCCGCTGTTGCGCGCCTGCAGCAGCAGCTTGCCGCCGCGTGCAGAAGCGCTCCAGGAGACCTTGGGCGGCGTGGCCGCCGGGTGGGTGATGAACACCGGAATGGAATAGCGCAGCGCGAAGATGACGCCGGAGCCTTGCGGCCGCTTCTGCGGAATCTCGTCCACCAGCAGCCGATAGCTTTCCTCGCCCTTCACCGGCGTTTTCGACAGCCGCACCACCCGCACGATGTGCTGGCGCTTCGGGCGCATCTTCATCAGCGGCGGGCTGGCCACCACCGCGCGCGTGCGCTCTAGCACGTCGCGGCCGTTCTTCTGCGTCCAGCGGAAGATGCGCACCTGGGCGGAGATGGGCGTGTTGCCACGGTTGGTCAGCACCAGCTTGCTGGCCGCTGCCGGTGCGGTAAGCTGAATGCCCACCGGCCGCACCTGCAACTGCGCCGCTTCCGCCGCTGGCGGCATCAGCCCCGCGCCTGCGCCCAGCAGGGCAAGGCCCATAGCCATGCCGGCAAGCCCGCCTGTTGTTCTCGACCGTGTCATTGCTGCCTCATCTCCCCCAGGTGGCACGTGTTGCCGCGGGCATTCACGAGGAATGCCCGCGCTTGATCGCGTGATCAGTAGGACACCGTGATGGTAACCGTGTCGGTGTAGGTGCCCGGTGCCGGCGTGGTCTGTGCCGGCACGCGGCCAAACACGGTGTGGGTGATGGGATCACCGGTACCGGTGCCGCTCACCGTGCTGGTGCTGTCCCATACAGTGGTGCGGTTGCTATCGGTATACAGTTCGTAGTTCACGAACTGTCCGCCATTGGCCATGCGGTTCTGGGTGCCGGCGGCATTGGCACCATCGTTCATGGCGATGGTGTAGGCGGTGCCGTTGGTGCACTCCACGGTGAAGTTCATCTGCGCATCGACGTTGCCGTTGAGCAGGCCGCTGCTGCCGAAATCCAGCGTGTTCGGCGAGCTCACCACGCACTGCGCCTGAATGGTGATCTGCGCGTTGAACTGCGACGTCGCCGTCGTCTGCGCCTGCGCGGCGGCCCCCATCGCGCCGGCCGCCACCGCGGCCAGCAGCAGCTTGCTGGCAATCTTCTTCATGGCTCTTACTCCACACTCACTTTGGTTGTTGTTGCACACATTGCGCGGCAGGGGCCGTTCTGGCCGTTTTCTGCCGCTGGCGGCATCCGGCTCTCTCCTTCCGTTTGCCGCCGGGTGGTGTGCGAACATGGATCTCACCCCACCCACGGGGGGAGACTCCCAGCCAAAGTTGAATCGAAGCTTAAAATTGTCCCTTTTCGAGTCAGTCTCTGGTGCTCAACAGCAGGATTAATGCACGTGTGGTAAATGAATCATTAAGTGGGTGAATATTCCTGAATCACACGCGAAAGGCGCATGGCGAGCGGCGCATGCGGTGCAGTCTTTGGGCACGCAACACCTGAAACGACATGAGGGAAAGGCCTGCCGTGCTCCGGTTTCGGAAGGCAGGCAGATGAAAATGGGAGAAAAGGAGCAAGGGCCTGTTGCCTGCCTTCAGGATTGCCGGCGCTGCGCCTTCTCCTGCAGGCCGGAGAGGGCGAAGCGCTGCTCCAGCTCCTGCATCACGTCGCCCAGCGCCACATCGCGCGCCATCAGCCCCACCAGCAGGTGATAGAGCACATCCGCCGCTTCCGCCCGCACGTCCTTCGCATCGCCATCGACGATGGCCAGCGCCAGTTCCACCCCTTCCTCGCCCAGCTTCTTGGCGCACTTCTGCCGCCCCTGTGCAAGCAGCCGGGCGGTGTAGGATTCCTCCGGCGAGGCCTGTGCACGTTCTTCCAGCCGCGCCACGAGCTGCGCCAGCACATCCAGCCGGTGCCTTGCCAGGGAAGAATCGCTCATTTCCATGCGCTCCTGAAATCCGCCTTCAATGCGTGCGCCCGCAAGGGTTCGAAAAACCGTTCAGGCAGCCGCCTGCCCTGCCGGCAGCCGCACCGGCACGCCATGTTCGGCCATGTATGCCTTGGCCTCGCCAATGGTATGGGTGCCGAAGTGAAAGATGGAAGCCGCCAGCACCGCCGATGCGCCGCCTTCCCGCACCCCTTCCACCAGGTGGTCGAGGTTGCCCACGCCACCGGAGGCGATCACCGGCACCGGCACTGCATCGACGATGGCGCGCGTCAGCGCAATGTCGAAGCCTTTTCCGGTGCCGTCGCGATCCATCGAGGTCAGCAGGATTTCACCGGCCCCCAGCGCCACCACTTCCTGCGCGTATGCCACCGCGTCGATGCCGGTTGGCTTGCGTCCGCCGTGGGTGAAGATCTCCCACTTTCCCGGCCCTGTCTGCTTGGCGTCGATGGCAATCACGATGCACTGCGAGCCGAACTTCTCCGCCGCCTCGCGCACGAAGTCGCGGTTGAACACCGCCGCGGTGTTGATGGACACCTTGTCTGCCCCCGCCAGCAAGAGCTTGCGGATGTCATCGGTGCTGCGCACACCGCCGCCCACGGTCAGCGGCATGAAGCACTGCTCGGCGGTGGCCCGCACAACGTCGAGAATGATGCCGCGGTTCTCGTGGGAGGCGGTGATGTCGAGAAAGCACAACTCGTCTGCTCCGGCAGCGTCATAGGCCCTGGCGATTTCCACCGGATCGCCGGCATCGCGCAGATTGACGAAGTTCACCCCCTTCACCACGCGCCCGTCCTTCACGTCCAGGCAGGGAATGATGCGCGCCTTCAGCATGTGGTAATGCTCCTGAACGGCATTGGCCCGATGGCCGTCTCTTTATATGATAAAGCGCGCCTTGGCGAGAGCCGGCGCAACAACGGCAGAGTCAACCGGGATCGATTGCATGAGTGGAGAAAGGCAGCCGGATGAAGGGATGAAGCTGCCCCCCGGCAGCCTGAAGCCCTGGCGCTCGCTCTCCGCCCGGCTGCTGCTGCTCACCGCCGCCTTCGTCTTCTTTGGCGTGCTGCTGGTATTCCTGCCCACCCTTTCCAGCTATCGCCTCACCTGGCTGAAGGATCGCGTCGCCATGGCCGAGGTGGCGGCACTGGCGGTCTCGGCCGCGCCGCGGGGAGAGGTGTCCGCCTCCCTGCAGCAGGAGCTGCTGCACAGCGCCGGCGTGCTGCTGGTGGTGGTGCGCACCGACAAGGCCCGCCGCCTGGTGCTGCAAAGCCGCCGCCCGCCCATGGCCAGCGCCCGGCATGACCTGCGGCAGCTCGGCTGGTGGCAATCCTTGCGCGACACGCTGAGCACCTTGTGGGCCGGTGGCGAACGTGTGGTTGTCATCATCGACCGTCCGCCCACCATGCAGGCGCGGTTCATCGAGCTGGCACTGCACGAGCGCCGCCTCTACGAGGCGCTGCTGGCACAGGCCGGCAGCATCATGCGCTATGCCCTGCTGCTGGCGCTGCTGGCCGGTGTGCTGCTCTACATCACCCTGCATGTCGTTTTCATCCGCCCCGTGCGCAGGCTGGCACGGGCGCTGGAGCGCTTCGGCGCCGCGCCGCAAGGCAACGATGTGCCCCCCCTTCCGCTGGGTGGCAGGCGCGACGAACTGGGCGTGCTGGAGCGTTCGTTTGCCGACATGCGCGCGCAGATTCGCCAGCTGCTGGAAGAGCAGCGGCGCATGGCGGCGCTGGGGGCGGCGGTTTCGCGCATCGCCCATGAGCTGCGCAACATGCTCACCGCCGCCCACATGATCTCCGACCGCCTGAGCAGCGCCGATGACCCGCTGGTGCGGCGGTTTTCGCCAAAGCTGCTGCACAGCATCGAGCGCGCCATCAGCTTCTGTTCCGCCACCCTGAAATATGGCCGCCTGCGCGAGCCGGCACCACGCCGCCGCCATTTGCCGCTGCGCGCGCTTGTCGATGAGGTGTTCGCCGCGCTGCCGGCAGGTGATCGGCAGCTGGTGCTGCACAACCATGTGCCGCAGGGCCTGATGGTGGATGCCGATCCCGACCAGCTGTTCCGTGCCCTGTTCAACCTCGCCCGGAATGCCGCCCGTGCCCTGCGCCAGTCTCCACCGCCTGATGAACCCGCCACCATCACCATCAGCGCCAGTGGCGACGCGGAAGGGGTGGAGATCATCATCCGCGACAACGGTCCCGGCCTGCCGCGCAAGGTGCGTGAGCATCTGTTCGAGCCGTTCGTTGCCGCATCTGCCGCCGAAGGCGGCACCGGCCTGGGGCTGGCCATCACCCACGAGATCGTGCACCTGCATGATGGCGACATCACCCTGCTGGAAGGGGAACAGGACAATGCCGCTGCGCAGGCGGGCCCGGTGCGTGGCACGGCCTTTCGCCTGTTCATCCCGAACCGCCTGCGCATGGTGGCACCGCATGAGGAGGATGACGCCCATCACCGGGCCGCAGGCAGATGACTTCAGTCCCGCAGTCGGTGTGCGACATGCATGCGCATGGGTGCGATGCATTTTTCTCGAACGTCGTTACAACCCTCTTGCAAGGCGGGCCGGAACCGATTATCTAGGAGCCCGTCGCGCCACCCGGCCCCGCCAGGGGGCTTGAGGAATGTGCCCGCAAAGGCAGCAATGCTGGTTCCGTGAGAGGGGCCTGAACCTCTTCATAGAGGTTGCGCGACATGTGTCGGGGCCGTAGCTCAGTTGGGAGAGCGCCTGAATGGCATTCAGGAGGTCGGCGGTTCGATTCCGCCCGGCTCCACCATCACCACCCGGCAGTTGCAGGCAGAAGAACTTCCCTCGCGCATCGATGCCGCCACGCAATGGCTGGGGGCTGTTCGTCCCTTTTCCACATTCCTGCGGCAACGCCTGAGGAAAACATCCCCATTCGGCTGATGATGTTGTTTCCGGCGTGAAACATCTTCCTTTCCCCGTCTTCGGGCGGGAAGCGTTTTTCCCATTGTTTCAATGCTTTGCTCCAACACTTTGCCGATTGCTTCCGCCGTGCTTCCATCTTGCGCAAAAAAAGCAAGGATTCACAGAGCCTTGCCAATGTGGTCGTGAAGCGCAGTATTTTTCCACCACTTGTGCGCATGCATCCGCTGCATTCGAGGAATGTCTCCGTGGTTGCATGCTGCTTCGCATGCCGATGGCAGCCGCTGGCACAGGGGCGATGATTCAGGTCATTGCGCTCGATTTCGGCACATTGAATATGTTCAACCGGCATCCGCCCCTGTCATGTTGCCTGCTCGTGGCATTGTCAGGCCATCCCATCCCCGGTAAGGTCCGGGTGTGCGCTACGGAAAGGCCGGGGCAGACAACGCACCTCCTCTTCCGTTCGCGCACTTCTGGCAGGGGGCACCCGAAAAACAACCAATCGTGCGGGGCACAAGCCTCGCGCGGGAATACCATGGGCGGACACTTCTGGCGGTCGGACGAGATTGTCCAGTGGTGTTCAGCCACGGATGGGGGGAAGCGGTCGGCAGCAAACGTCCTGTGCGCATGCCCGATGATGCGGGCTGTTGCCTGGAGGCGTTTTTCGTGTCGAGGCGGCATGTGCCGGCCGTGCAGCCTGCGCTGACATGATGAGGTGTCAACAGCCGCCGGGGGCTCGTGCCGGCGGAGAAGGGGGGCTTTGTCTGCAATGACGCAGCACGCACAAGCATGTTGGGAACGCACGCGGCAGCAGCTGAAGGCCGAGCTGGGGGCGGATCTCTATGCCAACTGGTTCGCCCGCATGGAGCTGGAAGAGCTGCATGATGGTCGGGTGGTGCTTTCCGTTCCCACCCGCTTTCTGAAGACATGGATCGAGAGCCACTATCTCGATGCCCTGCGCAGGATCTGCTGCAATTGCTTCGATGGCGTGCGTGATGTGCGGCTGAAGATTCGCGGTGCCGAGCGCGCACCGGCACCAGCCGCGGCCGGCCGTCAGGCGGCAGAAGCTGCAGGCGCAGGTGCCGTGGCCAGTGTGCAGGGTGGTGCACAGGCCGGCGCGGCAGCGGCCCTGCCGCAGGTGCCGGACGTGGAGGCCGGGCTGGATCCGGATCTGACTTTCGACACCTTCGTCGTCGGCATGCCCAACGCGCTGGCCCATGCCGCTGCCCGGCAGGTGGCGGACGCGGCGCAGGGCGTGCGCGTCAACCCGCTGTTCATCCACGCCGCCACCGGCCTGGGCAAGACCCACCTGCTGCACGCCATCGGCTGGCAGCGCCGCCGCCAGCATGCAGCGCAGCGGGTGCTCTACATCTCTGCCGAGCAGTTCATGTATCGCTTCATGAGCGCTCTCAAGAATCGCGAGGTGCTGGCCTTCAAGGAGCAGTTCCAGCACGTCGATCTGTTGCTCATCGACGACTTCCAGTTCCTGCAGGGCAAGACCATGCAGCAGGAGTTCTGCCAGACCTTCAACACCCTGGTGGACTCGCGCCGGCAGGTGGTGATCGCTGCCGACTGCGCGCCGGCCATGCTGGACAAGCTCGATGCGCGCATGCGCTCGCGCCTCATCGGTGGCCTGGTGGTGGACATGCAGGCACCGGACGAGAGCATGCGGCGCGAGATCCTGGCCCGCAAGCTGGAGCTTTTGCGCCGCCGCGATCCGCACCTGATGGTGCGTGCGGAGGTGCTGGACTTCATCGCCCGCACCATCACCGGTGCCGGCCGCGAGCTGGAAGGCGCGCTGAACCGCGTCATCGCCATGCAGCGGCTGCTGGGCAATACCCCCATAGACCTCGATGCCGCGGCGCATGCCATGCGCGATCTCATCCACCGCGAGGAGGCACGCCCGGTGCGCATCGACGACATCCTGAAGGCCGTCTCGCAGCTCTATTCGGTGCCGAAGACGGAGCTGCTTTCCGCCCGCCGCGCCCGCTCCGTGGTGCGGCCGCGGCAGATAGGCATGTATCTGGCCAAGCGCCTGACCTCGCGCTCGCTGCCCGAGATCGGCCGGCGCTTCGGTGGGCGAGATCATTCCACCGTGCTGCACGCCGTGCGCAAGATCGAGAAGCTGCTGGAGGAAGACGAGACCCTGCGCCAGGAAGTGGAGCTGCTCACCCGCATCCTCAAGGATGGCTGAGCGCTGCCCGATCAGCGCAATTTGGCCAGCGCCGAGGCAAAGCCCTCAAGGCGGGTGCGAATGACGAGCGGTTTGCCGTTGAGCACGCGGGCACGCACCGCCAGCTGCTTGCCTGCAGCCATGCGTTTCAGATGCGCCGATTGCACCGGCATGCGGGCAAAAAGGCCATGCGAGCGGCTGGTGATGTAACTGGCCTTGCCCAGAACCTTGCCGTCCACCAGCACTTCGGTGGGCTGGCGCAGGTCCAGCCCGTGCGGCAGCAGCAGCTCCAGCCGCTTGCGATCTCCGGACAGCGAAATGCCCAGCAGCGTCTGGCGCGTGCGCAGCTCCACGATGGCGCGCCGCAAGGTGCACTGCGCCTGCTTGCCGGCCTGCACGGCCAGGCAACGCACTTCCCATGCGGTGGGCGCAAACCGCGCCTGCTGCTTGCCGACGGAGCTCTTCAGGGAATGCATCTTCGGCCCCGTCAGCGAGTGGCGGAAGCGATTCTCCAGGAAGAAGCTCACGCCACTGTCCTGCACATCGAAGTTGAGGTTGGGGCGCAACTCACCCCTGGGTGCGGCTGAATTTGCAACGGGCAGCACGCAACACTTGTACCACGTGATACCACAATTCAGTTGCTCAGGCTTTCCCAGAACTTCTTCGCGCGGGCAAAGAAGCTCTCCGATTCCGGCGAGTTGTTCTGCGCCTCGCCGGCGAATTCGCGCAGCAGCTCCTTCTGG
>JALSGQ010000096.1 GCA_026982665.1 Hyphomicrobiales bacterium | reverse complement strand
GCATCGCCATCGACGGCACGGAGCAAACGACGGGCTTCACGGTGAACCACGCCACCGGCGAGATCACCTTCGACACGGCCCCCGCCAGCGGCGCCGTCATCACGGCGGGCTACGAGTTCGATGTGCCCGCCCGCTTCGATACCGACGAGCTGCGCATCGACCTCTCCGCCTTTCAGGCCGGCATCGCCCCGGACATCGAGATCGTCGAGCTGAAGGAATGAACACCGGCAACCGGCCCGCTTCCCCGCCCGACCGCTTGCCTCACCATCCGGGCGGTTGGGTGGGGGAGTGGGCCGGTGCGAGCCGCATGGCGCGGCCATGTCCGCGCCTCAGGCCAAAAGGGTAACGCTTCATGCGCGATATTCCGCCCCTCATCGCCGCCGCCCTTGCCGAGGGCGCGGCAACGCTTTGCCATTGCTGGAAGATCACCCGCACCGACGGCACGGTGCTGGGCTTCACCGACCACGACAATGACCTGATTTTCGACGGCACCACCTTTCACGCCGCCTCCGGCTTCACTGCCGCCGATGCCGAGGTGCGGCTGGGCCTGGCCGCCGCCGGGCCGGAAGTGGCCGGTGCGCTGTCCAGCACCGCCATCAC
Organism: Hyphomicrobiales bacterium; assembly: GCA_026982665.1. Taxonomy (GTDB): domain Bacteria; phylum Pseudomonadota; class Alphaproteobacteria; order Rhizobiales; family Aestuariivirgaceae; genus Thermopetrobacter. Next base: position 1,340 of record JALSGQ010000096.1, on the reverse strand, counting down.
CGAGGACGACCTGAAGGCCGGTAGATACGACGGCGCAGAGGTCGAACTGTGGCTGGTGGATTGGCGCAACGCCGCCAACCCGGATGCCCGCCTGCTGCTTTCCCGTGCCGAGCTGGGCCGGGTGCGCCGCGGCGAGGCCCACTTCGAGGCCGAGCTGCGCACGCTTGCGGCGCGCCTGCAACAGGTGCGGGGCCGCGTCTTCGCCCACGGCTGCGATGCCGAGCTGGGCGATGCCCGCTGCCGCGTTGACCTTGCCGATCCCGCCTGGCGTGGCGATGGCGCCGTATTGACGCTGCAGGGCCCGCTGCTGCGCATCTCCGGCGTCAGCGGTTTTGCCGCCGGGTTCTTCACGCACGGGCACTTCGAGGTCCTCTCCGGCGCCGCCACCGGATGGCGCAGCGCCGTGCTGGCCCACCGCCTTGCCGACGGCGTGGCCGAGATCACCCTGGCCGAGACGCCGCCCGGCACGCTGGCCAGCGGCGATGCCGTGCGCCTTATCGCCGGGTGCGACAAGAGCTTCGCCACCTGCCGCGAGAAGTTCGCCAACGTCGCCAACTTCCGCGGCTTCCCGCACATGCCGGGCAACGACTTCGTCATCAGCTACCCCGCCCCCGGCGATGCCGACCTCGACGGCGGCAGCATGAACACCTGAGCTGTCCCGCTCCCCCGGCCCGACCACCTTGCCCACAATATCGGGTGGTTGGGCCGGGGGAGCGGGGCGGCGTGGCCACGAAAATCGCAGTCCGGCAACGCCGGATCTGCGATTTTCATAACAATGACGGCAGCATGAACACCTGAGGTGATGCTCATGCACGACGACATCCGCCAACGCATCATCGAGGAGGCGAAGAGCTGGCTGGGCACCCCTTACGTGCACCAGGCCAGTTGCAAGGGCGCGGGCTGCGACTGCCTCGGTCTCATACGCGGCGTCTGGCGCGCCGTCATCGGCCCGGAGCCGGAGCAGCCGCCGCCCTACACGCCGGACTGGGCGGAGCGAAGCGGCGCGGAAACCATGCTCGCCGCTGCCACCCGCCACCTGCTGAGCAAGCCGGAAGATGCACCCATCGAGCCGGGCGACGTGCTGCTGTTCCGCTACCGCGCTCACCTGCCGGCCAAGCACGCCGGCATCGCCATCAGCGCTGAGGCGATGATCCATGCCCAGGAGAACGCCGGCGTCGTGCAGGTGCCGCTCAACGGCTGGTGGCGCCGCCACCTGGTGGCGGTGTTTGCCTTTCCGCCAGCACGATGAAGGTGGTGAGGATGCAATCTTCCGGAGGTGTCAATTTTTCTGCCCTGCTGGGTGGCGGCAGCGTCTCGCCGCGCCGCGCCGCCTCTTCGGC
>JALSGQ010000095.1 GCA_026982665.1 Hyphomicrobiales bacterium | reverse complement strand
CACCGACGAAGAAGCGGCCGATCAGGCGCACCTCGGCGGCCTTCGTCATGGCGTCCGCAGCCTCAACCGCAGGCACCAGGCCGCGCGTCTCGATCATGCCCAGAGCAATTCCCGTCATGTCAGCCATTTTTCATCTCCGTTACATCAATGGTTGTCCGCATCTGTTTCCCTGACGACGTTCAGCCGTCTGTCTTGCCGCCATCGTCTTCCCAGTGGTCGATGATGCCGATGATGGTCAGATCCGTGATGACCGACGGATCCGGCATGGCGTAGCGCGCCGCCGAGCCACTGGCCGTGATGACCCATTCGCCCGGTGGTGCCCCCACCGCATCGGTGGCCACGCTGAGCTTGCCCTTCAGGTTCTCCAGCACCCGCAGCGACTCCTTCTGCAGGCCGGATACCCGTTGCGTTGCCACCAGCTCATCCACCACGCGCATGATCTCCATTTCACTCGCCCTCCCAGTGGTCGATGATGCCGACGATCGTCAGATCGCTGGGATAGGCCTTGCTGCCGGCCGCCTCGCGCGCCGCCGAACTGCCGACGCAGATGACCCAATCACCAGGCACGCACCCCACCGCATCCACGGCCACCAATGGCGTGCCGCCGGGCTTCTCGCGCACCACCAGCAGCGGGCGGTGGCCCAGGCCCTCGATGCGGTTGGTGGATACCAACGTCTTTTCCACCCGCATGATCCTCATGCCACGTCCTCCTGCAGCACCTCCACGGGGCTGCCCAGCGTCCTGTCCTGCAGGCTCATCTGGCAGATGATGTCGTTGCGCCGGGCCAGCTGCGGATAACGTGCCATGATGGCATCGCGCACCCGCCGGCATTTCTCCGCCATGCGCTGGCGCGAACCCGGCACCTTCAGGTCGTAGCGGTAGTGAATGGCGATGGGAATGGGCAGCCCCTTGCTCAGGTTCAGCTTGCTGAAGATCCTGATGCCGACGTCGAGATCCGCTGCACCTTCCTCCACCGTGTCCAGATGCGCATAATAGGCAAGATTGCGCAGCTGCACCTCCTCGAAGCCATCACCAACGCTGATGTAACGCTCGGCATGGCCAATGTCCGGATAGCGCCCGCCGTAGAGGTCGCTCACATACTCGATCTGCGAGATGTTGTTGATGAGCAGCCGGGCGATGAAACGGCGCATGCCCTCGTGCGGCGCGCCCGCCTCGCCGGCTGCGGCCTCCACCGCCGCATGCACGGCCACCCGTGCGCGGTCGGCATCGAGATGCAGCGTGTCGCGATAAAGGGCGGCGTTGTCCACGAAGCGGTCCAGCGCCATTTCGCCGCGGGCATCGGGCACGTGGATGCGGATGGCATCGGTGTCGGTATCCACGCCGATGAGCAGGATATCCACCGAGGCACCACAGCAGAAGCTGTTCTCGATGGCCTCGCGAAACTCCACCAGCCGCTGCAACGCCGCCTCCGCCGCCTTGCGCTCGTCGCTGCCGTGCGCAGCACAGCCCTGATGCTCGGGATCGGAGCTGCTGGTGTGATACACGGCAATCTTCAGGTAGCGCGAACCGGCCTCTGGCGGTGTCGGATAGCCCTCGCGATAGCGCGCCAGCTCCACCGACTGCCAGTGGGCGATGTCCTCCTCCACGTCGAACAGCGCACCGGCATAGGCCTTGCGCACCGCCAGCGCCGTCAGGGGCAGGCGCAGCACGTATTTCAGGAAACCCTTCAGCCGCCCGTCGGCGCAGGGAGAGATGTTGACGCTGTGAAAGCCGCACTCGAGCAGGAAGTTCTGCGCATCCAGCCCGCGATCGGCCTGTGCCCGCAGGTTCTCGGAGAACTGGGCGACGGATGCCCGCAGCGCCTCGAAGGTGCAGTGGGCATAGAGCCTGCGCACGTCCAGCCCGTTTATCCAGGCATTGCGCAACACCTCCTCCGGCAGGGCATAACCCAGCTCGTTGTGCGCCAGCGCCTGTGCCCGCGCCTCGAAATCCGCCTCGTGCTGCATGGCCGAGAGCTTCTTCAAGGCCGGCACGATGGCATCAAAACGGCCGGTGATGGCTTCCTCGCAATGCGCCAGCTCGGCATTGGCGCGCAGATCGGCCAGCGGATGCCGGCAGGAACGCTCCGGCAATGTCTCGCACACCACCGGTGCATCCACCTGGGGCGCGGATGCGGCAGCGGCAGCCGTGGAGGCAGCGGCGGGGGCATCCACCTGCGCCCGCGCCGATGCGCCCGGAAGCATGCCACCGGCACGCCGGCGCGAGCGCGCCAGCCCCACCGGCGCGCTGCGGTAGCGCTGCGCCGCGGCCCGCTCACGCCGTATCTTGTAGGCGTCCCTGGTGTTCATCGCACTTCAGGCTCCCACACAAGCATGCTGTCCGGTTGACGGATGGCAACACGAGACCCGTGTCCCAGCTCCTTCGATTCGTTGCCCACCTCAGCCACGGGCACCGCCGGAAACGGTAACCACCGCGCCTTCGTTGGTGTTGCCGGCGCTGCCGGTGATAGGAGCTTCCGGCACTTCCAGCCGCTCGATACGCATCCAGCTGCGGGCATTGGCACGTGGCTTCTCCGGCTCGCCGCCACCACGCCGCGTGGGGTTGCGCACCGCTGCCGACTGCCCCTCGGTGCCGGTTACCACCTCGCTGCGCGACCAGTCATCGCCGGTGATGCGATTGCGCCGGGGCTCCGTGGCCTCTCCGGTAACGCGCGGCATGGGCTGGCGTGCCTCCTCGGGCATTTCGGCTTCGCCCTGTTCGAACAGGTGCGGGTGCCGGAACTCCGGGGTGCCGGTGATCAGCCCCAACCCCTTGCTGGCCGAGCCGGTGATCTTGCCATCGGCATAGTAGGGGCTGCCGCTGATGTGCGGGCCACGCCGCATGTTGGCCGCATGCGCCGGTGTCATGATGGAGAAGCCACCCTGCGGCGCTGCCGTCTGTCCCGTTGCCTCCAGCGGCACATTGCAGGCCTGGGCATACTGGTCTGCTCCCACGTAGGGCGTGCCGCTCACCGGCTGGCAGACACCGCGCTCGATGACGCCGGTAACCTGCTGATCCGGCCCCGGCTGGATGCCGGTCATGGGCTTGCCGGCCACTGCCGGCGGCTGCTGCAGGCGCTGGCTGCCGGCCTGCACTGCCTGCGGCGGGCACATCATGGCCATTTCCTCGCGCCCCACGTAGCCGGTGCCGGTTACCGGCTGGCAGGCACCGTATTCGCTGCCCGTTACCACCGGGTCCGGCCCCGGCTGCGCTCCGGTTACCGGATTGCCCTGCCAGGTGGTGCTCACGCCCACCTTCTGCGGCGCAGGCGGCGGCGTCATGCCACAGGTCTGCTGCATGGCCTCGGCACTCATGTACTGGCTGCCGGTTACCGGAGAGCATGCTCCCACATCAACGCCGGTGCCGGTCATGCCCGGTGCGGGATTGGCCTCGGTGCCGGTTACCGGCTGACCGTGTGCCGTGTGCGTTTCCGCCACCTTCTCCGGGCCTTGCGCGCACAGTCCCTGGCGCGCCGGTTCGGCATAGGGCGTGCCGGTGAGCCGCGCGCAGGAACCAGCTTCATCACCGGTTACCTTCGGGCTGCGCGCCGGCAGGTTTCCCGTTACCGGCAAGCCCTTGCCGGTGGCGTCCACCATCACCTTCGGCGGATTGGGCTCCGGCATGGTGCCGCACAGGGTGGCCACCTCTTCCGCCGGGGCATACTCGGTGCCGGTGATGCGCTTGCACGCCCCCATCTCTCCGCCGGTTACGCGCGCACCGGGCACTGCCAGCGTGCCGGTTACCGGCCGGCCGGTGCTGGTATGGGTTACCGGTGCCTTCTCCGGCGCTTCCGCCGCCTTGGCGCCAACCGTGTAAGGGGTGCCGGTGATGGGCTTTTCCAGCCCCTGCTCCAGCCCGGTTACCGTGCCGGAACGGGCCTCGTCCACACCAGTGATGCGCAGCCCCTTGCCGGAAGGTGCCTCAGCGACCTTCGGCGGCGTCGGCGTGATGCCGCGGGCATCGCAGAACTCCGCAAGCTGTTCCACACCCATGTATTCAGTGCCGGTTACCGCAACGCAGGAACCATGTTCATCACCGGTAACCTGCACACTGCGCCCCACGGTGGTGCCGGTAACCACCTTGCCGTGCGAGGTCATGCTCTCGCCCACCTTCGGCGCATTGGGCGCGGGCGTGGCGCCGCAGAAGCTGGCAAGCTGCTCCGCGCCGAGATACTCGGTGCCGGTGATGACGCGGCAGGTGCCATGCTCGTCGCCGGTAACCTTCACGCTGCGCCCCACCACGGTACCGGTAACTTCCTGGCCGGAGAGCGTCTGGCTCACCTCCACCTTGGGTGGGGCTTCCGGGCGCTTGCGCATGCGGCCAGCCGGACGCGCCGGCGGCTGGTTGCCACGCCCGCGGCGGCAACGCTCCTTGCGCCACTGCCTTGCCCGCTCGCGGCCAGACTTTGCTGCCAGCAGCACGCTGCCGCCATTGGTCAGCGCCTTCTTGCCCATGCGTGCCAGCGTGCGCCGCCGCTCGCGGCAGAAGGCGCGCACGCTGGTTTCTGCCGCCCCCAGCGCACCCGGTGCAACCTCGACGATTTCACATACCTTGTCCACCACTGCCTGCTCTTGTGCGGTCAGCGGTGCTTCCGTGGCCTCTTCGGCCGCCGCCCGTTCCTCGTTGACCGAAGGAGCAGCTGGGGCTGCCTGCTTCTGCTCCTGCACCTCCTGCACCTGCGCAGCACCACGCCGCCGCGGCGGACGCGACGGACGCGCGGCACCATTGCCGGGCAGCGCCTTGCCACCCAGGCGCGCCAGCTTGCGCCGCCGCTCGCGGCAGAAGGCGCGCACGCTGGCCGCGGCAGAGCCTGCGGCTGCCGGATTGCTCTCCACCACCTCGCAGAAGGCTTCCACCACTTCCTGCGCCTCGCCGCGCATCTGTGCCGACAGACTGCAGGGCGTGCACGGCTCCGGCAGCCGGGCACGGGCGCATTCCTCGCAGCAGTACTCCTTGCCGTCCGGGCCGATCACGGGCTTCTTGCCTGCCGACTGCGTTGCCGCCGGCGCATTGCTGCCGCCAGCCGCAGCGGTACCGGAACTGGAAACCGCCCCGGCAGCAGCCATGCCACCGGCAGCACCACGCCGCCGCTGCGGTCGCGTTGGCCGCGCCACCTTCTCGCCACCCAGCGCCGCCGCGCCCTTCAGCGCCAGCTGACGCCGGCGTTCGCGCGCCAGCTCCTTGCCAGACAATCCTGAAGCCCGAGACATCTCAGCCATTTCCGGCACCTTCTTCCATTGCTTCACTTGCAGCGTTCACTGGCAGGACAAGACCCGAAGACCATTGCCTGAATACCACCGAACAATATCCACCAAACCCATGCCGACACCATATTGCAGTGCCGATGATGGGCCCGCGGCAGCCATGGCGATGCGAGAGCGGACGCCCCGTGCATCGCCATTGCCCCCCAGCCGCCGCGGGCCGGTTCCGGCATCAGCCGGGGAGAGAGGCGAAAAGCGCCTCACCCCCGATAGACGACAAACGCCAGGCCCAGCGACTGGGCGTAGTTGTCGTAGCCGATGAGGCGGATCAGGTGGTTCGGATACTCGCGCCGGCAGGCCTCGAGCTCAGCCAGCACGTTATCCACCGACTGCTCGCCGAACATCGGCAGCTTCCACATGTACCAGTAGTGCTCCATGGAGCGCTCCGGCTCGGTGTGCTCGATGGCCGGGTTCCACCCCTGCCGGATGATGTAGGCGATCTGCGCGCGGATCTGGTCCGGCGACATCTCCGGCAGGTAGGAGAACGTCTCGTACTTGCGGCCGCCCTTGTAGTCCTGAATGTCAGACATCGTTCAAAGCTCCTTGCAATCCTGTTCGTGTTCGATCCGGTGCATCAGCGATGCGCGGCATCCAGCTTGTCCACCGTCTCGAACTCGAACTTGATTTCCTTCCAGGTCTCCATGGCCACACGCAGCTCAGGGCTGTGCCGCGCAGCGTTCTGCAGCACTTCCTTGCCTTCGCGCTCCAGCTCGACACCACGGTTGCGGGCCTCCACGCAGGCTTCCAGCGCGATGCGGTTGGCGTGCGCACCGGCGGCGTTGCCCCACGGATGACCCAGCGTGCCACCACCGAACTGCAGCACCGAGTCGTCGCCGAAGATGGTAACCAGCGCCGGCATGTGCCAGACGTGAATACCACCGGACGCCACCGGGAACACACCCGGCATGGAACCCCAGTCCTGATCGAAGAAGATGCCGCGGGAGCGGTCTTCCGGCACGAACGATTCGCGCAGCATGTCCACCCAGCCGAGCGTCGCGGCGCGATCACCCTCCAGCTTGCCGACCACGGTGCCGGAGTGCAGGTGGTCGCCACCGGACAGGCGCAGCGCCTTGGCCAGCACGCGGAAGTTGATGCCGTGATACGGGTTGCGGTCGATCACCGCATGCATGGCGCGGTGGATGTGCAGCAGCATGCCGTTCTTGCGGCACCAGCGGGCAAGGCCGGTGTTGGCGCAGAAGCCGGAGGTCAGATAGTCGTGCATGATGATGGGCGTGCCCAGCTCCTTGGCGAACTCGGCGCGCTCGTACATCTCCTCCGGCGACGGGGCGGTAACGTTCATGTAGTGCCCCTTGACCTCACCGGTCTCGGCCTGCGCCTTCTCGATGGCGTCCTGCACGAACAGGAAGCGGTCGCGCCAGCGCATGAACGGCTGCGAGTTGATGTTCTCGTCGTCCTTGGTGAAGTCCAGGCCGCCACGCAGGCACTCGTAAACGGCACGGCCATAGTTCTTCGCCGACAGGCCCAGCTTCGGCTTGATGGTGCAGCCCAGCAGCGGACGGCCGTACTTGTTCAGCTTGTCGCGCTCCAGCTGGATGCCGTTGGGCGGGCCGTTGCAGGTCTTCACGTAGGCCAGCGGGAAGCGCACATCCTCAAGACGCAGCGAGCGCACCGCCTTGAAGCCGAACACGTTGCCCACCAGCGAGGTGAACACGTTCACCACCGAGTTTTCCTCGAACAGGTCGATGGGATAGGCAATGAAGGCATAGAAGGCGGAATCGTCGCCCGGCACGTCCTCGATGCGGTAGGCGCGGCCGCGGTAGTATTCCATGTCGGTCAGCAGGTCCGTCCACACCGTCGTCCAGGTGCCGGTGGAGGACTCCGCCGCCACTGCCGCTGCCGCTTCCTCGCGCGGCACACCAGGCTGCGCGACGATCTTGAAGCACGCCAGCAGATCCGAATCCAGCGGCACATAGTCCGGCTGCCAATATGTTTCGCGGTAGTCCTTGACGCCCGCTTCGTAACCCTTAGCCATTGTCAGCAATCTCCTTGCAGGTTGCCTTCCAGATAGAAACTCGTCGCGGCTGCCGTTCCGCGGTGCCGGCATGGTAGGGGAAGCTCGCGATAAGCGGAAATAAAATCATCTTATGCTGTGGATAGATTGCACTCTATCCGTCCCCTCCCGCCATATCAGCATCGGCCAGACCTGCCTTTCCCTCCCTGGCCAGCACCGGTCAGACAGCCCCTCCCGTATTCCACACGTCAATCCCACACACCGTCGAGATCGTCATGCGGCACCACCTCCACGTCATGCAGGAAAATCAGCATGGCGTAGTTGCGGTAATAGCGCTCCTTCATCGCTGCCGCCATCTTGCGGACATTCTCTTCCGTGTCCATCACCTCGATGCGGACATTGGCGCTCATCCCCCAGGCGGCGGAACGCACGCCATGATGCCCGAGACCGCGCGCATCGACGGAGGTATAACCCTTCGCCCCCAGCTTCACCAGATCGTTCAGCACCTCGTTTTCGACGGCGGCCTCCGTGATGATGGTCATCAGCTTGTAGATGTTCGATTTGTCTTCCATCGAAACCACTCCGCATAGGCCCCGCAGGCGGAGCCGGTTTGTCATGCCAGCGACAGCAGATACTGGGCATAGGTGTGATACAGCGGCACGCCCAGCACGATATTGAAGGGGAAGGTGATTCCCAGCGAGGCCGTCAGCGACAGCGACGGATTGGCCTCCGGCACCGACAGGCGCATGGCCGCCGGCACGGCGATGTAGGATGCGCTGGCCGCCAGCGTTGCCATGATGGTCATGCCTCCCTCCGACATGCCGAAGAACATGCCCAGCAGTGCACCGATCATGCCGAAAATCACCGGCGTGATGATACCAAAGGCCACCAGAAACAGTCCATAGCGCTTCAGGCTGCCCATCTGCCCGGCGGTGATGATGCCCATCTCCAGCAGGAACAGCGCCAGCACACCCTTGAACAGGTCAATAAACAACGGCTTGATGGAAGTGATGCCTTCCGGCCCGACGATCCAGCCGATGATGAGGCCGCCGGCCAGCAGCACGATGCCCTTGCCCAGCAGCACCTCGTGCGCCACCAGCCCCCAGCGGGTGTCGCGGCTGATTCCCTTGGCCAGCAGGATGCCCACGAGGATCGCCGGCATCTCCAGCAGCACCACGAACACCGGCATGTGCGGCTCGTAGAAGATGTTCCGCGCCGCCAGGTAAGACACCGCCACGGCAAAGGTGCCAACGCTGACCGAACCATAGTGCGCGGCGATGGAGGCGGCATCGGCGCGCTTGAAACGGCCAACGTAAAGCAGCACCGGATAGACGAGAATGGGCAGCGTGAAGCCCATCACCAGCACCGCCAGCATCTGCGGCAGAAGCTCCAGAAACGGCTGCTTGGCCAGCTCCACGCCGCCCTTCAGGCCAATGGCCAGCAGCAGCAGGATGGACAACAGCTCGTAGATGGCGGGCGGCAGCTTCAGCTCGGAGCGCAACAGGCCCGCCAGCAACCCCAGAATGAAGAACAGGATGATGGGATCAATCATGCACCGTCCCCTCGCACATTCCCATGAACATCGTGCGCGCCGTGCCGCAACCTGGCGGATGATCCGGCCAGCCACCCCAGGGCCCAGGCCATGCATCCCCCACGCAAGGCGCATTCCACCTTGCATCGAGGCGAGAGCACATTGCCTGCCATTATCGCAAGGTGGCAAGGTGCCTCATGCGCAACTGTTCCGCAGTCCGGCAGGCCAGTCCGCCCCTGCACTCCTGCGGCTTTCATCCAGGATTTCATCAGCAGGGTAGAAGAAATCGCATATAGATGAAAATAGAAAGTCCTTATGAAATTGATGTGCAAAACTCTATGGATTGCGTCCGCCCTTCACCAACGCCACCCTTCGCTGCCGTTTCAGGCCAGCACGCGGTGAGACGGAAAGATGATGCGCACCTCGGTGCCCTCGCCGGGCCTGCTGTCGATCTCGAAACGGGCGCGGTTGGCCTGCGTCAGCGCCCGCGCGAGCGGCAGGCCCAGGCCGGTGCCCGGCTTGTCGGCACCGGTGCGCGGCACCCGCCGGAACGGCTCCAGCGCCATCTTCAGCTCTTCCTCGCTCATGCCGGGGCCGGTGTCCTTCACCGACAGCTCCAGCCCGCCATCGGCCAATACCTTCAGCGTGATGATCAGGCGATCTCCCGACCGGCAGAACTTGATGGAATTGGACAGCAGGTTGAGCAGAACCTGCTTCAGCGAACGGGCATCGGCCACCACTTTCGGCAGCTCGTCCGGCACCACGCGGCGCAGCTCTATGCCCGCTTCCGCTGCCTGCTCGCGCAGCAGGCTGACGCTCTCCTCCACCACCGCGGCCACGTCCACTTCCTGCATCTGCAGCTCGTAGCGCCCGGCCTCGATGCGGGCAAGGTCCAGCAGGTCGTTGACCAGCGCCAGCAGGTGCTCGCCCGAATGATAGATGTCGCGCGCGTAATCCAGATACTTCTCGTTGCCCAGCCGGCCGTAGAGCTCCTGCCTGAGCACGTCGGAGAAGCCGAGAATGGCGTTCAATGGCGTGCGCAGCTCGTGCGAGATGCGGGCCAGGAACTCGGACTTGCGGGCGGAAAGCTCCTCGGCCTCCTCCTTGGCCCGGCGCAAGGCGCGCTCGCGACGCTTGAACGGGGAAATGTCATGAACCACCACGCAGAAGGCTGCGCGATCCTCTTGCGCGCGCGGCTGGGCATGGCGCAGGCGACCAAGCGTCATGTAGAGGGGAATGGCCTCGCCTTCGCCGGTGAGCCCCAGCACCTCCTGCCCGCGGTCGCGGCTGATGCCGTCGCCCTCGCGCAGGCGCTGCAGGCGCGCCGCCAGGGCCGGGCGCGATTCTTCCGCCAGCAGCTCCTCGAACGGATGACCCAGCACCTGCGACGGTTCGCGCCCGAACAACTGCCGCGCACCGGCGGAAAACGACAGGATGCGCCCCTGGGCATCCAGCGTGATGATGCCATCGGCGGCTGTTTCCAGCATGGCGCGCAACTGCTCGTCCATGCCGGAGGACTCATTATCATCCCTCTGCCGTGCAGGCAGCGATTCCCGGGCTTGCCGGCGCATTGTCCCTGCTGCCGCCCCCTGCCCTTTCCGCGATTCCTGCGCCGTTTCGGCAGCCGGGGCGTGTTCTGCTTTTCCTGCAGCGGACCTGTCGCCTTCTTCCCGCGCCAGCACGCCGGCGGCATCGGCAATGTCCTGCCGGGCATCAACCGGCGTTTCCGCGGGGCCACCGTCAGGCTGCGGCGCACAGGGCTGCATTCTGGCCACGGGACCCTGCAGGCCCATGCCCGCCTTCATGATGCCTGTCCCGCGCCGCGTGGAAGCATCGGCGCGGGGGCGTTCGGCATGAATGCGGATGACCGCTGCCGATGAAGCTGATGGAGCAGATGCCCTGTGCAATGCTCCCTGCGCGTTGCCGGCGGAAGCCGTGGCGCTTTCGCCCGCCGCCACGGCGCCGGGTGCCATGCCCGCCGCATCACCCTTGCCGGCTGCAGCACCATTTCCTCCGGGGGCTGCATCCACCTCGTCATCCGGCGCGGCAGCAGAGGCCGCCTGCAGGGTGGATTGCACCACAACGCCGGCGCGCCAGGGGAACACATCGCGCTTCAGGCGGAACGTCAGCCTGCGCCCGGCGGCATTGCGCAGCGCCACGATGGCACCATCCTGTGCCAGCGTCAGCGTGCGTGCCATGTCATCCCAGGCCTCGTCCTCTTCGGCAAAGCCGAACAGCTCGCGCGCCACACGGTTGGCGAAATAGAAGGATTCGGCACGGTGCAGGATGATGGGCTCCAGCCGGTGATCCAGCACGTCGCGCACCAGCTGCGGGGGTTGCGGGCGCTGCGCCGGCTCCTCTTCGGCCTTGGCAGCATCTTCAACGGCATCACCGCCAACGGCAGGGGCGTTGCTGCCAGCCTCCGCCGCTTCGGCACCACCCTCATCGACCGGCAACGAATCTTCGGCGGGAAGCGATGGCGGCCTCAGCGCGGGGTCGGATGCCAGCACCGATGCCACATCGCCCGATTCGCTACCCTCGTCTCTTCCGTCATCGCTTTCGGCAACTTCCGGGGTTTCGCTCGATGCATCGGTTGCCATTGCACCGCTTGCGTCAGCATCCGCGGCTTCCTGCGCTGGCGGGGATACGGCAGGCCCATCCTCGGCCTTTTCGGCCTTTTCGGCCGTTCCGGAGCCCTTGGCATCCCTGGCATCTTCGGGCTGCGCTTCGCTGGCGGCAACCGGGCGTGCGGGGATGGATACGCGCACCCGTGGCGCACCTGCCTGCTCCCGTGCTGGCGATGATGATGACTCCCCGGTTTCCGCACCCTCCTGCGGCACGGACTTGCCGCCCCCGGAACCGTCCTCGTCATCACGCGGCTCCACCTTGCGCACGCGGATCGAGTAGCGCTTGCGCGCAGGTGCTTCACGCCGGGCCGGGGCATCGGCATCTTCAGGGGCAGGCGCAGCAGCGGCCTGCCCGTCTTGTGCCGGGGCAGCATCCCCGGGTGTTCCGGCAGGCAGCGAATCGGCAGCTGCCTCGGCCATATCGCTTTCCTGCTGCAGCTGTGCCTGTTCTTCGTGCTCCTGCTGTTGGTGCTGTTCCTGTCGTGCCTGTTGCGGTGCACGCCCCTGCTCTTCCAGCGCCTGCGCCAGGCGGCGCAGTGCCTTCAGGTCCTGCGGGCGCAAGCCACCACCGCCCGCCACGCGAGCATTGGCGACGGCCTCATCTCCTTCTCCGGCCTGTGCTGCATCTTTCGCAACGCCTTCGGTGGCACCGTCCTGCCGGTCCTGCCGCATGGCTTCGGGCGGCACCGCGCCCGCATCAGCTGCTGCCCCTGCCGCTGGCATTGCCGGTGCTGCAGCCTCTCCTGCCGCCGATGGCGCTGCCATGCCGGCCATGTTGTGCCCGCCGGAGGCCTGGTGCACCGCCTGCCCCGGCATGGACATGGAGAACATGGACACGGGCAGCATGCCGCCCTGCTCCGCGCGCAGGCGGTCGGTGAGGTCATCGAGCATGAGGATGATCAGCCCATCCTCGGCCATGCGCCCGGTAATGCGCAGGATGCGCGGACCAAATCGCGTGAACGTCTCGCGGGAAACCACCGCCGTGCCGGCCTGCCGCACGCGCCAGAGAAAATCGTGCAATGCCCGCTCGCCGGCAAACAGTTGCGCCGGTGTCAGGCTCTTCTGCCCGCCAGCTCCGCCAAAGGACAGCAACTCCAGCGCCGCCGGGTTGGCATATGCCGGTTCGCCCGCGGGGGTGAGCGCCAGTACGGGCTGCGGCATGGATTCGAGAATATCGGACAGCACCGGGACATCAGCCGTGCGCGGGCGCTCCTCTGCCACCACCAGCAGCCCGGGGCGACCATCAGGCAAGGCATGGCGCACGACCGAGGCCACGAGAGGCTCGTCCTTGCCCGTGGAGGGAAACTCCAGCGCCACATGCACCGGTGCGGGTGCAGCAGCGGCGGCATTGGCACTTCCCAGCCGCTCGTGCATCTGCTGCAACAGGCGCACCCCCGGCTCCCGCGGGCTGAAGGGGCGCTCCACCAGGTCGCCCAGCCCGCGCGCACCAAACAGCTGCACGGCGGCGGCATTGGCCCACACCACGCGGCAGCGCCCGGCATCCCACAGGAAGGCCGGCCGCAGATCCTGACGCAACCGCTGCAGCACGTCATCCATCATGTTGCATCACCCGCTTTGCGCCACCTTGGCACCCCTGTGCCACTGGATACCGCAGCGCCCATGTGCACGACAAGCGGCCAGCCCCGCTCACGATGCCGCACCAGGGCACGCTTCGCAAGATGCATGCCATTGCATCACGGCGATTTCCCGGCAACATGTGGCGATTCGGCCCGGAGATGAAACATGTTCCGCTCGTCTCCATGACCAATGTTGCACCAGATTGTGCCGAATTGGCACACCAGCCGCGCTGATGCCTGTTTCCCACGCCTTCGCCAGCAAGAAGCACGCCAGTTCCGGAGGCGGGGCATGGTGCACTGCGCCGATGATGTCAGCCACGGTGCAGGACGAAACGGGCGCAATGCCCCGCAAGGATGGTGGATGAACACAGCGCGTGGCAGACGCTGCCG
>JALSGQ010000094.1 GCA_026982665.1 Hyphomicrobiales bacterium | reverse complement strand
CCTGGCTGATTACATGCCGCCGGAATGGCTGGTGGAGACGGTGAAGCTGCGCTTCGAGCTGGATGAGGCGGACACATTGGTGCACGCCGAGCTGGCCGTGCGGCGCAACTCTGCCGCCCCTTCCGCCGAGGCTACCTGCCGCCTGCCGCCCGTGATCCTCGACGGGCGCGAGCTGGAGCTGCTGGACATCCGTATCGACGGGCAACCATTGCCGGAAGATGCCTTCTGCACCACGCCCTCGACATTGGTCATCACCGATCCGCCCGCCGAGGCCTTCACGCTGTCCACCACCGTGCGCATCCACCCGAACCGGAACAAGGCGCTGCTGGGGCTTTACGTCAGCAACTCCATCTTCGCCACGCAGTGCGAGGCGGAAGGCTTCCGCCGCATCACCTATTTCCCCGACCGGCCTGACGTGCTGGCCCGCTACTCCGTGCGCATCGAGGCGGACAAGGCGCGCTGCCCGGTGCTGCTGTCCAACGGCAACCTGCTGGAGCAGGGCGAGCTTGAGGGCGGCAGGCACTATGCCGTGTGGGAAGACCCGTTTCCCAAGCCGTGCTACCTGTTCGCGCTGGTGGCGGGTGATCTTGAGGCGGTGCGCGATGTCCACACCACGCCGGATGGCCGCGGCGTGCAGCTTGCCGTGTGGACGGAGCCGGGCAAGGCCGAGCGCGCCCGCTGGGCGCTGCAGAGCCTGAAGCGCGCCATGCGCTGGGACGAGGAGCGCTTTGGCCTCGCCTGCGACCTCGACGTTTACAACGTCGTCGCCATTGCCGACTTCAACATGGGGGCGATGGAGAACAAGGGCCTGAACATCTTCAACGACAAGTATGTGCTGGCCGATGCCGAAACGGCCACCGACACCGACTACGAGAACATCGAGGCCATCATCGGGCACGAGTATTTCCACAACTGGACGGGCAACCGCATCACCTGCCGCGACTGGTTCCAGCTCTGCCTGAAGGAGGGGCTGACGGTGTTCCGCGACCAGGAGTTCACCTCCGATGTGCGCTCCCGCGCCGTGAAGCGGCTGGCCGACGTGCGCCTGCTGAAGACGGCGCAGTGGCCGGAGGATGACGGCCCGCTGGCCCATCCCGTGCGCCCGTCGCAATATTACGCCATCGAGAACCTCTACACCGCCACCGTTTACGAGAAGGGCGCGGAGGTGGTGCGCATGCTGCACACCCTGCTGGGCGAGGACGGCTTCATGGCCGGCATGCGGCTGTATGTGCAGCGCCACGACGGGCAGGCGGTAACGGTGGAGGACTTCATCCGCTGTTTCGAGGACGCCACCAGGCGCGATCTGAAGCAGTTCTTCCGCTGGTATGAGCAGGCTGGCACGCCGCGTGTGCAGGCCGAGTGGCAGCATGACGCCGAGACCGGCACCCTGCGCCTGACGCTGCGCCAGCACACCCCGCCGACGCCGGGGCAGGAGGAGAAGCTGCCGCTGCACATCCCGTTGCGCGTCGCCTTGTTCGACCAGCAGGGGCGGCGGCTTCAGCCGCACACCGATGATGGCATCGTGCGCGATAGCGAGGTGCTGCTGGAGCTGACGGAGGCGGAGCAGACCTTCACCTTCCGCGGCATCGAGGAGCCGCCGGTGATCTCGCTGAACCGCGGCTTCTCCGCGCCGGTGCGCATCATCGCGCCATTGTCGGAGGATGACCTGCTGCTGTTGCTGGCGCACGAGGATGACGGTGTGGCCCGCGCCGAGGCGGCGCAGCGTCTGTGGTCCGGCATCATCCTGCAGGCGCTGGACGATGGCCTGACGGCAGAGACCGCGGCGAGCGCCGAGGGGGACGATGCGGCATTGCTGCCGCAGTTGCGGGCGCGGGCGGAACGGCTGGCCGATGCGCTGGCCGCCGCCATCGGCGACCTTCGGGAAAGCGATCCGGCGCTGCTGGCGGAGCTGCTGCTGCCGCCGGGCATGGGCATGCTGCTGAACGACATCGACGGCGAGGTGGATCCGGCGGCCCTGCACGCGGCGCGCAACGCGGTGATGGGCACGGCTGCGC
>JALSGQ010000093.1 GCA_026982665.1 Hyphomicrobiales bacterium | reverse complement strand
ATCCTCCAGCACCACTGCTTGTGGTTGATGGCCAGTGCTGGGGGTGTTTTTGCCTTTTGCTGAGGCAAGGCATTGCGGGCAGCACGGCTTTTCAAAGGTGAAGTGCACTCCCTGGAGCACAGGATGCGTTCCGGATTGTCCTGCTCCTCACGAGGGTGGGGGCTCACGGGCCCAAACGTATCTGCAAGCTGTGAACCACGAAGCGGGAAGGCATCAGCAGCATTGAAGTTGCTGCTCTTGACTGCTCATGTCCGGGTGCATGGCTACGATAAAGCGTCGCGCGTGAAGCATTTTGCAAGATACTGAATAAAACGTGTTTTTATGAGAATTGGAAAGCTGAAAATTGCAAGGTTTCGGCAATTTTTTGCCGGAACCTTGCAATTTGCTCGAAGCAGAAACGATGTCCTGCTGGTGCCGGGCCGTGCCCTGAGCCAGCAGGGCGCCTTGTTTTTCTTCACGTTCGACGAAATACTTCCTTCTTCATGGTCGTGTTTCTTTCTCCTGAGGTCCGGCTGGCAGAGAGCAACTGCCGCGGCTGTTGTGCCTTGCATCCGCAGCATGATGCCGGAAAGCGCCATCAATGCTTCGGGGGCTGGCAGATGCGGCCGGCGCGGATGGCCAGCAGGGTATTGTAGGCCAGCCACAGGATGAGCATCGTCAGCCCGGCCAGCATGATGAGCGCCAGCCAGTGGAAGAAGCTTCCTCCCACCTTCTCGGCCATCACGAAGGTGGCGGTGGTCATGGCGGCGGACGGAAACGAATAGGCCCACCACGAGAGGAAGAACGGCAGCTTCAGGAAGCGTGGCAGCTCTATGACGAGCAGCAGCGTGAAGAACAGGGCCAAATAATAGAGGATGCGGGCAAAGGCATCGATGCTGCCACCGGTGAGATTCTCGTAGGCCAGGAAGCCCACAGCCGGTGGAGCGATGAGGATGAACAGGGTGGGCAGCAGCATCGGCGGCAGCGGGTCATGAAACAGGATGCGATAGAAAACGATCACCAGCAGGATGACCCAGAAGGAAATACCGACAGCGAAGAAGAACCAGGATAGTTCCTCATGCCCCAGCGGCACGCCGGCCAGCGGCACTACCACGTTGCCCACCGCCGGAATGAACCAGGCAGGGTTGATGTGCCCGAGCTGGAAATGATCCCGCGCCACCCAGCTGCGTACGATGTGCAGCGTCAGGATGAGGTGCAACGCTGCCCCTGTCCCCCACAGCCACACCGCCAGCCCGCGCGACAGCGGCAGCATGCACAACGCCAGCAGCAGCAGCGAGATGGAGATGGTGGGCACGAAGGCGCTCATCACCGGGTGTTCCAGCTCGTTCCGCGCCACCTGTGGGTAACGCGCCGCCTTCAGCAGATACACTCCCAGCAGCACGGCAAACAGCAGCAGCGTGAAGATGCCCAGCGCGTGGGAGAGCATGCCGGTGGTGCCCAGCAGCTCGGCCGCCTTGCGCCAGGCCAGCGTCAGCCCGGCCAGCCCCATGATGATGGCGAAAAAGCTGACGGGGAAGAACTTCAGGCGGGATGCCACTTCTTCATTTCCGTCCTGCAACATTGCTTCCCGTTGTGCCGGTTGCGTGCTCATGTCCTGGCTCCCTGTGCTGCATGCCGGCTGTCGCTGCATGCCGCTGCGCGTGGTGTGCATCATTCACCGGTTTCATCGGCAGCGGGCTTAGCACAAACGGCCTGCCGCATCCATGCCAGATAAGGAGCATGCACATCCATTACCGGCAAATGCAGAATGGCGGGCACCTCATATGGATGCAGTGCCGCCATGCGCTTCATCAAGGCTGTGGCGAGTCGTGAAGTCGTCTTGGCCAGCAGCACCACTTCCTCATCCTGCGCCAGCTCCCCCTGCCAGATGTAAATGGACTGCATGTGCGGGATGATGTTCACGCATGCTGCCAAACCTTCCCGCACCAGCAATTCACCCATTTCACGGGCCCTGTCCGCGTTTGGCAGCGTGGTGTAGATGAGAGCTGCCCGGGCATCCTGCATTGTCGTGCCTCCCGTGTTTGTGCCGTGGAAATGCCTGTGAGCCTGGTATCAGCCTGCAGCCATCGAGATGCCCTTTCAGCGCAGGCTTTGCAATTGGACACCTCCGGAAACACCTTGATTGAACGCATGACCAGGAATGAACTGCAATATCCCCGAAGCATATGAGGAAGCATGTTCCATGGCTGGCAGGCCCGGCCTGAAGCAAGATGCTGCGAGGCGCAGGTGTCTCTTGTCCGGTTGTGGGTGGGGTTTGCAGCCCTGACGCCTGCCCGGTGCAGACTTGCGTGCGCGCCCCGATGACGGCCAGCCTGCGCCAGGGTCTGCACATTGTGCGGGATGCGGGGAGGCGGAGTTGGCGATGGATGCAACCTTGCCTCGTGCGGGGCAGGGGTTGATGCCCGGGCTCAGCCCGCGCCGGGGGCCATGGGCAGGCAGGCAAGGCCGCGGCGCTTCAGCTCGCGGCAGGCGCGGATGGCCTGGCGGCGCGACATGCCGGCATAGCGTGCACGGTAGAACATCTTCGTTCCCTTGCGCACGCGGATGACCACCGGCTGCTCGCCGCGCACGTTGCGCGACAGGCGGCGGGCCTTCTCCAGGTATTTCTTCGCACCTTCCAGCGTCGGGAAGGCACCGATCTGGATCAGCCAGCGGGCCTGCATCAGCTGCCGCGCACGGTCAGGCTCCGGCAGCAGGATTTCCTCTGCAGGGGAATCGACACGTGGTGCCTCGGTGCGGGGGGCAGCAGCCACGCGAGTGCTGTCGCCGCCGGCGGATGCAGCGGCTGCAATGGCGGCAGCAGCGGCCTTGCCAGCCCGTATTGTCGGCGCAGAGCGCTCGGGTGCCGACGAGGCAGGGCGCTGCGCGACTTGCCGCGGCGCGGGGGCATGCTCCGCGGTGCCGTGGGTGTCGTCGGGGCGGGCGTCAGTGGCTGCCCGGCTGGCTGGCGGCATGGTGCCGGCAGCCTGTGCGGGATTGGCATTGTTGACGCGCGGCTGCCGTGCCGGGGTCTTGCGCACCAGCACCATGACGGCGGAATTGTCATCTTCGCGGATGACGTCAGCTTTCAATACCGCTGCAGTGTGGACATTGGCAGTCTTGTTCTTGCCGACTGCCGTGCTCAAGGCTTCGGCCTTTGCGGAACGTGCCACGGCGTTGTGATTGCTGATGCCGGCAACGGCTGGCGTATTCGTCGTGGTGGTAGCGGCATCCTCTGCCGATGCCACCGGATTCACGCGTACGCGCACCAGGGTGCCGGGGATCTGCACTTCTGCATGCGCACCGGCTTCGCCTGCCATGGTGCGGGAGCGCTCGGCCGCGGCAGCCATGCGGCGCGGGGCATCATGCGCGGCGCTTTCGGCCGCTGTGGCGCTGTCTGCCTGCGCCATGCGCGGCGTGGTGCTTTCCGGTTCACGCACGTTGCGCCGGGAGGCAGGTTGGGCAGCCTTGGCCATCAGCATGTTGCCGGGGCGTGGTTGCGGTTTCGGCGGGGTGATCCTGCTGGTGCCCGCCGTTGCGGTCTTTTTGCTGGCAATCACCTCATCTGCCGGGGCGGGAAAGTCAGCGCCATCGCCTGCGGTGGGTATCACGGCCGCCTGCAGCGCCAGCCGTGCCAGCCGTGCCGCCTGCTGCGGAGCAGGCACGGCAACCTGTGCCTGGCGCACCCGCGGCTGCGGCCTCACCTTGCGTGTTGCCTGCATGCGGGCCGCCACCTTGCGTGCATTGTCGTTCCGGTGCCGGGCACTGCTGGTGGAGGCGCGTTCCATCTGCTGCAGGCGCGCCAGCATGGCCCTGCCGCGCGCCGGGTTCCAGCCCGGCGGCGTGCCGGCGATGGCGGCGATGCGCGTGCCCTTCTGCAGGCGGTATTGGCGGAAGCTCTTCTCGATGAGGCTGGCCATGTAGCGGTTGCGGGCGCGCGAGGATGGCATGCCCAGCACCACGGCGACGATGCGCTTGCCGTTGCGCCGCACGGAGGCGGCGAGGTTGGAGCCGGCGGCGCGGGTGTAGCCGGTCTTGATGCCGTCCATGCCGGCGACGCTCCACAGCAGGCGATTGTGGTTGCGCAATGCCCGGCCGCGCCAGCGGAATGTCTTCAGCGCGAAGTAGCGCTTGTAGAAGTGCGGGAAGTCGCGCATCAGCCTCAGCGACAGCGTCGCCAGGTCGCGCGCCGTGGAGACATTGGGCGGGTTGGGCAGGCCGGAGGCATTGCGAAACGTGGTGCGGGTCATGCCCAGTGCACGCGCCATCTGCGTCATGCGGCGGGCGAAGGCGGCCTCCGAACCGGCGATGTTCTCCGCCACCACCGTGGCGACGTCGTTGGCCGACTTCACTGCCAGTGCGCGAATGGCCTGATCCACGGTAATGGTCTGGCCCGGCTTCAGCCACAGCTTGGACGGCGGGATGAGAGCGGCACGGCGCGATACCTTCAGCCGCGAGTTCAGGCTCAGCCGCCCGGCGCGGATTTCGCGGAACAGCAGGTAGAGCGTCATCACCTTGGAAATGGAGGCAGGATAGCGCGGGCTGTCGGCATGCCGGGCGAACAGCACCTTGCCGGTGCGCGCATCCACCACGATGGCAGCCTGCGGCTGGCGCGCCTGTGCGGCGGGCACCAGCAGCACGGCGTGCAGGATGACGGTCAGCATCATCAGCGCCAGCGGCAGGCGCAAGGTGCGCGCAGTGGCTCGCGCGCCAATGCCTGCGAACATGCCGGTGGATGTCGTGCGATTGTCGTCTTTCAGCCGATCATGGGCTGCTGTGGTGAGCATGCTTGAGCCTCGCCTGCCTGTTGCGTGTCAAGGAGGCGTTTGCGCCGTTCATGGCGCATGTCCCCGCTTGGGCGGGATTGTGGTGCAAACGGGGTTGCCAAATGGTAAAATTGCACCATGCTGTGGCGTCTTGCGGAGGCAATGTCCGGCCGGGTAGTCAGGTGGAAAGCCGTTCTTCAGGGCAGGTTTTGCGGCTTTTCGCCAGCCTGCAGCGGGGCGGAGCATGAATGGCGGGCCAACCGGCATGGCGCATTTTTCATGATGAATTGCACTGCGAAAGGCTTTATACTGAGACGCAGCACAGGAGAGGCAGGCACACAGGCCAGGTGTGCACAGATGCAGGAAGAGCTTGCGGCTTCTTGCCGGCCTGCCATGATGCAAGGGGTGCAAGCGAGGAGGCTGCAACGGGCATGAGCGACAAGGGCGACAGGCGGCAGCAGGCGGGCTTGCTGGAAAAGCCCCGGCCGAAGACGAAGCGGCCGCCGCTTTACAAGGTGCTCATGTTGAACGACGACTACACGCCCATGGACTTCGTCGTGATGGTGCTGCAACGCTATTTCAACAAGGACCAGGAAGAGGCCACGCGCATCATGCTGGCCGTGCACTATCATGGCGTGGGCGTGTGTGGTGTCTATCCGCACGAGATTGCGGAGACCAAGGTAAACCAGGTCATGTCGCTGGCCAAGGCGCACGGGCATCCCCTGCAGTGCGTGATGGAAAAGGAGTAGGCGCATCATGCCGACGTTCACCAGTTCGCTGGAAAAGGCGTTGCACCGGGCGCTGGCCATGGCCAGCGAGTACCGGCACGAATACGCCACGCTGGAGCACCTGCTGCTGGCGCTGGTGGATGAGGAGGACGCCGCAGCGGTGATGGAAGCCTGCGACGTTGACCTCGAGCTGCTGCGCCAGCAGCTGCTGGAGTATCTGGAGAACGAGCTGGCCGGGCTGGTGGCCGCTCCGGGTGTGGAGCCCAAGCCCACCACTGCCTTTCAGCGGGTGTTGCAACGCGCCGTCATCCACGTGCAGAGCGCCGGGCGCGAGGAGGTAACCGGGGCCAACGTGCTGGTGGCCATCTTTGCCGAGCGCGAGAGCCATGCCGCCTGGTTCCTGCAGGAGCAGGACATGACCCGGTTCGATGCGGTGAACTACATCTCGCACGGCATTGCCAAGCGCGGCTCGCGCTCTGTTGCCCGCCCGGCACGCGGGGTGAAGGATCGCGAAGAGGGTTTCCCGGGGCTGCCGCGCATGTCCTCGCGCGGTGATGATGACCCGGAGCGCGATCGCGACAGCGATCTCGATGATGATGACGATGATGAAGCCCGCCCCAGCACCGAGGCGCTGGACGAATATTGCGTCAACCTCAACGAGAAGGCGAAAGCCGGCAGGATCGACCCCCTGATCGGCCGCGAGAAGGAGGTGCGCCGCACCATTCAGGTGCTGTGCCGGCGGCAGAAGAACAACCCGCTGCTGGTGGGTGATCCCGGCGTTGGCAAGACGGCCATCGCCGAGGGGCTGGCGCGGCGCATTGTCGAGGGCAAGGTGCCCGAGGTGCTGAAGGAATGCACCATCTTCCAGCTCGACATGGGCGTGCTGCTGGCCGGCACCCGCTACCGCGGAGACTTCGAGGAGCGCATCAAGGCCGTCATCAAGGAGATCGAGGAATATCCCGGGGCCATCCTGTTCATCGACGAGATCCACACCGTCATCGGCGCCGGTGCCACCTCCGGCGGTGCCATGGATGCCTCCAACCTGCTGAAGCCGGCGCTGTCCTCCGGCAGCCTGCGCTGCATCGGCTCCACCACCTACAAGGAATACCGGCAGTATTTCGAGAAGGACCGGGCGCTGGTGCGGCGCTTCCAGAAGATCGACATTGCCGAGCCTTCGGTGGAAGACGCGGTGAAGATCCTCAAGGGCCTGAAACCCTATTTCGAGAAGCATCACAAGGTGCGTTACACCCATGATGCCATCAAGACGGCGGTGGAGCTTTCGGCCCGCTACATGGCAGACCGCAAGCTGCCGGACAAGGCCATCGACGTGCTGGACGAAACCGGCGCATCGCAGATGCTGCTGCCGGAAGGCAGGCGCAAGAAGACCATCGGCGTGAAGGACATCGAGGCCACCATTGCCACCATGGCCCGCATACCGCCGAAGTCGGTCAGTCGCGACGACGCGAAGCTGCTGAAGAATCTCGGAAAGGAGCTGAAGCGCGTGGTCTTTGGCCAGGATGCCGCCATCGATGCGCTGGCCTCCGCCATCAAGCTTTCGCGCGCCGGCCTGCGCGAGCCGGAAAAGCCCATTGGCTGCTACCTGTTCTCCGGCCCCACCGGCGTCGGCAAGACGGAGGTGGCGCGGCAGCTGGCGCAGCACCTGGGCGTGGAGCTGATCCGCTTCGACATGTCGGAATACATGGAGCGGCATTCGGTCTCGCGCCTCATCGGCGCGCCACCGGGCTACGTGGGGTTCGACCAGGGCGGCCTGCTCACTGACGCCATCGACCAGCATCCGCATGCCGTGCTGCTGCTGGACGAGATCGAGAAGGCACACCCTGACCTGTTCAACATCCTGCTGCAGGTGATGGATCACGGCAAGCTCACCGACAACAATGGCAAGACGGTGGACTTCCGCAACGTCATCCTCATCATGACCACCAACGCCGGCGCGGCGGACCTGGCGAAGCAGGCCTACGGCTTCACCCGCACGAAGCGCGAGGGGGATGACGAGGAGGCCATCCGCCGCCTGTTCACGCCGGAGTTCCGCAACCGGCTGGATGCCATCATTCCCTTTGCCCACCTCTCGCCGGAGATCGTGCGGCAGGTGGTGCAGAAGTTCGTGCTGCAGCTGGAGGCACAGCTGGCCGAGCGGCAGGTCAACATCGAGCTGTCAGACGCTGCTGCCGATTGGCTGGTGGAAAAGGGGTATGACCAGCAGATGGGTGCGCGGCCGCTCTCACGCGTCATCCAGGAGCACATCAAGAAGCCGCTGGCGGAAGAGGTGCTGTTCGGCAAGCTGAAGAATGGCGGCACCGTGCGCATTGATCTCAAGCGCAGGAAGGGCGCGGAGCCGAAGCTGGTGTTCGAGTATCTCTCGCGCGAGGAGGAGAAGGTGCCGCCACGCCAGCGCAAGGGCAAGCCCAGCAGGAAGCCGCAGAAGGCCGAATGACACGGGACAGGGCGGTGGCGATGCGCTGCCGGCGCTCATGATGAGGCATGGCGGCCGCGCCGTGCGCAAGGGCAGGGCGCTCAGGCAGGCTTGTCTCTTGCCGTGCCATGCTTGCTGTGCCATGTCTTGCGGTGCCGTCTTTGCTTGTTTTCATCGCCATTGCCCCGCGACCGACACTGTTCTAGAAAACCCGGCAGATTCATGCGGGCGGGCATGATTCATTGTCGGTTTCCGCTCTCTTGCAGCCAGGCTTGAAGGGTGGATGAAGGGGCGTGCCCGCGCCAGACAGGCTTTTCATGCTGAACGGGGCTTGTATCTCATGAGCAAGGCGACGGACGAGAAGGGGGCAGGCCGCGATTATCGCGCCACCCTGTTCCTGCCGAAGACCGACTTTCCCATGCGCGCCGGGCTGCCGAAGAAGGAGCCGGAGATCCTCAAGCGCTGGGAGGAGATGGATCTCTACCGCCGCTGCCGCGAGGTGGCAAAGGGGCGGGAGAAATACGTGCTGCACGACGGCCCGCCCTACGCCAACGGGCACCTGCACATTGGTCATGCGCTGAACAAGATCCTGAAGGACATCATCACCCGCACCCGCCAGATGATGGGCTTCGATTCCAACTACGTGCCGGGCTGGGACTGCCACGGCCTGCCCATCGAATGGAAGGTGGAGGAGGAGTTCCGCGCCAAGGGCAGGAACAAGGACGAGATCCCCATCAACGCCTTTCGCGCCGAGTGCCGCAAGTTTGCCGAGCACTGGATCAACGTGCAGCGCGAGGAGTTCATCCGCCTTGGCGTCATCGGCGACTGGAAGAACCCCTATCTCACCATGGCCTATGAGGCCGAGGCCATCATCGCCGCGGAGCTGCTGAAGTTCGCGCAGATGGGCCAGCTCTACCGCGGCTCGAAGCCGGTGATGTGGTCGGTGGTGGAGAAGACGGCGCTGGCCGAGGCCGAGGTGGAGTATCACGACCACGTCTCCGATGCCATCTGGGTGAAGTTTCCGCTCACGCAAGGGCCGGATGCCTTGCAAGGTGCTTTCGTCGTCATCTGGACGACGACGCCGTGGACCATCCCCGGCAACCGCGCCATCAGCTTCAACCCGAAGATCGCTTATGGCCTCTACGAGGTGAAGGCGGCGCCGGAAGACAACTGGGCCAAGCCCGGCGAGCGCTACATCCTGGCCGATGCACTGGCCGAGGAGGTGATGCAGGCCGCCCGCGTGGAGGAATACGAGCGCGTGGCCGACGTTACGGCGGATGACATCGCGGGCATCACCTGCGCCCATCCGCTGGCCAATCTGGGCTACGACTTCGCCGTGCCGCTGCTGCCCGGCGAGCATGTAACGGAAGAGGCCGGCACCGGCTTCGTGCACACGGCACCGGGGCATGGCCGCGAGGACTACGACGTGTGGATGGCCCATGCGCGCGAGCTTGAAGAGCGCGGCATCGACACCCGCATTCCCTTCACCGTTGATGAGGATGGCGTGCTCACCGCCGAGGCCCCCGGCTTCACCGGCAGGCGTGTGCTCACCGAGAAGGGCGAGAAGGGTGATGCCAACGAGGCCGTCATCACGGCGCTGAAGGATGCCGGCATGCTGATCGCGCGTGCCCGCATCAGGCACCAGTATCCGCATTCCTGGCGCTCCAAGAAGCCGGTGATCTTCCGCAACACGCCGCAATGGTTCATCCCCATGGACCGGCCTTACGAGGATGGCACCACGCTGCGCCAGCGGGCGCTGAAGTCCATCAAGACGGATGTCATGTGGGTGCCGCCCTCCGGCGAGAACCGCATCACCGCCATGATCGAGAACCGGCCCGACTGGGTGGTCTCGCGCCAGCGCGCCTGGGGCGTGCCGATCGCCATCTTCGTGCATCGCGAAACGGGCGAGATCCTCATCGACGAGGAAGTCAACCGCCGCATCATCGACAGCTTCCGGGAAAAGGGTGCCGATGCCTGGTTCGAGGACGGCGCGAAGGAGCGCTATCTCAAGGGCCGGGTGGACAACCCGGACGACTACGAGCAGGTGAAGGACATTCTCGACGTGTGGTTCGATTCCGGCTCCACCCATGCCTTCGTGCTGGAGCAGCGCGACGACCTGAAGTGGCCGGCGTCGATGTACCTGGAGGGCACCGACCAGCACCGCGGCTGGTTCCATTCCTCGCTGCTGGAAAGCTGCGGCACGCGGGGCCGCGCGCCCTACGAGAGCGTGCTCACCCACGGCTTCGTGCTGGACGAGGAAGGGCGCAAGATGTCCAAGTCGCTGGGCAACGTCGTCAGCCCGCAGGACGTGATGAAGCAGTATGGCGCCGACATCCTGAGGCTGTGGGTGATGGCCTCCGACTATTCGGAAGACCTGCGCATCGGCCCGGAGATCATCAGAAGCATGGCCGATGCCTATCGCAAGATGCGCAACACCATCCGCTACATGCTGGGTGCGCTGGCCGATTACGACCCGACGACGGAGAAGGTGGAGAACATCGCCGACATGCCGGCGCTGGAGCGCTACATTCTGCACCGCCTGCACGAGGTGGGCGGGGTCGTGATGCAGGCTTACGAGGCCTTCGACTTCAAGCGGGCTTACGCGGCCATTCTCAATTTCATGGTCAATGACCTCTCCGCCTTCTATTTCGACATCCGCAAGGATTCGCTCTACTGCGATCCATACGCCAGCCCGCGCCGGCGCGCCTGCCGCACGGTCATCGACACGCTGTTCGAGCACGTGCTGCGCTGGCTGGCACCGTGGCTTGCCTTCACTGCCGAGGAGGCCTTCTGGAGCCGCACCGGCAACCGGGACGATTCCATCCACCTGAAGACCTTCCTGCCGCTGCCCGACGAATGGCGCAACGAGGCGCTGGCGGAGCAGTGGCGCAGGATCCGCAAGGTGCGCTCCGTCATCACCGGCGCGCTGGAGATCGAGCGCAAGGAGAAGCGCATCGGCTCCTCGCTGCAGGCCGCGCCGCGCGTCTTCATCAGCGATGCCGAGCTGCTGGCAGCGGTGGAAGGCATCGACATGGCGGAAGTGGCCATCACCTCCGGCATTGCCATCGAGCAGGGCGAAGGCCCGGCGGATGCCTTCCGGCTCCAGGAGGTGCCGGGCGTGGCCGTGGTGGTGGAGATGGCACAGGGGCGAAAGTGCGCCCGCTCGTGGAAGATCACCGAGGAGGTCGGGGCCGATCCGGAGTTTCCCGACATCACCCCGCGCGATGCCGAGGCCGTGCGCGAATGGATGCAGCGCACCGGCCAGACGCTGGAGGCGCTGGAGGAACAACAGGGCTGACGTGCAACCGGAGGGCACGGCTTCCTGCCTTTGCCTTGCTGACACATGAGGCGTTCAGGTTTCGGGCAACGCCATTGCATGCATATTGCATGAGCAGGCAAGGCCTGATGCAGACTGCGGTGCAGGGCGCTTGCAGGGGCCTCACGATTGCCACAAGAAAATGTGAAGATACCTTTCCTGCTTGTTATGCGAGGCCTGGTGCAGACATGATATGAAGGGCTTGCGAAGCACTTCATGGCCGGGGGTGCCCTCTGGTCCCGAACCGTCTGACATGGGGTTTGCCCTGCTTGTAATGAAAAGGTGAGGCAGATGCATCTTTCGCGCCGCGACATGTTGGGCCTGCTGGCAGCGGGCATTGCCACCACGGCCACCGCCGGGGCTGCGCAGGCCGGCCGCAAGATCACCAACTTCAACGGTGGTGGCATCAGCACGCCGCCAACGCGCACGGAGGTGTATGGCGAGGCCGGTGCGCCGCCGATGCTCAGCAGCGACTCGGTAGCGCTGATGGAAGAGGCCATTGCCCGTTATGACATGGTGGTGCGTGCCGGCGGCTGGCCTCGGCTGCCGCGCATGCGGCGCACCCTGGTGGCCGGTTCTCGCCGCAAGGTGGTGCGCACCCTGCGCCGGCGGCTGGCGCTGGAGGGTTACCTGCCGCCGGATACGCCGCTCAACAGCCGTTACGACAAGGACGTGGCAAGGGCCGTGATGCAGTTTCAGCGCAATCATGGCCTGCGCGTTACCGGTCATGTGGATGCCGCCACCCTGCACGAGCTGAACATTCCTGCCGAGCAGCGCCTGGACACGCTGCTGGCCAACCTGCCACGGGTGGAGTGGGCGCAGCAGGGCATCCACCCGCGCTTCGTGTTCGTCAACCTGCCGGCGACGCAGCTGGAAGCGGTCAACAACGGGCTGGTCTATTCGCGCCACAACGTCATCGTCGGCATGCCGGAGCGGCCTTCGCCTGCCGTGCGCTCGAAGATCCACGAGCTGAACTTCAATCCCTACTGGACGGCACCGGAATCCATCGCCCGCCGCGACATCGTGCCGGAGGCGTGGAAGAGCGGCAACCCGAAGAAGTTCCTGCAGCAGCAGCGCATTCGCATCCACGATGGCTTCAATGGCCCGGAGGTGGACCCGGACACCCTGCCGTGGCCGAACATCGACACGAAGCGTTACGTCTTCCGCCAGGACCCGGGCGATGGCAATGCCATGGCGACGGTGAAGATCAATTTCCCGAACCGTTACGCCGTTTACATGCACGACACGCCGACGAAGCAGCTGTTCACCTCGGCGCAGCGCTATTTCTCTTCCGGCTGCGTGCGGGTGGAGAAGGTGCACATCCTCACCGAGTGGATCCTGCGCGGCACGCCGGGGTGGGACCGCGCCCGCATCGAGCAGGTGGTGCGCAGCAAGGAGCGGCTGGACGTGAAGGTGGAGGACCGCCCGGCAGTCATCTGGGCCTATCTCACGGGCTGGGTTACGCCGGATGGCAACGTGCATTTCCGCAAGGACATCTACCGGCTGGACGGCACCGGTTTCGTCTCCGGCCAGCCGAAGCCGGTGCGTCTTGCCGGGCAGCCGGGATAATGCCCGCGATCGTCAGCCTTGCACGACTTGCCGCTGGTGATGCGAGATCGGCATGACGGAACGCTTTCCACGCCCGTTGTCATTGCGCTGCATGCGGCATGAATGGTGCTGATCCTGTGTCGTGGCATTGCCCCCTTGCCTTTCATATGCATGAAAAGCTATTCATGAAGCGGAATTAACTGCCCGCATGCGCGGGCAAGACGATACTCTCGCGCAAGGGAGAGGCGTGCATCCGCTGGCCGTATCTGCCATGCCTGTGCAGGAGCGAATGGCTGCGGCAGTTGCATGGTGCCGAGGTGCATGGTGCCGAGGCCGGATGTGCCGGCGTCTGGCGGATGCAGTCAAACGGGTATGGGGAGCGTTCGTGTCATGGCGAAGATCGACTACAAGCGCGTTTTCCGGGAGGCCATCGAGAAACTGCACGAGGAAGGGCGCTATCGATACTTCGCCCAGCTCCGCCGCAAGTGTGGCAACTATCCCCGCTCCCTGTATTACGACGACGAGGGCAATGCGAAGGAAGTAACCGTCTGGTGCTCCAACGACTATCTGGGCATGGCCCAGCATCCGGACGTGCTGAAGGCAATGCACGAGGCGCTGGATGACGTCGGTGCAGGCGCAGGCGGCACGCGCAACATTGCCGGCACGTCGTGGTATCACGTGCAGCTCGAGCGCGAGCTGGCAGACCTGCATGGCAAGGAAGCCGCGCTGCTGTTCAATTCCGGCTACATGGCCAACCAGGCAACGCTTTCCACCCTGGCGAAGCTGTTGCCCGGCCTCATCACCTTTTCCGACCAGCTCAACCATGCCTCGATGATCGAGGGCATCCGCCACGGGCGCGGCGAGAAGCGCATCTTCCGCCACAACGACCTGGAGCACCTGGAAGAGCTCCTGCGCGAGGCCGACCCGGATGCGCCGAAGCTCATTGCCTTCGAGTCGGTCTATTCCATGGATGGCGACATCGCGCCGATCGCCGAGATCTGCGACCTGGCGGAGAAATACAACGCCATGACCTACATCGACGAGGTGCACGCGGTGGGCATGTATGGCCCGCGCGGCGGCGGCGTGTGCGAACGCGACGGGCTGCTGGAGCGCATCGACATCATCGAGGGCACGCTGGCCAAGGCCTTCGGCATCATGGGCGGCTACATCGCTGCCGATGCCGACATCACCGACGCCATCCGCTCCTATGCCGCGGGCTTCATCTTCACCACCTCGCTCTCGCCGGTGCTCACCGCTGGCGCGCTGGCCTCGGTAAGGCACCTGAAGGCCTCCTCGCGCGAGCGCGAACTGCAGCAGAAGCATGCCGCCATGCTGCGCGAGAAGCTGCTGGACAGGCACCTTCCCGTCGTCATTACACCCAGCCATATCGTGCCGGTGATGGTGGGCGATGCCAAGCGCTGCAAGCAGCTTACCGATGCGCTGATGGAACGTTTCGACATCTACGTGCAGCCTATCAACTATCCCACCGTGCCGGTGGGCACGGAGCGTATCCGCCTCACGCCGGGGCCGTTCCACACGCCCGACTACATCGACGAGATGGTGGAGGCGCTGGATACCCTGTGGAACGAGCTTGAGCTGCCGCGCGCCCTGCCGCGGCGCGAGGCAGCGGAGTAGGGCAGGGCACAGGGGAGGAGCGGAGTAGCCGCAGCCTGGGCTGGGCAGGGCGGTTTGCGGCTCCATTGTGATACCCGGACAGTCGTGATGGCGGCGGCATGCCCACAGGGGGCAGCACGCCGCCTTGCTTTTGCGGGCCTGCATTGCCATAAGCGCAGCGAAGCGTGTCCTGCTCTGCCTGATTCAGGGGGCAGCCGGGAAACATGATGACCAGCGAAGGGGATAGCCGCATGTCCTACACTGTGCCTGCCGGATTCTTCAGCCGTCCGCTTGCCGGTGGCGATGCCGAGGTGATGAGCGCCATTGCGCGGGAGCTGAGCCGCCAGCAGAACGAAATAGAGCTGATTGCCTCGGAAAACATCGTCTCCCGCGCGGTGATGGAGGCGCAAGGCTCGGTGATGACCAACAAGTATGCGGAAGGCTATCCGGGCCGGCGCTACTATGGCGGCTGCCAGTATGTGGACGTGGCCGAGGAGCTGGCCATCGAGCGGGCGAAGAAGCTGTTCAACGCCGAGTTCGCCAACGTGCAGCCGAACTCCGGCTCGCAGGCCAACCAGGGGGTGTTCCTGGCGCTGCTTCAGCCCGGCGATACCATCATGGGCCTGTCGCTGGCCAGCGGCGGGCACCTGACGCACGGCTCGCCGGTAAACCTGTCGGGGAAGTGGTTCAACGTGGTGGCCTACGGATTGGAGGAAGGCTCTGACCTCATCGATTACGACGAGGTGGAGCGGCTGGCGAAGGAGCACAGGCCGAAGCTCATCATCACTGGCGGCTCGGCCTATCCGCGCATCATCGACTTCGCCCGCTTCCGCGCCATTGCCGACGAGGTGGGTGCATACCTGATGGTGGACATGGCGCATTTCGCCGGGCTGGTGGCAGGCGGTGTGCACCCCAACCCGCTGGAACATGCGCACGTGGTAACCACCACCACCCACAAGACGCTGCGCGGCCCGCGTGGCGGCATGATCCTCACCAACGACGCGGAGCTGGCGAAGAAGATCAACTCCGCCATCTTTCCCGGCTTGCAGGGCGGGCCGCTGATGCACGTCATCGCGGCCAAGGCGGTGGCCTTCGGCGAGGCGCTGCGCCCGGAGTTCCGCGCCTATGCGCAGGCGGTGGTGGAGAACGCGAAGGTGCTGGCGGATACGCTGGTGGAGGGCGGGCTGGCCATCGTCTCCGGCGGCACCGACACCCACGTGGTGCTGGTGGACCTGCGCCCGCTGGGCCTCACCGGCAAGGCAGCAGAGGCGGCACTTGGCCGGGCCAACATCACCTGCAACAAGAACGCCATTCCCAACGATCCGGAGAAGCCCTTCGTTACTTCCGGCATCCGCCTTGGCTCGCCGGCAGCCACCACCCGCGGCTTTGGCCCGGAGGAATTCCGCCGCACTGCAGAGCTGATCCTGCAGGTGCTGAAAGGTCTGGCCGAGAATGGAGAAGAGGGCAACGCGGAGGTGGAAGCGGCGGTGAAGGCGCAGGTGCTGGAACTGACCGGGCGTTTTCCCATCTACGAGCAACCCACCGGCTGAATGAAGCGCCATCATGGCGATGCACGGCGTGATGAGCGTGCTTCGCCCCCTGGTGTTTGCCCCCCTGGCGTCATTGCGGCAGGGCGTGGTGTCATCGTGGTTTTTGCGCCAGCCACAGGGACACGGTAAGGCCATGCTCTCCCTTTTCCGGTGGTGGTGGCAGGTTGTGCTGCCGCAGCAACAGCAGCCCGGCACGATCGAGCCAGCGGCGCATGTCGTCCTGCTTGATGCCTAGCCGCCGGTGCGCGCATTCATCGCGCAGGAACTCCAGATCGTGCGGCGCGAAATCGGCCACCAGCAGCCGCCCGCCGGGGGCGAGTATGCGTGCGGCCTCGGCCAGCACTGCCGCCGGCTCGTCGAGGTAATGCAGCACCTGGTGGATGCTCACCAGGTCCGCCACGGCATCGTCCAGCGGCAGCTCGCGGGCGTCGGCCAGCCGCAGCTTCACGTGCCGCAGTTCCTCTGCCGCCAGCCGCCCGCGCGCCGCCGCCAGCATCTCGCGCGAGCTGTCGATGCCCACTGCCTCGCGCGTGCGGGAGGCAAACAGCTCCAGCATGCGGCCGGTGCCGGTGCCGATGTCCACGTGCAGGGCAAATGGGCCTTCACCGGCCATGTCCAGCATGGCGGCCTCCACTGCCCCCTCGGCCACGTGCAGCGAGCGGATGCGATCCCACTCCGGTGCAACGGAGGCGAAATAGGCTTCCGCCTTCTCGCGGCGTTCCGCCAGCACCGCCTGCACCTTGCGCAGGTCATCGGCAATGAGGTCGTTGTCCGCTTCCCCGAGGCGGGTTATGAACTGTGCCAGCTCTCCGCCGGTGCCGTCCTCGCGCAGGCGAAACAGCACCCAGCTGCCCTCCCGCTGCCGCTCCAGCAGGCCGGCATCCACCATCAGCTTCAGGTGGCGTGAAAGGCGTGGCTGGCTCTGCCCCAGGATGCGTGTCAGCTCGCTGACGTTGAACTCTCCGTGCGAGAGGATGAACAGCAGGCGCAGGCGCGTGGACTCTGCCGCCGCCTTCAGTGCCGCCAGCAATTTGCTTCTGTCTGCCTCCGTCGCCATTCCTTCTCCTGCCTTGTCTGCCCGTGATGTCGGCAGATTGCAGATTTGATGCGCTCCAGCCAGGCAAGGCCAAAGGGGGGCGGAGCAATATTTTCCGGCTGCATTGCGGTGTGTTCATGCCCTTGCTGGCAAAAACTCTTGCCACACGCCCTTGCATTGCGCAAATTGCAGCCTGCAGGCAGGGGAGCGGCAAAGTCGGAGAGCACACATGAAGAGCTTCGCGAATTTGTGCCTTGCCCCCGAAAAACGCTCCGCAGCCCGCAATTTTTCTTCAGATGGAGATGGCACCATGGATTTTCGGAATGCATCTTTCCCTTCCCGCCGGAATGTCTTGCAGATGCTGCCGGCTGTGGGAATTGCAACGCTGTCCCTTGCAGCATTTTCCGCTGCTCCTGCACATGCACGCACGAGTGCCGCGGATTTTGCCGTGGAACTGGGCGGCAAGGTCATTGCGCTGGCGCGCTCCAATGCCAGTGATGCCCGGCTCAAGCGCCAGTTCCTGAACCTGCTCACCCGCAGTGCAGACATCCGTGCCGTGGCGCGCTTCGCCCTGGGCAAGTATCGCCGCCGAATGCCGAAGGAACTGATGCCGGAATATTACCGGCTGGTGCTGGACTACATTGCCGGGCTGTTCGTGTGGTATCGCAAGGATCTTGCCGCACAGGACATCAGGGCGGTGAAACAGCACACCCGCGGTGCATGGACGACCGTGGAAACCCGCCTTGTCTTTGATGATGGCAAGACTTCCCCGGTGCTGTGGCGCATCTACACCGGGGGCGGACCGCTGCGCGTCGGAGACCTGAACATCAGGGGCATCTGGCTTTCCCTGCGCATGCGCGACAAGTTCGTTTCCATCCTCAACAAGTCGGGCGGGGACTTCGATGCCCTGCTGAACTACCTGCGCGAAAACGCAGCCTGAAGCGCGGGTGGCGTTACCGAAACTTAAGGTTGTTCCCCTATATGGTTGCCGCACGGCCTGCTGCGGTGGAGATGGCGGGCTGCTTGATCCTGACAAGCGGGTAACTTGTGTGTGGGGGAGTGTGTTTC
Organism: Hyphomicrobiales bacterium; assembly: GCA_026982665.1. Taxonomy (GTDB): domain Bacteria; phylum Pseudomonadota; class Alphaproteobacteria; order Rhizobiales; family Aestuariivirgaceae; genus Thermopetrobacter. Next base: position 37,519 of record JALSGQ010000093.1, on the reverse strand, counting down.
AATGTCCATCACCAGCATTGATCGTCGTTATTTTGTTGCGGGCTTCGTGGCCCTGCTGGGTGTTTCTCCGGCCCTGGCCGCGCGCCTTTCGGCTGAAGAGTTCGTGGAGCGGCTGGGCACCTGGGTGGTGCGGCTGGCGGCCTCTGGGCGTGATGATGCCAGCCTGAAAAGCGAGCTGGGCAGGCTCTTCTCTGCCCATGTGGACATGGATGCATTCGTGCGCTTTGCCCTGGGGCGGCATTACCGGCAGTTGACGGATGAGATGAAGCGCCAGTATCGGGATGCGATGCTCGATTACGTGGCCGGGATGTTCGTGAAGCATCGCAAGCAGCTGGTGGCGCTGGAAGTGCGTGCGAAGCGTGTGTCGACGAGGGGAAGCCGCACCCTGGTGGTGGCGGAAATCGTGGACTATGCCGGCAGGAAGCGGCCCATGCAGTGGCGGCTTGCCAATGCCGGTGGCAAATACCGCGTTATTGATGTGAACCTGCACAACATCTGGCTGGCCATGCGCATGCGTGAGCGGTTTGCTTCCACCCTGAAGCGTTCCGGTGGCGATGTCGCGGTACTGCTGCAGAAGCTGCGGCAGGGTACAGCGTGAGCATTTCCGGGGCGACAAGCCCAGCTCATCTGGCGCAAATTGTCATTTCCAGCCATGCCGGGGCTGTTGGCGGCAGTTGCCTTTAACCAGTCGTCAAGGTTAACATGGCAGCGTTGATTTGCGTGGTGGCAGCCGGGCCTGGTGCACGCTTCCCCCCTGTTTTCGGTGAGGGGATCCGCGTAAGGGAAAGGTGATTGGCTGGCAATTGTCTTGTGCAGATGGTCGTGCGGGATTGGAGATCATGACGGGTTCGCTGTTTTCGGCAACAATGCATCGGCGGCAGGTGGTGCTGGGCATGGGGCTGCTGCTGGCAGCATCGCTGCATGGCACGGCGCATGCCGGCCAGGCGCAGGCGGCTGGCCTGCACCCGGCGGTGCAATACATGCAGGCCACGGCCACTGACCTTCTGCGTGCCCAGCGCAAGGGAACGCACAAGGCCTTTGCCGATGTCCTGCGCCGCCGCGCGGATGTGCACTCCATTGCCATGTTCTCCATTGGCCGCTACCGCACGCAGCTGGATCGCAAGCAGCGCCCGCTGTATGTGCGCGGAGTGCATCAGTTCATGGCCCGCTACTTTGCCGACCAGTCGCAACGCTACCGTGTAACGAAGGCGGTCATCGAGAAGACGCCGCGGCAGGATGGCGATGCCTGGCTGGTGCGCTCGAAGGTATGGCTGGCCAATGGCAGCACCTACACGCCGGTGTGGAAACTGCGCAAGACGCGCGTCGGCTGGCGGGTGGTGGATGTGAAGGTGATGGGCTTCTCTCTCAGCTACCTGCAGCGCAGCCTGTTCTACAAGTACCTGCAGAGGAAGCAGGGAGATGTCGGCGCGTTGGTGATGGCGCTGAACCGCTGACACGGATATGCGGCTGACATGTGCAGGAACCGGAAATAACCGGATAGTGAAAGGCGCGCCCTTTTCGGCGCGCCTTTCTTCTGGCCATGAAGCGGAGATGTGAAGGCACACAAGGGCAAGGGAAACAGCGGCCATGTCGAAACCTGACGAGCAAGTGCGCGAAGGGGAGATCACCCTGCCGTTCGACCCGGCGGAAGTGGCCGATGGCCCGCGGCTGGCCTTCATCGGCCATGTGCAGACCCCGTGGAAGACGCGCAAGGACTGTCCGCGCAACCTGACGGAGGCGCGCCAGCGCATGCGCGAGCACGGCCTGAAGGCTTTCCTGCACATCCGCGCCGAATACCGGCAGGGGCTGACCGGGCTTGAAGCATACGAGCACGTGATTGCGCTCTACTGGATGCACAGGGCGGCACGGCATATCATCATCCAGCGCCCGCGCCATCAGCCCGGTGCATTTGGCGTGTTCGCCCTGCGCTCGCCTGTGCGCCCCAACAATATCGCCATGTCCACCGTGCGCATCCTTTCACTCGACCAGCCGGCGGGCATCATCGAGGTGGATGCCATCGACTGCATCGACGGCACGCCGCTCATCGACATCCGTCCCTGGAACCCGGCCATCGATGCCCCTGAAGGTTTCTGCAACGATCATGACTGACCACGGCAAAGGCAGCAGCGGTGCCGATGACAATGGCACGGCCGACAGGCCGAAACGTGTGCCCATCGGCGCGCCGTGCGACGACAGCACGCCACTCATCGGCAGCCTGCAACCGAGCATCGTGGAGCTGGAGGAGGGGCGCTTCTATGCCTGGTGCCGCTGCGGGCGCACCTGCACGCCGCCCTTCTGCGATGGCAATCATCGTGGCACCGGCATCGAGCCATTGATCTTCCGTGCCGATGCCTCCGGCCCCGCCCTGCTGTGCAACTGCAAGGCCACCGCCGATGCTCCCTGGTGCGACAACAGCCATGAGGCACTGCAGGGCCTGAAGCCCGGCGACCCGGCCCCCGAACCCTGCCGCAGCGATGCCATGCCGCAGGCGCGCGCCACACCGGAGGAGCCGACGCTGACCCACGTGCACCTGCTGGCCCGGCATGACCTGCAGGAGCTGGGCCATCATGGCGAGCTGGCTTCCATGGGCGTGCCGCGGCCCGCCCTGCCACGCTGGGAAGACATCCTGCTGCTGCCCGCCCAGCTTGCCCACCGCCCGCTGCCCGACGATGCACCGGTGGCAACGGAAGTCGTCATCGGCCCGGCAGCACGGCGACCACTGAAGCTGGCCACCCCGCTGCTGATCGCCGACATGAGCTTCGGTTCCATCTCGCAGGAGGCGAAGGTGGCGCTGGCGCGCGGCGCGGCAGCCGTTGGCACCGGCATCTGCTCCGGCGAGGGTGGCATGCTGCCGGAAGAGCGGGCGGAGAACGAGCGCTACCTGTTCGAGCTGGGGCCGGCCATGTTCGGCTGGCGCGAGGATATTCCGGAGCAGGTGGCGGCGCTGCATTTCAAGGCCGGGCAGGCGGCAAAGACCGGGCTGGGCGGCCACCTGCCCGCCGCCAAGGTGAAGAGCCGCATTGCCGAGGTGCGCGGCCTGCCGGAGGGTGAGGCCGCCATCTCGCCGCCCGCCTTTCCCGACCTCGCAACACCGGAGGATTTCCGCCGCTTTGCCGAGAGGGTGCGCGAGCGTTCCGGCGGCATTCCCGTTGGTTTCAAGCTGTCTGCCAACCACATCGAGGCCGACATCGACTTCGCGCTTCAGGCCGGAGCCGACTACCTCATCCTCGACGGTCGTGGTGGCGGTACCGGCGCTTCCCCGCGCCTGCTGCGCGACAACATTTCCATTCCCACCATTCCGGCGCTGGCCCGCGCCCGCCGCCACCTGGATACCCGCAAGGCACGGCATGTCTCGCTGATCATCACCGGCGGCCTGCGCACCGCCGCCGATTGCGTCAAGGCGCTGGCGCTGGGTGCCGATTCCATCGCCCTGGGCAGCGCCGCGTTGCAGGCCATCGGCTGCGTCTCCGCCCGCATCTGCCACACCGGCAACTGCCCCGCCGGCATCGCCACGCAGGACGAGGCCCTGCGCGCTCGCCTGAACGTGGATGCCGCCGCCCGCCGCCTGCAACGCTTCCTGCACAACACCACGGAGCTGATGAAGATGTTCGCCCGCGCCTGCGGGCACGAGCGGCTGCGCGATTTCTCCGTCAACGATCTAGCCACCTGCAACCGTGAGATGGCGCACCTGTGCGGCATCCTCTACGCTGGCGTTTCACCACAGGAAGAACGATAAAGCGTTCCAGCTCCATTCCGGCCCACGCATGCATCGGCTTTCATGGCGGCTTGCAGCTCCCTTTCCAAGGCGCTGCATGCTTTGGCCCGCATTTCCTGCGCCTGAACACGCGGGCGCGCGCACGCCTTGCACCGGCAACGCAACCACGCACAAACTACGCACAAGCCACGCACAGACCGCATCAATCCACCAGCCCGCCATCACGGTTGCAATTTCCGAGTTAAAATGATTATTATTATCAATAAAGGCATGATCCCATTCCCAAGGAGCGTGGGCATGAAACGGCTGCTGCTGATATCCGCCACATCCCTGCTGGTGTCTGGCGTGGTGCTGACACTCAACTGGGCCGGCTGGTGGTTCACCGGCTCGCTGTCGATGCAGGCGAATGCGCAGGAGAAGCTGCTGAACGTGGCCAGTGGCATGCTGGTGCTGATGGCGCTGCTGTTCCGGCGCCAGGCGCACGCGCCTTCCGTGGTGGAAAGTGCCGCTGCCGTCATTATCGCCCTGTTCATCATGCTGGCAGGCAGCACGCTTGTCTGGCAGGCGCTGGCCCAGGCCGGCGGGCAGGTTGCGACCATGCATCCTGCGGGTTTTGCACTGGTTATGGCCGCGGCGCTGCTCAATGGCATCTGGGGCACGGTGCTGGTGCGCACGGGCCAGCGCTATCAGGCCCCGGCCATGCTGGCAGATGGGCGCCACCTGCAGGCAGATGTGCTGGGCGCGCTGGTGGTCATCGCCGCCACCGCGGCGCAGATGCCATGGCTGGAGCGCGCCATTGCGCTTGCCATTGGCCTCATCCTGCTGTGGCGTGCCGTGCAGGTGCTGTATCAGGCCCTCGCGCAGGCCGTGGGCAGCCCGAAGGCGCAACTCGATGGCTGATGCACTTCCAAGCGCTTCAAGGGCTGACACGATGCTCCGGCAGCCATCGCTGCCGCACCCGTTGCGGTTCGATCATCACCGTGAAGGATCACCTGATCTGCCAATCCATCCGCAGCCTCTGCGGCAGGATATCAGACCCTGTGTGATCATCGGCATGCGGCGTCCAGCTCGCATGATCAATACTTCCTGATCAGGTCTGCAATGTCGCGTGGCTTGCTGCTGGCCTCTGCCGTGCGGTCCGGGCGCTGTGGCGGAATGGGCACGGACATGGCCCTCGTCCCGGAATCGCTGTTGTCGGCGCGGGATGCAGATGCCTGTTTGCTGTAACTGCCCGTGCTGCCACTGCGCCTGTCATTTCCGCTGCCGCCGCGCAGCACCAGCTCGCGCCAGCCGGGCACGCCGCGCCACAGGTCCTTCGACATCGGCTGCATGGGCCGGCCCAGCCGCGTGCGATACACGTGCAGGCCCTGCAGCAGCTTCTTCACGTAGGTGCGGGTTTCGGTGAAGGGGATGAGCTCCACCCATTCCACCGGATCCGGCGTGCCGGTGCGCATGTCGCCATAGTTCTTCAGCCACTTGCGCACGTTGCCGCCACCGGCATTGTAGGCGGCAAAGGCCATGGCATAGGAGCCGCTGAAATGCTCCATGATGCGGGCGAGGTGATGCCGCCCCAGCAGCAGGTTGTAGGCCGGGCGCGTGTGCAGCCAGTTGGGATGATAGCGCACGCCCACATGCCGCGCCTCGATGCGGGCGGTTGCCGGCATCAGCTGCATCAGGCCGCGAGCGCCGACACGGCTGTAGGCGGAGTGGTCGAACTCGCTTTCCTGCCGCACCAGCGAGAGCACCACCGGCAGCTCCAGCACCTTTTCCTTGCTGCGATGCGGGGGCAGCGCCTTCACCGGATAGGCGTAGTTGTCTATGTCGATGCCGCGTGCACCGGCCGCCTTGGCCAGCCGCACCGCATTGGCCGGACCGGAAAGATCCCACAGCAGGGCGGCGGCAGCAGCCAGCTCCTGCGGCTTGTTGAAGGAGTAGGCCAGCGGCCACACGAACATGCGCATGGTGGCCTTGCTCTCTCCGGCAGCCTTCAGCAGGCGCACGGCGCGGCCCAGCTCGTGCGCCGCCACGCGGCATTTCGCGGCGGTGGTGGCGGTGGCCGTCTTCAGCGGAATGGGCTTGCGGCCCAGCCCCAGCTTTTCGCGTGCCAGCAGGCCGTAATAGACGGTTGGTGTTCTGGCCGCCTGTTCATAGGCCCGGCGTGCACCGGCAATGTCTCCCAGCCGTTCACGGGCACGCCCCACCCAATACCAGCCCTGCGATTTCCACGTGCGGCTCTTTGCCAGTTTCGGCAGGCGCTCGAAGTGCTTCAGCGCCGTTTTCGGCATTCCCAGTTTCTCGAAGGCGATGAAACCGGCCAGGAACTCGCCCCTGAAGGCGTGCTTGCCGCTGGAGAAGCCGTGCGAGGCGGCCAGCCGATAGGCATCGCGCCAGTGCTGGCGATACTTCAGTTGCAGCAGGTGGCGCGCCACCAGGCGCTTTTCCGTCCACCACTGGTCGGCGCGGATGAGCCGGGCATTGTCGCGCGGCAGGTTCTTCAGCATTGCCAGCGCCTTCAGCGGCTGTTGCTGGCGGCGGTAATAGCGGGCAAGGGCATAGCGCACGGCCTGCTTGCCGCGCATGGATGCCGGCAGCTTGCGGTAAAGCGCAATGGCACCGCGCTGGCGGCGCATCAGGGCGCGGGCAGCGGCCGCCGCCTGCCGATGGGCACGCGGCATGTGGCGGGCAAAGCGCACGGCCTTCAGCGTCTGCTGCGCCATGATCAGGCGCCACAGCCGGGCTTCGTCATCGGCGCGGGTGAGCAGGGAACGCAGCGCGGCGTTCTTGCGAATGTAGCTGACGGCGGCATCGGGCAGCGCCACGTTGCGCCATGCGCGGTGCAGGGCGGCGCGGGCTTCATTGCGCTTGCCGGTGGCCAGCAGGTGGCGGGCCAGGGCAGCGTGCCCGGCAGCGCTGGCGGGGCGATGGCGGCCGAAATGCCGGGCCAGCGTGGCATCATCGGCATTCAGCAGCAGCTTCAGCTCGGCCGCGGCGCGGAAGGTGGAGGCCAGCGGCCAGCGTGAATTGGCGGCGGCAAAGCCAGCCAGCTGTTCGGCGCTGGCCTGCCGCATGTTGTGGCGCAGCCAGGCCCATTGCGCGGTCTTGCGCACGGCGGCATCCTGCCCGGCCAGCTGCAGGGCGCGGGAAAGATCTCCCTTGCGTGCCAGCTTCACGGCGTTGATGGCGGTGGCGGAAATGCCCGCCTGCGTGCAGGTGGCCGCCTGCAACGGGGTGGGGGCAATGGCTGGCATGATTGCGCCCAGGGCGGTGCCCATCAGCAGCATGGCAAGGGTGCGTTTCACCCTGCCGGTGCGTGGTGTGGCAGGGAACGCCCCCGGCTTTGCAGTGCTTGTGGTCTTGCGCAAAAACATCTCTTGTGCCCCGGTCTTTCTCATCTGCTGTGAACAATGCCGGCCATGCGTTTTGCTTGCTGGTGGGCATGGCCTTTTCATGCATCTGCCATCAACGCCTCAGGTTTTGCCGGAATCAACGCCATTTTCCTGCCTGATGATGCGCAGGAATGCGGCAGGGTTGTGGTATCGCGCTATCTTGCCGATGCATGGTTGCATCCTGCGGCGCTTTTTCGCTCACTTGTCCCTTTTCCAGCCATGCCTCCGGCATCATTGCCGCCACCTTGGCGCTTGCCGGCCGGCATTGCATGTGATTAAGCTGCCGGCCAGTGATGAATCCTGCCGCAATCATGGTTAAGCAACCGTTGCCGCCGGATGATGTGCACATGACGAAGTGTTCATCTGCCGCGGCCAGCCAGGGAGATTTGAAAGGTGGTCGAGACAGCCGGGCTGAAGGGGTCGATGCCGGCCCTCATCACGCCGATGCGCGAAAATGGCGACATTGACGAGGAAGCGCTGCGCAAGCTGGTGGACTGGCACGTGGAGCAGGGGTCGCACGCGCTGGTGGCCGTGGGTACCACTGGCGAATCGCCGACGCTGGATCACGTGGAGCACATGCGGGTGGTGGAAATCGTCATCGAGCAGGCGGCAGGGCGCGTTCCGGTGATTGCCGGCACCGGCTCCAATTCCACCACCGAGGCAGTGCTGCTGAGCCAGCATGCGGCACAGGCCGGGGCCAGTGCGGCGCTGGTGGTGGTGCCGTATTACAACAAGCCGACACAGGCCGGCCTGTATGCACATTTCAGGGCAGTGGCCGAGGCGGTGCCGGAGCTGCCCGTTCTCATCTACAACGTGCCGGGCCGCACGGTTGCGGACATCGGCAATGATACCATCGTGAAGCTGGCCAGGGACTGCGCCAACATCGTCGGCATCAAGGACGCCACGGGCGATCTCAACCGTCCCTCGCTGCTGCGGCTGGAGCTGGGCGAGGAATTCATCCAGCTTTCCGGCGAGGACGGCACGGCGCTGGGTTTCAATGCCCATGGCGGCGTGGGCTGCATTTCGGTTACGGCCAACGTGGCCCCGGCACTGTGCGCACAGTTCCAGGAGGCAACGCTGAAGGGAGATTTCGCCACGGCGCTGGAGCTGCAGGACAGGCTGATGCCGCTGCACCGCGCGCTGTTCGTGGAAACCTCGCCGGGGCCGGTGAAGTATGCCTGCTCGCTGCTGGGGCTGTGCACGCCGTTTGCCCGCCTGCCGATGGTGGAGATTGCCGAATCGTCGAAGCAGGCGGTGAAGGCGGCAATGCAGCACGCAGGGCTGTTGTGAACCGTTTGCACCATGCGTTGAGCAATCACGGCACAGCAGGGTGCCGCACGGCGGGCCGGGGCGCAAGGCACGGCGCAAGGGCAGGAGCGTAACGGCATGTCCTCGAAAAAGGGTGGCGCGCGCAAGCTGGCCGATGGTGGCAAGGTGGTGGCGGAAAACCGCCGCGCGCGGCATGACTACGAGATACTGGAAACCTTCGAGGCCGGCCTGGTGCTGCTGGGCACGGAGGTGAAGTCGTTGCGCGAGGGCAGGGCCAACATCGCCGAGGCCTATGTTTCGCCGGAAGGTGGCGAGCTGTGGCTGATCAACGCCGACATTCCCGAATACCGCTTCGGCAACATCAACAACCACGAGCCGCGGCGCAAGCGCAAGCTCCTGATGCACAAGCGCGAGATCAAGCGCCTGACCGACGAGGTCAGCCGCAAGGGCATGGCCATCGTGCCGCTGAAGATGTATTTCAATGGCAAGGGGCTGGTGAAGCTGCTCATCGGCCTGGCGAAGGGGCGCAAGAAGCACGACAAGCGCGAAGCCATCAAGAAGCGCGACTGGCAGCGCCAGAAGGAGCGCCTGCTGCGCATGACGCGCTGACATCCGTTTGCCTGTGCAGCGCTGCAGCTGACGAGATGAACCGCTTATCCTGCCGTTAGGCCCGCAGGCGGCATCCACGTTCCCGGCGGGGCACAATTCAAGGCAAGAGACCGTTTCTGCTCATGCACAAAAAGGCCCCGCGCACGGGGGCGCGGGGCAGGGCAGGGATCCTCCGCCTCAGGCCGGGGATCATGACAGTGCTGGTGATCTTGCGCCGACGGTCAGACTGGCGCGTTGCGTGAAAACCGCACATTCCGCCATCCGGCCATGATTGGGGATCTGCCGGATGCCGGCAAGGGAGGGCCTTCAGCGACAACCCCTGCAATCCGTCATCAGACACAGCCCGTGGGCTTGGGCAGGCCGCCATACTTGGTGATGGGTTTCATCGGCCCGGTCTGCCACATGTCGAACATCTCTTTCTTCTTCTTGCCGATGTATTTCATGAACACCCGCAAGGCCGGCACCTGGTTGTATTCCTCGTAATACTCCCGCGCCTTCATGATCTGCTCCCACATCTCGTCGGTGAGCGTGAAGCCGTCGGCTTCCGCCATGGCACGGCCGATTTCGGGCGTCCAGTCGTTCATGTTCTCCAGGTATCCGTCCGCATCACGCGGCGGCAGTTCCACGGTGGTGGTCATGACTTTCTTCTCTCCTGTGCAGGATGCGAAACGGATGCATGATTCTCATGCCCGGTGTCTGAAAATTAGTTGAGTATTCTTGTCGGAAAAGTCAAAGCGCTGCATCGGCAGCTTCCGACAGGCGGGAAGCACAGTGGGTGCCAGTGCAGTCTTTTCCCGCGGCAGGGGCTGTGCCATGTTGCCGATGGCATTGATTGACGCGGCATGAAACGTGGTCGGGGCGGGGGGCATCAAGGGGGCATTGATGGCGGTGGACGAAGGCAGGAAACATCGGCGGCCACGGGTGTTCAGCATTCCACCGGATGCCGATTTCCTGGCGCGGCTGGCAGCAGCCATGCGCCTGGGCTGGCTGCCCGATGGTGGCGTGGGGGCAGGGGCAGGAAGCGCTGCTGCCGACCGGGCCCATGCAGCTGATGCGGGTGCAGAGGCTGGAGCCGCGTTGAACGAAGGCATGCAGGCCGGGCCGTTTCCGGCCTTTGCCGGCTGGCGCATCTATCTGCCCACGCGCCGCGCCGCCCGTGCATTGGCCAGCGCCATGCTGCACCTGGAAGGGGATGCCGCCGGTGCACGGCTGCTGCCACGCATCCTGCCGCTGGGCGATGTGGACGAAGACGAGCTGCTGCTGAGCGCCGCCAGCAATGCATGGGCAGTGCACGTTGCGCAGCGGCAGCCTGCCGATACCGGTGCATCGGGCAATGCCGAAGCCGGAGCTGCACCCCTGCCATTGCCGCCACCGGCCATTGCGCCCTTGCCACGGCTGTTCCTGCTGGCCGATCTGCTGCGCCGCTGGGCCATGCGTCAGGACACGGGCCACTGGCGGCTGGCGCGACATCTGCGGGCGCATCCCGGCGCGGTGTGGCGGCTGGCGCGCTCGCTGGCGCGGCTCATCGATTCGTTCGAGAACGAGGAAGTGCCGCTGGATGCCGTGGCGCGCATGTGGCTGCAGGAGCCCATTGCGCCGGAGCGGGCGGAGCATCTGCAGGCGGCGCAGCAGTTCCTGGTGTTCCTGGCCGATGCATGGCCGCAGGCGCTGCAGCGCCGCGGTCTGATGGGAGCAGCCGCGCGACGGGCCGCGCTCATCCGGCTGGAGGCTGCCTGGCTTCGGGCCAACCCGCCGTCCGCACCGGTGATAGCCGCGGGCTCCACCGGCTCGCTGCCGGCAACGGCGGAGCTGCTTTCCACCATCGCCCGGCTGCCACGGGGGTGCGTGGTGTTGCCGGGGCTGGACGTGGGCATGGACGAGGCCAGCTGGCGCGCGCTTGCACCCGGCCATCCGCAGTATGGCATGCGCGAGCTGTTGCGCCGCATGGAGGTGGATCGCAGCGAGGTCATCGAGCTGCCACCACTGGAGCAGGCGGCAGCAGGCGGCAGCATTCTTCATGCTGGCGGATTTGCTGGCAGCGAACCCGTTGAGGCCTCGCCACGGGTGATTCTGCTGCGCGAGGCCATGCGGCCGGTGGAAACCACGGATGAGTGGCGGCAGGCCGTGCGCCGGAATCGTGATGCCTTGCGTGATGGGGCGGAAGGTTTGCACCTGCTGCCCGCACCCACCCGCCGGCAGGAGGCGCTGGCCATTGCCCTGCTGATGCGCGAAACACTGCGCCACCCGCGCAAGACCTGCATGCTGATAACGCCGGATCGCACGCTGGCGCGCGCGGTGCGGGCAGAGCTGGCGCGATGGAACATCGAGGTGGACGATTCCGCCGGCCAGCCGCTCATCGACACGCCGGGCGGCATGTTCCTGAAGCTGCTGATGCAGGCGGCGCTGGAAGGGTTTTCTGCCGAGACGCTGGTGCCGCTGCTGGCGCATCCGCTGGCCTGTTTCGGAATGCAGCGGCATGATTGTGCCGCCGCCGCAGCCGACCTGGAGCTGGCGGTGCTGCGCCCCCTGCAGCGCCGCCTGGCGCTGGATGATCTGCCGCGGCTCGCACGCCAGCGGCAGGAGGAAGTATCACAGGGGCAGGGCGCGTTCGAGCACCCCAACGTGCGCCACATGAGCGCCGGGCGTTGGCAGGCCGTGCAGTCGCTGGCCGAGGCGCTGCAACAACGTCTTGCGCCGCTGGCGGACATGTTTGTGGCCGGAGCACGGCGCTCGTGGCCGGTGGCGATGCTGCTGGAGCGGCTGCTGCGCGTGGCCGAGGACATCACCACACCGCCTGGCGAAAGCTGTCGGCTGTGGCACGGCGATGCCGGCGAGGCGTTGGCCGCGGCATTGGCCGAGGTATTTGCACAAAGCGTGGAGGCCACGGTATCGGCAGGGCATGCACCACGGCAGGATGACGTGAAGCAGAATGCCGGGGCGCAAGGCACCGGGGAGCCGGGCACGGCGGCTCGGCAAGCCACGCAGCCCGTCATGCGGGCGGAAGATCTGGCCATCTTCCTGCAAACGGAACTGGCGGCGCGTCCGTTGCGCCCGCGTCATGCCCGTCATGCGCGGCTGTCCATCCTCGGCCTGCTGGAAGCACGCCTGCTGCGTGCCGACAGGGTGATCCTCGGCGGGCTGAACGAAGGCATATGGCCGGAAGTGGCGCAGAACGATCCGTGGCTCAACCGGGCCGATCGCGAGCGGCTGGCGCTGCCGCTGCCGGAGCGGCGCATGGGCCTTTCGGCGCACGACTTCGTGCAGGCGGCGGCAGCCGGCGAAGTATGGCTCACCTGTGCCGAGCGGGTGGATCAGCAGCCGGCCGAGCCTTCGCGCTGGCTGGTGCGCCTGCAGGCGGTATTGCGGGCCGCCGGGCATGACCAGTTCCTGCTGCGCCAGCGTTGGCCGCTTGAGCTGGCCGCCATGCTGGATGACCCGCGCACCGACCCGGCGCTGATGACCGAAACGGCAAGGCTGAAGCCGCCACCACCATCCCCGGCACCACCGCTGCACCTGCGGCCTGCGCGCATTTCCGCCAGCCGCGTGCGCACGCTGCTGCGCGACCCTTACGCCATCTTTGCCCGGCAGGTGCTTCGGCTGGAACCGTTGCCGGCCCTGGGCACCGCGCCCACGCCGGCGCTGTTCGGCACGCTGGTGCATGCGGCGCTGGAAGAGTTCGCCCGGCGCTGGCCGCGGCAATTGCCGGAAGATCCGCAAGGGGAATTGCTGGCGCTGCTGCAGCAGATGCATCGTGCGTTCATTGGCGATGATGCGCACCTGGCGCAGTTTGCCGGGCGCTTCGCCCACATGGCAAAGAGCTGGATCAGCCGTTGCGAGGTGCCGTGGCGGCAGGATGCTGCATGGCAGCAGGCGCATGCGGAATGCGCGGGCAGCGTGTCCTTCGAGGTGGCGGGCAAGCCCTTCCGTCTCACGGCGCGGGCCGATCGCATCGATGTGCTGGCCGATGGCAGCCTGCGCATCATCGACTACAAGACCGGCACATTGCCGAAGCGCCATCCGGCTTCCGCCGCGCATGATCCGCAGCTGGACCTGGAGGCGGCAATGGCCATGCGCGGTGCCTTCGAGGCCGTGGGTGATGCGCGCCATGTGCGCGAGCTGGTGCTGGTGCGCCTGTCGGGCGCGGAGGATGATCCGCTGGAGGTGGACGAATGGCACAAGGCCTCCTCGCGGCAGCGGGACAGGCGCGATGTGGCCACCCGGGCCGAGGATGCCTGGCAGGGCCTGCAACGGCTGCTGGCCGCCTACATGGACCCCCGGCAGCCCTACCTGCCGCTGGATCATGGCAATCGCGATCAGCGGCCGGGCGATTACGACCACTTCAACCGCTGGCGGGAATGGCTGCCGTTGCTTGCGGTGTGAACAACGCGCTCGGCCCGGCCTCGATCGTCTTGCCTGCGGCCATTGGCGGCTTGCCGGGTGCCAGTGCACCAGTGTCCGGGATGACGGGTTTGCTCCCGTTGCCGGACGGGATGGCTGACAGCTGCAGGCGCGCCTGCTATCACGGGCGCGATCAATGACGCATTCTCCCTGCTGCGGGGTATGAAGTTCATCCAGAATGCAAGAAAGTGCAGGCAACTCCATGAAATTATCGGATTTTGACTTCGATTTGCCGGAAGAGCTCATAGCCCTGCGCCCGGCGCGCCCGCGTGATTCGGCGCGGTTGCTGGTGGTAAGGCCGCCTAGCCCGCCGCAAGGGGCGCAGGTGGCAGGACGGGAAGCGGCAGATTACGCCTCCGCGCCCTCGGCAGGCGGCGCGGCTGCAGCAGGAGATGCGCAGGAGCCTTGCGGCAGGCCGCTGCTGACGGATGCCATCTTCCGTGATCTGCCCCGCTTCCTGCGGGCAGGCGATGTGCTGGTGTTCAACGACACCAGGGTGATTCCCGCCATGCTCACCGGGCGGCGAGTGCGGCAGGGAGCCGATTCCATGCCGAAGGTGGTGGCCAACCTGCACAAGCGGGAAGACGCCGTTACGTGGCGCGCCTTTGCCCGCCCGGCTCGCAAGCTGCAACCCGGAGATCGCATTCTCTTCGGTCTCTCCGGTGCCGGCTGCTCGGTGGACGAGCTGTGGGGCGAGGTGGTGGAAAAGGGCGAGGGCGGCGAGATCGTGCTGCGCTTCTCCTGCCCGGGGCAGGAGCTGGACGCGGCGCTGGCGCGCGTGGGCGACATGCCGCTGCCACCCTACATCGCGGCGCGCCGCAAGCCCGACGTGGTGGATCGGCAGGACTATCAGACGATCTTCGCCGAGCGCGAGGGTGCCGTGGCCGCCCCCACCGCCGGGTTGCACTTCACGCCGGAGCTGCTGGAGCGGTTGCAGGAGGCAGGCGTGCAGACGGCGCGCATCACCCTGCACGTGGGGGCAGGCACCTTTCTGCCGGTGAAGGTGGAAGAGGTGGAAGAGCACCGCATGCACGCGGAATATGGCGAGGTGCCCGCAGCCACGGCTGAACTGCTGAACGATGCACGCGCGCGTGGCGGGCGCATCGTCTGCGTGGGCACGACCACCGTGCGCATCCTGGAAACGGCAGCAGATGATGATGGGCGCATCCGCCCCTTTGCCGGCGAGACGGACATCTTCATCAGGCCCGGCTACCGCTTCCGCGCCACCGACCTGATGATCACCAACTTCCACCTGCCGCGCTCCACCCTGTTCATGCTGGTAAGCGCCTTCAGCGGGCTTGAGACCATGCGCGCCGCCTATGCCCATGCGGTGGCGCAGCGCTACCGGTTCTACTCCTATGGGGATGCCTGCCTGTTGCATCCGGCAGGGATGCCGTGAGGCAGCCCGGATTGCCGCTGCTGGCCGCAGAGGCAGGCAGGCGGCGAAAACCGGAAAGGCCTGCCATGATCCCGCCGGCATCCCGCCAGATGCGTGCCGGAGCCGGTTTTTGCTGCTCCTGCATGCCACCTCATTCCGGATTCCGGCGAGTATGGCATGCAGGCACTGCATTGCGGCGTTTTTCGCTGTTGCAACGCACTGGCACAGGTGCATGCGCTCTGCTATAGAGCGCACGAGCGCGCCGGGCGGAGAGGTGTGTTGACGGGGCTTGGCAATGCGCCTTTTCGGCGGGATCGTGCCGGGTGCCATCCTGTCGCGGGTGGTTCATGGGGCCTTGCGGCATGGCCGCAAACATCCTTCGACGTGCGGTGGGCCTTGCGGGCGTGGCGGAACTGGCAGACGCGCAGGATTTAGGTTCCTGTGGGGCAACCCGTGAGGGTTCGACTCCCTCCGCCCGCACCAGGGCTGCAGATGATGCATCCTGCCGCATCAGGCTGCACTGGCGCGAATGGAGCAATGGAACACAGGCAAGCACACAAGCTGGAACACGGAACATGGACATTCAGGAAGTGAAGAACGAAGGCCTGGCGCGCGAGCTGCGCGTGGTGGTGCCGGCGGCGGAAATTGCCGAGAAGCTGGAAGCGAAGCTGGCCGAAATGGCAAAGACCGTGAACCTGCCCGGATTCCGTCCCGGCAAGGTGCCTGTGCAGCACCTGCGCCGCATGTATGGCAAGCAGATCAAGGCCGAGGTGGTGGAAAACGCCCTGCGCGAGAGCATGGAGCAGGCGCTGCAGAAAAGCGGCGAGCGCCCGGCCTACCAGCCCGACGTGGAGGTGGAAGGCGGCGAGGAAGGCGCACGGCAGGTGGTGGAAGGCGATGCCGACCTTGCCTACCTGCTGAAGTTCGAGGTGCTGCCGGAAGTGGAGCTGCCCGATGATCTCGCCGACATGGAGCTGGTGCGCTACCGGGTGAAGATTTCCGACGAAACCCTGCAGAAGGCGCTGGATGACGTCGCCCGCCAGTTCCGCGAGTTCGAGGACAAGGGCGAGGATGCCGTGGCCGAGAAGGGGGATCGGCTGGTGATCTCCTTTGTCGGGCGCATCGATGGCGAGGAGTTCGAAGGCGGCTCTGCCGAGGACATTCCGCTGGAGCTTGGCTCCGGCCGCTTCATTCCCGGCTTCGAGGAACAGCTGGAAGGCGCGAAGGCCGGCGAAGAGCGCGTGGTGAAGGTAACCTTCCCGGAAGACTATCCGAAGCAGGAGCTGGCTGGCAGGGAGGCCGAGTTCACCGTTACGGTGAAGGAGGTGCAGGCACCGAAGGATGCCGAGATCGACGACGAGTTCGCCAAGCGCCTGGGCTTTGACGACGTGGAGGCGCTGAAGGAGAAGGTGCGCGAGCAGCTCGCCGGTGAATACGAGCAGGCCGCGGAGGCCGACCTGCGCCAGAAGGTGCTGGACCTGCTGGACGAGAAGTTCGACTTCGAGGTGCCGCAGCGGCTGGTGGATGCCGAGTTCGAGCAGATCTGGCACGCCCTGCAGCACGAGATGCAGGAGCACAACCGCAGCTTCGAGGATGAAGGCACCACCGAGGAGGAGGCACGCAAGGAATATCGCACCATTGCCGAGCGCCGGGTGCGGCTGGGGCTGGTCATTGGCAGGATCGGCGAGCAGGCGGGCATCACCGTAACCGACGAGGAGCTGCAGCAGGCGCTGTATTCCAAGGCCATGCAGTATCCGGGGCAGGAGCAGCAGGTGCTGGAGTTCTACCGCAAGACGCCGGAAGCGCTGATGGAGCTGCGCGGTCCCATCTTCGAGGCCAAGGTGCTTGACCACCTCATCAGCCAGGCGAAGGTGGAGGAGAAGGAAGTAACGCCAGACGAGCTGAAGGCGCTGCTGGAAGAAGAGGACGAGGCGGACGACAAGACCGGCTCCTCTGGCGAGCAGGCGAAAAAGGGCAGCGATGAAGGCTGAGCAGCCTTGTCCTGATCTTCGGTTTCATGCACAAACGCCGGCAGGATGAGCCTGCCGGCGTTTTTTCCTTTGCCATGCCCGAAAGCCGGGAGTGCCGGGGCACTTGGCCCGAAAGCGTCATTCAACCGATGAGCACCCGCACGGTATGCAGCACGTAATCACGATAGAACATCTGCAGGTGATCCCACACACCGAGAGAAAGCAGCGCCAGCAGGCCAAGATAGCCACTCATCAGCCACTCGTTCGGGGGCGTTGCAGCGCGTCGCCTCCTGCGCACCAGCACATACAGGCGCAGGATGATGAACAGCATGGTTACCAGCATCATCTGCACATACAGCGGCGGGTGCCCGTCGCGCGTGGCAGCGATGATGTCCTGCAGCATGTTGCCTGCAAAATCAGGCATTTTTCATCTCTCCAGCATTTGGCAGACATATCCATTTGGTTCTGATATACCACGTGCCGGTTACGCATGTGGTAATATCGTGGCTAAAATTGCATGGATCATGCACAGGTGAAGGGCTGCAGTTCTTCGTCTGCCACGGGCTGGATGCTCTCTTCTTCCAGGACAGCATGAGCAGCACCGATGCGGCAGGCATCGGCATACTGCCCTGACGGGTGCCATCAGGCCCCGGGATGAGAGAAATTGACTCTTGCCTGCTTTCGCAGTTTGGTGCTCAGGCACCTCTGCCGTCGCCGCTCATTCCGCAGCCTGGCGGTGCACGGCGTTGCGCGCCAGCTCCTCTGCCACCAGGAAGGCCAGCTCCAGCGATTGCGCTGCATTCAGCCGCGGATCGCAGTGGGTGTGATAGCGGCTGGACAGGTCGGCTTCGCTGATGGCGCTGGTGTTGCCGCCGGTGCATTCGGTTACGTTCTTGCCGGTCATCTCTATGTGGATGCCGCCGGCGTGCGTGCCTTCCGCCGCGTGCACCTGCATGAAGTCGCGCACTTCCTTCAGGATGCGGTCGAAGGGCCGCGTCTTGTAGCCCGAGGAGGAGCGGATGGTGTTGCCGTGCATGGGGTCGCAGGACCACACCACCACGCGCCCCTCGCGCTGAACGGCGCGGATGAGCGGCGGCAGGCCGTCGGCCACCTTGTCGGCCCCGAAACGGCTGATGATGGTGATGCGCCCCGGCTCGTTGTCGGGGTTGAGGATGTCCAGCAGGCGCAGCAGGCCGTCCGGCGTCATGCTGGGACCGGCCTTGATGCCGATGGGGTTGCGGATGCCGCGCATGAACTCCACGTGCGCACCTTCCGGATCGCGCGTGCGATCACCGATCCACAGGAAGTGGCCGGAGGTGGCATACCACTCGCCGGTGGTGGAATCGATGCGCGTGAGCGCCTGCTCGTAGCCCAGCAGCAGCGCTTCGTGCGAGGTATGAAACTCCGTCGTGCGCAGCTGCGGCGTGGTCTCGGCGGTGATGCCGCAGGCCTGCATGAAGCGCAGGGCATCGGAGATGCGATCGGCAATTTCGCGATAGCGCTCCGAGGCCGGGCTGTCCTTGAGAAAGCCCAGCGTCCAGCGGTGCACATGCTCCAGGTTGGCATAGCCGCCGGTGGCGAATGCACGCAGCAGGTTGAGCGTGGCCGCAGACTGCCGGTAGGCCTGCAACAGGCGGTGCGGATCAGGCGTGCGCGCCTGCTCGTTGAAGGCGATGTCGTTGATGATGTCGCCGCGGTAGGTGGGCAGGGTGATGCCATCGCGCGTTTCCGTCGGCTCGGTGCGCGGCTTGGCGAACTGCCCGGCAATGCGCCCCACCTTCACCACCGGCTGGCCGCCGGCATAGGTAAGCACCACCGCCATCTGCAGAAAGACGCGGAAGAAGTCGCGAATGTTGTCGGCGGAATGTTCGGCAAAGCTCTCCGCACAATCCCCGCCCTGCAGCAGGAAGGCCTTGCCGGCCGCCACCTCGGCCAGCTTGCGCTTCAGTTGCCGTACCTCGCCGGCAAACACCAGCGGGGGAAAGCTGGCGAGCTTGCGCTCCACCTCTTCCAGCCGTGCCGCATCAGGATATTCCGGCACCTGCCTGATGGGTTTGCCGCGCCAGCTTGCGGGGGTCCAGTCTTTCGCCTGCATGGTCATCTTCCGTCATTGATCGTGCGGCAGCGCCTGCCTTGCAGCGGGCAGCCTGATGTCGATCTTCTTTGTGGCGCTTTTGCGAACCCATTGCAAGAGGGGCGCAGTGGCGCATGGCGTCGCAATCCGCCACAAGCCGCTGCTGTTCCACCATGAGACAGCGGTTTCTGTTCCTGTTCATCCCTGCTTAGCGGCGGCTTAACCCTGATGCTTGCTTAATGCAGGCACTATGAAGTGCAAGGGTCTTGTGTGTGCGTCTGTAGGTGTCGTGTTGCTTGCTGCAAGTGCGGCTGCGCCTTCACAGGCAGGCGCCGGAGAACAGAACGGGCTGGCCGCGAAGCTGGTGCAGGCATATGAAGCGCTGCAGCAGGGCAGGCCGGCGCAGGCGGTGGCCATCTATGACCGCCTGGTCAACACGCGCAAACTGGCGCCCGAGCTGCTGGCCCGGGCGTTGCTGAACCGGGGGCTGGCGCATCAGCGGCTGTCGGCATTCGATGCCGCCATCAGGGATTATGATGCCGCATTGCGCATCGATGCCCTTTCCGCCCGCGCCCGTGTTACGGCGCTCTACAATCGCGCGCTGGCCTTCCGTGCCAAGGGAGATGCCGGACGCGCCATCGAGGACCTGACAGCCGCGCTTTACATCGACCCGTCCTTTGCCCCGGCCTATTTCGCCCGTGGCAACATCCTGCACGAGCGCGGCCTGTATTACCTGGCACTGGCGGATTACGATCAGGCTCTGGCCAATGACCATGCCGAGAAGCATCGGGTGCACTATGCGCGTGCGCTGCTGTTCTCGGCGCTGAACTCGCTGCCGCGCACGCAGGAGGCGCTCTATGCAGCGCTGAAGGAGAAGCCGGACTTTGCCCCGGCGCGCAAGCGCCTCGCCGCCATCCTCAAGGGCAGGTTGCCGAAGACGAAGTTGTTTGCCGACCTGCTGGAGCGTTCCGGCAAGCGCATTGCCGACCGCATCACGCCGGCATCAGGCAGTGGTGCGGCGGAAAGCAACATCCGCACCGCCTCGGTGATGATCGTGGGCGCGCCGGTCATCAACGTGCGCAAGGCACCGCAGGCGGCTCCCGTGCGTCCGCCGGTTGATGCTGCGCGGCAGGTGGCCGCAAAGCCGCAGGACGGCTGGCGCGTGGCAGCAGTGGGTGCATTGCCGCCGGCACCGGCAGCAGCACGAGAAGCGGCACGTGCAGATGCCGGGGAGCAGGCACCGGCACCGGCATCGCAGCGTCCGGCAGCGGAGCAGGCAGCCACGGGTGCAGTGCTGCACACGGCATCCATCAGCGCGGTGTCTCGCCAGCAGAAGGATGCTGCTGCCGCGAAGGCTGTCCGCTCGTATCGCGGCTGGGCCATCCAGCTGGCATCGCAGCGCTCCGAGGATGCGGCACGTGCGCATTGGCGCAAGCTTGAGCGCAAGGTGCGCCGGGTAGTGCGGGGCGGCGAAGTGGACGTGATGCAGGTCGAAATCCCCGGCAAGGGTACCTTCTATCGCCTGCGGCTGGTGGGTTTTGATGATCGCGCCAGGGCCCGCAGCCTGTGCCGCAGCCTGAAGCGCAGCCGCGTTTCCTGCCTGGTGGTGCGCGCGGGAGGGTAAGTTCACCGGTTCCCGCAAGACCCTTCCGCACGCAAGCAGGGATCCCGCCGCACTCCGCGGAGTGCGGCGGGATCGTTGTTCATTGCCGGACGGATGCCCGATTCCGGAAACAGGAAGACAGGGTGGAGGAGGCCCGATGCCGACCTGCCCGTGATGATGCCGCCCGGCCCGGCCCGGGTGTTACACGGCCACCGGGGCCTTGATGTGCGGGTGCGGGTCGTAGCCGATGATTTCGAAGTCCTCGTAGCGGAAATCGTCGATGTCGGATACGGAGCGGCGGATGACGAGCTGCGGCAGGGGGCGTGGCTGGCGCTGCAATTGCGTGCGTGCCTGCTCCAGGTGGTTCAGGTAGAGGTGGGCATCGCCCAGCGTGTGAATGAATTCGCCCGCCTTCAGCCCGGTTACGTGGGCGATCATGTGGGTGAGCAGGGCATAGGAGGCGATGTTGAACGGCACGCCGAGGAAAATGTCCGCGCTGCGCTGGTAGAGCTGGCAGGAGAGCCGTCCCTCGGCCACGTGGAACTGGAACAGCAGGTGGCAGGGAGGCAGCGCCATCTCTTCCAGCTGCGCCACGTTCCAGGCGGAGACGATGATGCGCCGCGAGTCAGGGTTGTTGCGGATCTGGTCAATGACATGGGCGATCTGGTCGATGTGCCTGCCGTCGCAGGTAGGCCAGCTGCGCCACTGGTGCCCGTAGATGGGGCCGAGATTGCCATTCTCGTCTGCCCATTCGTCCCAGATGCTGACGCCATGCTCGTTCAGCCAGCGGATGTTGGTATCTCCGCGCAGGAACCACAGCAGTTCGTGGATGATGGAGCGGACGTGCAGCTTCTTGGTGGTGAGCAGCGGAAAGCCCTCGGCAAGGTCGAAGCGCATCTGCCAGCCGAAGACGCTGAGCGTTCCGGTGCCGGTGCGGTCATCCTTGCGCACGCCATGCTCCAGCACATGGCGCATCAGCTCCAGATACTGGCGCATGCGCTCCCCCCTTTTCCTGCCACTCCACACGGAATGCAGGCCTCGCCCTTGCGGCAAGCAAGACAAGGAAACAAGCCACCATGGCGCACTGCACGCTACCGTGGCTTGTTGCCGATGTCATCTCATGCACCGATGGCCGGATGCACAACGGCTGACAGCCTTGTGCCCCAGCTGCGATGCCGGGGTCTGCCTTCAGGCCAGCTTGTCCATGGTGCCGGTGGCCTTGGCCAGCAGGTAGTAGAAAGTTACGCGGTTCTTGTTGCGATCTTTCTTCATCTGCTCGCAGACCTCGGCCACGGCCTTGGCGGCGGCATCGGCATCCAGCCCCAGTTTCTTCACGCAGAAGCCGGTGCGTACCCGATCCAGCTCCGAATCATCGGAACAGGAAACCAGCGAGGCATCGCGCGAGCGCAGGGCGATGCCGAGATATTTCACGATGGTCTCCACCGCCTTCTCGTTCGGGCTGGAGTCATAGCGCTTCACGTCTTCCAGGTACTTGGCAATATCCGCCATCTTCTTCTCCCTGAACTGGCAGGAATGGTCCCGCTGTTGTTGTATAGCCCCCGTTGCGACTCAGGGAACCGGGGAAAATCTAGCCGTTTTTCCCACTGCTTGCAAAGAATGCCCCGTGCCCTGTGCAAAACCTGCCTGCGTGTGCGCCGGACCTTCCCTGCCCGGAGCACATGGAGATGCCGGGGGCAGCCCTGCCTGCGTGCGCGGTGGCCTTTACTTTTTTTGCCACATGCCTATGTGCGAAGGGGATGGTTGTTTCGGTTCAACCCTGCAAGAGGAGGGGATGGCATGCGCATCTATTCGCCCGCTTTTGCATACGGCACCGAGATTCCCGTCGATTTCACCTGCGAGGGAGATGACATCTCGCCGCCGCTGGTGTTCGAGGGCGTGCCGCGCCAGGCGAAGACGCTGGCGCTGATCGTCGATGATCCGGATGCACCGGACCCGAAGGACCCGAAGATGGTCTACGTGCACTGGGTGGTGCACAACCTGCCGGTGCAATACGAGCTTGATCCGCTGGAGCCGGAGTGCATCGCCAAGGGTGCCAGCGGCACCGACAAGATGCCCGAGGGCGCGGTGGAAGGCTACAACGACTGGAAGAAGATCGGCTATGGCGGTCCGTGCCCGCCCATTGGCCGGCATCGTTACTACTTCAAGCTCTATGCGCTGGACACCGAGCTGCCCAATGAGCCGATGACCAAGGATGAGCTGCTGAAGGCCATGGAGGGGCACATCCTGGAAACGGCAGAGCACATGGGCACCTACCGCAAGCGCAAGGAAGAGGCGGCCTGAGGCAGCGGGGCCTCCCGCACCTGCCGGCACAGGCAGCGTGATGCCGGCGTTCTGGTGAAGCCGGCAGCGGGCTGCCTGGGGCTGGAAAGGTGCATTGGCTGATGCTGCCGCAAGGTGATGCGACCATGCAGGAAACGGAGGGGCGGCCACGTGGTGGTCGCCCCTTGTTGCTGCAATGACGGGCGGCAGGCCGGGGCAGGCGTGAGGGGGCGCATTCTTCAGCCCGCGGAGAGCAGCGGCAGTGCGGCATCGCGCTCATGCAGGTAGAGCAGGTGGCGCAGGGCCTGCCCGCGCTTGCCCTGCAGTGCCGGGTCGCGGTTGATCACCAGCCGTGCGTCATCGCGCGCCAGCGCCAGCAGTTCGGCATGCACCGCCAGGTCTGCCGTGTGGAACTGTGGCAGGCCGGACTGCTTCGCCCCCAGCAGATCGCCTGCA
This sequence comes from Hyphomicrobiales bacterium, assembly GCA_026982665.1. GTDB lineage: Bacteria > Pseudomonadota > Alphaproteobacteria > Rhizobiales > Aestuariivirgaceae > Thermopetrobacter. Next base: position 14,381 of record JALSGQ010000093.1, on the reverse strand, counting down.
CCGCGCAGTTTCAGGTCGGCCTCGGCAATGACGAAACCGTCGTCGGTTTCGCGCATTACCGCAAGGCGTTTGGCCGCTGTCGCCGAAAGCGGCTCGCCATACAGCAGCACGCAATGCCCGGCACGCCCGCCGCGCCCCACCCGTCCACGCAGCTGGTGCAATTGCGCCAGGCCGAAGCGTTCGGCATTCTCGATGATGATGATGGTGGCCTCCGGCACGTCCACGCCCACTTCCACCACGGTGGTAGCCACCAGCACCGATATGCGCCCCTGGCGGAAATCCTCCATCACCGCGTCGCGCGCTGCGCCCTTCATGCGGCCGTGCGCCAGCCCCACCTTGCCGGGCAGCAGCTGCTGCAGTGCCGCAAAGCGCTCTTCTGCCGAGATCACCGGCAGGTTGTCCGATTCCTCCACCACCGGGCATACCCAGTAGGCGCGCTCGCCGCGGGCCACCGCCTGTTGCAGCCGCTGCATCACCTCGGTTGCGCGCGAGACGGGAATGACGGCGGTTTTCACCGGCTGGCGGCCGGGTGGTTTCTCGTCCAGCCGCGAGATGTCCATGTCGCCATAAAGCGCCAGCGCCAGCGTGCGCGGAATGGGCGTGGCCGACATCACCAGCACATCGGCTGCCGTCTGTGCCTTCTCCTGCAGGGCAAGGCGCTGGTGCACGCCGAAGCGATGCTGCTCGTCCACCACCACGAGGCCGAGGTCGGCATAGCGCACATCGGCCTGGAACAGTGCATGGGTGCCAATGGCAATGTGTACTTCGCCTTCCTGCAACTGGCGCAGGATATCGCGGCGTTTCGCCCCCTTCTCCCGCGCCGTCAGCAGCACGGTCTTCAGCCCCGCCTGTTCGGCCAGCGGCGCGATGGTGGTGAAGTGCTGCCGCGCCAGCAGGTCGGATGGTGCCATCAGCACCGATTGCGCACCGGCCTCCGCGGCAGCCGCCATCGCCAGCAGCGCCACCACCGTCTTGCCGGAACCGACATCGCCCTGCAGCAGCCGCAGCATGCGTTCGGGCCGCGCCATGTCGGTAGTGATTTCCGCCACGCTGCGGCGCTGGGCACCGGTAAGGTCGTAGGGCAGGGCAGCGAGGATGCGTTGCTGGAGCGCACCGGTGAAGGACAGCGCCCGGCCGTGCCGCGTCTTCACGTGGTGCCGCACCAGTGCCAGCGCCAGCTGGCTGGCCAGCAGCTCGTCCACTGCCAGCCGCTGCCGTGCCGGGCTGTCGGGCTGCAGGTCCTGCAGGCTTTCCGGCATGTGCACCTGCCTGAGTGCTTCGCCGAAGGCAGGCCAGCCGCGGCTTTTCATCAGGGCGGAATCAAGCCATTCGGGCAGTTCCGGCAGGCGTTCCAGCGCCTGGCGCACCAGCTTGCCGATGGTGCGGGAGGTGATGCCTGCGGCAGCCGGATATACCGGTTCCAGCGCCGGCAGCCGGGCAAATTCCTCTGGCGTGAGCACATGGTCGGGGTGCACCATCTGCGGCCTGCCGCCATACCATTCCAGCCGGCCGGAAATGTAGCGCTCCTCGCCCTCGGGCAGCAGCCTTGGCAGCCAGTCGCCACGGGCACGGAAATACACCAGTGTCAGGGTATTGCCCGTATCATCACCCACTTCCACCCGCCACGGGGCAGGCGAATGGGGTGGTGGCGAGCGGTGCCGCAGCACGCGCGCGCGAATGGTGATGATGGCACCACCCTCGCGCGGCAGGGCATCAAGTGGCGGCTGGTGGCGGCGGTCGATGACATCGTGTGGCAGGTGCAGCAGCAGGTCGATGAGCCGGGCTGGCTGTTTCTCCGGTCGGTTGAACAGGCGCGCCGCGGCAGCGGCGATCTTCGGCCCCGCGCCGTCGAGCACGGTAATGGGGGCGAACAGCGGGTTGAGCAGCTCCGGTCTCATGCGGCGCTTATAGCAGAGGGCGAGGGGGGCTGCTCAAGCAGGTTTCGGGGCGGGCTTGTCCGGGGCCAAGTCATTGCCTGGACCATGCCATTGCCTGGACCATGCCATTGCCATGCCGGAGCTCAGGCGTTGCCCAGCCAGTAGACCTTGATGAAATACCACGCCGTGAGCAGCACCGCGGCAACGCCGATGATGCCGCGCATGGCTTGCGGATTCACCCGCATGGACAGCCACCCGCCCAGCCAGCCGCCGGGCACCGCGCCGGCCAGCGTGATGAACGCGGCAAGCCAGGCGATACGCCCGAAGAGGATGAAGATGATGACGGCGATGGTAAGCAGCAGGGCGGTAACGACGTTCTTCAGCGCATTGGCCATGTTGGGCGTGATGTCAGTGAACACGGCGTAGATGGAAATCAGGATGACGCCCAGCCCGGCCCCGAAATAGCCGCCATAGACCGCCGCGGCAAACTCCAGCAGGCGTTGCAGGCCGCCGTGCAGCCCCCCACCCAGGTGCCGCCGCAGCCAGCCCCCCACCCGCCGCGAGAAGATGAACAGCAGCGTGGCGAACAGCAGCAGCCACGGCACGATGAACATGAAGGCGCGCTCGCCCGTGGCCAGCAGCAGCAGCGCGCCGGTGGCCCCGCCGGCCAGGGCGGTGAGGATGCGCACGCGCACGGAGCGCTGGCGCACGTCGATGGCGCGCCACTGCGGCGCTACCGCCGCCACCCGTCCGCCCCACAGGCTGAAGGTGGAGGTGGCATTGGCTGAAATGGGCGAAAGGCCGCTTTCCAGCAGGGCGGGAAAGGTGAAGAAGGTGCCGCCGCCAGCCAGCGCATTGGCCGCGCCGCCAACCAGCCCGGCAGCAAACAGCAGCAGCATGTGTTCGAGGTCTGGCATGAGGCAGCCGGTACCGGGCAGGTTGGGCAGGGCAGGGGAAGATACCCCCTTGGGGAAATGTTGCGAAAGGAGCGTGATGCAGCATGCCTTGAGCAGGGCGTGTCCTGCTCTCTGCATCCTGCACCCTCATTGCGCACGGGTATATTTTCTCCGGAAGCTGCCGCCGTCAAGACGCCTGCCGCGATCTCGGGAGCCGGAAAAGGCCTGTGTGCCACGGTATTCGTCGCGTGCCTGCAGCAGAATGCGCGTGGCCGAATGGGTGAACAGCCCGGCCATGATGAAGGCGACGATGATGTCCGGCCACGGCGAGCCGGCAAGCCACACCAGGCCGGCGGCCACCAGCACGCCGATGTTGCCGATGGCGTCATTGCGCGAGCACAGCCACACCGAGCGCACGTTGGCGTCGCCATCCTTGTAGGGCAGCAGCAGCAGGACGGAGGCGACATTGGCAGCCAGCGCCAGCACGGCAATGATGCTCATTACCGGAGCCACGGGCTGTTTCAGCACCAGCGTGGCGTACAGCGTTGCGCCCAGCACCCACAGGCCCATCAGCAGCAGCGACACCCCCTTGATGACAGCCACCATGCTGCGCACCTTCAGCGGCTTGCCGATGACCGCCAGCGACAGTCCGTAGGTGAGAGTATCGCCAAGGAAGTCCAGGGCATCGGCCTTCAGCGCCTGCGAGCGGGCAAGGAAGCCGCCCAGCATTTCCACCAGGAACATTGTGCCATTGATGGCAATGACCATCCACAGCCGGCGGATGTAGGCCGGATCGGTGCCGTCGAAGTCGATGACCGTGGCCTGGCAGCCGCAGCCAGCCCCGCCGGTGGAGCAGCTGGTGCCGGCAGCATCCGCGCCATTGATGGGAGTGGCAGTGGCGCTGGCGGCACTGGCGTTGGCGACAGGGACATTGGCGGTAGTGGCGGCAGGGGCACGGGATGCGGAGCAGCAGGAGGCTTGTGCATGCTGCCCGTGTGCCGGGGCATGTTCATGCGCATGGTCGTGCCCGTGGCAATCATGCCGGTGCGCATGTGCATGATGATGATCATGCAGCCCTGCATGCTCCTGCATGTCTGATGCCGGGAGTGGTGTGTTGCGGCCAGCCTCTCGTGTCATGCATTTGCCCCGTGTTTTCATGGATATCTGCAGGATGCTGCCACGTGTTGCAGCCTTGCCTGTGTCAGCTCTACAGGCTACAACAGTTGTAGGGTCAAGCATGCATTGGCCCGCCCTCGGGATTTTCGCATGTGATGGAAAGGCAGGGTGATATGGCGCGGGAAAAGCAGCAGGAACAGCCGCGGAAACGGTCGCGGGAGCGGGCAGGCGCATGGCTTTCCATCGGTGCGCTGGCGAAGGCTGCCGGGGTCAGCGTGCAGACGGTGCGCTGGTACGAGCAGCAGGGGCTGTTGCCGGAACCGCTGCGCACCGCCGGCGGGCAGCGCCGCTACGGGCGCGAGACGCTGCAGCGGCTTTCCTTCATCCGCCATGCGCGCGAGCTGGGTCTGCCGCTGGCCGACATTCGCGCCCTGCTGCAACTGGCCGACAATCCGGCCGCACCTTGCGCCGAGGCGGACGAGATCATCAGGCGCAACCTGAAGAGCGTGCGTCGGCGCATTGCCTGGCTGCAGGCGCTGGAGGGGGAGTTCGAGCGCATGCTGCGCGAATGTCCTTCCGGCGAGGTGCGCAATTGCCGGGTGCTGGAAATCCTCTCCGACCATGAGCTGTGCGAGAACGAGCACCCCATGCCGCCTGAAGAGCGCAGCAGGTGAGCAGGGCTGCGAGTGGAGCTTGAAGGGGACGGGACAGTTTGTCGCGCGGCAGCACACCCCCTGTTGCCGCTGTTTGCCACATTGTTCAATGATGAAGGAATACGTTGGCGAATCGGGGTGTCCGCCATGCCGGGCACTCTCCACCATTTCTGACAGACAGCCTTTGCTGCTCCCGTGAAACCGGAAAGAAGACAGATGGGCATCTCCACCCTGCCGCTGATGAAGGGAAATGTGGCAGCCTCGCACAGTCCACGGCTGCGCCGCGCCTGGCCGCGGGCATTGTGGCGTGGCGTGCGCGGGCGCTGCCCGGCCTGTGGTGAAGGACGGCTGTTTGGCCAGCGCTTGCAGGTGGAGCATGCCTGCGCCCATTGTGGCGAGGAGCTGTATCATCACCGGGCCCGGCGGCTGGTGCTGCCGCTGGCCACTTTCGTTGCGCTGCAGGTGGTGCTGCTGGCGGCATTGCTGCTGCGTTTTTCCGGCCTGGTCCTGCCACTGTGGGCATGGGGCGCGGGATGGATCGTGCTGTTGCTGCTGCTGTTGCGTCCGGTGAAGGGGGGCATTATCGGCGTGCAATGGGCGCTGCGCCTGCATGGCTTCCAGTATGCCGCCATGTGCCGGCCACACCGGCGTTAAGAGCATTGCCGCTGCCGCTGCCGGCATGCCGGGGCGCTGAAATGCCGTTGATCACTCGCCCTTCAGGAAGGCGGCGATGGCATCGGCTGCATCCTCGGCGGCGAAGTCGATGAAGAAGTGGTTGGCGTCCTCCACCACCACGTGCTGCACCTTCCCGCCATCGGCCAGCGTCTTCATGCGTGTTGCCAGCTCGGGGAAGATCTCGTCTTCCGCCGCTGTTACCACCAGCACCGGAACCGGCAGCCGCTTCAGCAGGGAAGGCGTGTCGAGCACATCCCGCGGTGCGTGATACGACAGGAAGGCCTGCGCCGTGCCGCGCCCGTTGCGGCAATAGACGATGCCGGGCCAGCGCACCACCTTCTCGCCCTCTCCCTGCCGCACCAGTTCCTGCGCCTTCCTGAGCTGTTCCTGCAACGGGGCGCTGAAGCGTTTCTCGTAGCCTGCGGCAGCCTTTGCGGCATCGAAGGTCATCGGTGCCAGCAATACCGCCTTGCGCACGGCCGGGTCGGGATCTGCCAGCAGATACAGCACCACCTGGTTGCCGCCGCGCGAATGGCCGAACAGCCAGATGGTCGAAGCGCCCTGATCCTTCAGCCACGCCACCCAGGCGGCGATTTCGGAAACGGCATCGTCATGCCGCTGGCGGATGGCTTCACTGGCGCAGTCGAACATGCCCCTGCGCGCGTGAATGCCCAGCGACAGGTTGATGGCCAGCGAGGAAATGCCGCGTTCCTTCAGCAGCGCCTGCTGTGCGGCAATGGTTTCCATGCGGTTGTGGGCCAGCGTGCCATGCACCATCAGCAGCACGCCGTCGGCCGGTGTCTTTCCTTCCGCCAGCTCCAGGTTGGCGGTGAGCGTCAGCCCATTGTGGCGAATGGCCACCTCTTCCGCCTCCGCCCGCGATGTGGAGAAGAACGGCAGGGCAAGAAGCACCACCAGCAACATCCCGAGCATCGGCCACGGCAGGGAAGCATGCCGGTATGGCCATGAAACCGATGAAGCTGCAAGCGTTGATGCGGGCATTTTCTCCTCCCCTTGCATGCCGCTGGCGGGGGCGGCGCTTGTTGTCATTTGGCGCATGATGCTGACGTATGATGCACCGCGAGCAGGCAGGGAATCAAATCACATGTCGCGCATGGCTGAAACAGGCCGGGCTTTGAGGTTCGCCGGCAGAGCATGGGAAGGGCAACAGCAGCGCATTCTTCAAGGGTTGTCGTTGCCGCTGATAAGCGCCTGCGCCAGTTGCTTCAGCCCCGGCCTGGCCGTTGCCGAGAAGGGCAGGGGACGCACGTGATCCAGCGCCGCCAGCCCGATGCGCGCGGTGAGCACGCCGTTCACCACTCCCTCGCCGAAACGGGCGGAGAGCCGCCCGGCCAGCCCCTTGCCCAGCAGGTGCGGCAAAAAGGCATCGGTCAGCGCGATGGCACCGGTTACGGCCAGGTGCCCCAGCACCATGCGTCCCAGCTTCCAGCCGCCCAGCAGCCCCGGCCTGCCGCCATACAGCGCCGCCAGTTGCCGCAGCATGCGCAGGTTCCTGAGCGCAACGATGAGAACGTCCAGCACCGCCGCCGGCACGATGGCGGTCAATCCCGCCACGTCGCGCGCCGCACGCAGGATGATGCGCTGCGCCCGCGCATCCAGTGGCTGCAGCACCTCCAGCTCCAGCAGCCGCAGCCGCTCTGCCGGCGACAATGCCGCCGTCCCGTGCTCCTGCAGCCGCCGCAGCGCCCAGCGCATGTCCTCGCGCTTGCGATAGGTCTTCATCACGGCGTGCACGAGCCCCTGCAGCCTTTCTTCGTCAGGTGCGGCCAGCACTGCTTCCGCCTGCCGCCGCAGGCGCGCCATGCGCCTGATACGCCACAGCCCGGCCACCTCGCGCAAGGCCAGCGCCACCGCCGCCAGCAATGACAGCCCGACGATGCCGACGGCCAGCCAGCCCAGCCAGTCGGCACGGCCGAAGGCGGCGCGCAGCAGTGCATCGATGCCCAGCGCTGCCGCCAGCGCCAGCAACAGGGAAACGCCCCAGCCCAGCAGCCGCACAGGCCAGTGGTTGCGGCGGGGCAGGGAGTCGTCGGCGTCCACCAGTGCGGCCTGCTGTGCCTCTGCCTCGAAGGCCGGCTGCACCGTTTCCGCCTCTTCCGCCGGCAGTGCCATCGGTGCACGGGTGGGGTTGATGTGCTCTTTCGCTGCCGGTTTGCCCGGTGCCGGGGCGCTCTTCCGCGCAGTTTCCTGCATTGCATCCTGCATCGTTTCCCGCGCCGCGTCGATGGTGAAATGCAGCGGGCCGCGCGGTTTTCTCTCGTTGCTCATGCCAGCGCCTCTCCCAGCAGGAAGTCGAGCATTGCATCCATGCGGATGTGCGGAAACGGCTGCGCCGGTTCCAGCGGCAGCGGCGCGGCCACGTCTGGCGGGCGGAAGCGCACGAAGCGCAGGCGCCCGGTGAAGTCCTCGCGCAGCACCGCGCGTGGATCTTCCGGCAAGTCGCCGGGAAACACCGCCGTTTCGCGCCTGCCGTCGAACTCTTCATCGCCCAGCCGTTGCCCCGCCTCCGGCACGCCGATGATGACGGGCAGCTCCTCGCCCTCGTGCCGCACCATGCCCTCGCGCGTGGCCCGCACCGCCGCCAGCGCCATCGTGCGGAACGAGGCACCGGCATATTCGGCGCGTTTTGCCGCCTCTTCCACCAGAAGTGCCAGGATTCGCTGCAGCCGCTCATGCTGGGCGGAGGGGATGAGGTCGGCTTGCGTGGCAGCGAACAGGATGCGGCGGATGCGGCGGGCAAACACGTGGGAGGAGCCGACGCGGAAGCTGGAGAGCACGAGCCTGAGCGTATCGCGCAGGTCATTGAGCGCGTGCTCGCCGGCGTTCAGGGCACCAATCACGTCCACCAGCACCAGTTGCGCGTCCAGCCGGGCAAAATGGCCGTAGAAGAACGGCCGCACCACATGCTGCACGTAGGCGCGGTAGCGGCGCTGCATCTCTGCCCGCAGGCTGCCGGCGGGCGGGTGTGCGCCCTGCGAATCGGGCAGCGGGCAGAAGGTGAGGGCAGGGGAGCCTTCCATGTCTCCCGGCATCAGGAAGCGCCCGGGCAGCAACGCGGCAAAGTGCCCTTCCTCGCGCTTGCAGCGGGAGAGATAGGCGCGGTAGGCAGATGCCAGCTTCTGCGCCGTTTCCTCCTCGTATGGCGCATCGGCATCGATGCCTTCCAGCAGCGACAGCCACTGTGCCGCCAGCGCCCGGCGTTGCGGCTGGCGCGCCGTGCCCAGCGCCAGATCGGAGAAGGCGGCAAAGTCCATGTCCAGCAGCGGCAGGTCCAGCAGCCACTCGCCGGGATAGTCCACCATGTCCAGCGCCAGCCGGTTGCGCTTCAGCCCGCGCGCCAGCAGGGCCTGCGGCTCGTATTCCAGCATCAGCCTCAGCTGCGCCATCTGCCGGGTGCTTTCCGGCCAGTGGCGTTCATCACCAGCGGTGAGCGCCGCCAGGTGTTCCTCGAAGGCAAAACGCGGCACCTGCGCATCGGGCTGCGGCTCGAGCCACGCGCGGCGGAGCCTGCCGGTGCGGGCGGCATCGAACAGCGGCATTGGCGCGCGGTTGACGAGGTTGTGCACCATGGCGGTGATGCACACCGTCTTGCCGGAGCGCGACAGGCCGGTGATGCCCAGCCGCAGGGATGGCGAGAACAGGTTGCGTGCCGCATCCGCCAGCGAGGCGGCGGCATAGCCCAGCTCGTCGGTAAGCCCCGTGTTCTTCATGCGTGGCCCTTGCCCCCTGGCATGGCGTTGCGCAAGCTGCGGCAGGATGCATGCTGCAGCTGCAAGCTGCCACAAGCTGCCAATTGCCCACGAGATGTCTTGCGTGCTGCATCATGCCCCGCGCATGCAATGCCCGCAAGGCAGGATTGCGCAGGCACGGGGCTTTTGCGCCGTTGCCGGGTGTTGCCTTGCGCGCGGGCAATGGTTAAAAGGGCGCGTCTGCCGCTTCTGCTGCCGATGGTGGCGAAGGGGTGGGCCTTGCTGGCGCTGGCTCGGGCTTGCGGGTTTCCCGAACATGAGCGTAGGCGCGACTGACTCTGGGTCGTCGCAAGGGGGCAGGAAGGCTTCCTGCGGCGATATGTTGACTGCTCACTGGAGGGTCGCCGACCATGAACATCCACACCAATGACCTGAGCAACCTCGACGTCGCACAGCTGGCGGCACGCGCACTGTTTCAGCCGCGGGCCTATTTCCTGTGTGCCGGGCATGGCGATGCCGAACGTCGCCTCGTGGCCTTCGACCAGGCGCTGCTGCGCGCCGGCATTGCCGATGTCAACCTGGTGCGCCTGTCTTCCATCGTCGGCCCGCAGGTGAAGCGCATCGAGCCGGTGAAGCTTGCACCGGGCCTGCTGGTACCCACGGCCTATGCCCAGTATTGTTCCGACGAGCCGGGGCAGGTCATTGCCGCTGCCGTTGCCATCGCCAAGCCGGACGATCCGGAACGTGCCGGTGTCATCATGGAATATTCCGATGCCGCACCGAAGGCCGAGGTGGAAGAAATCGTGCGCGGCATGGCCGAGGAGGCGATCGCCAACCGCGGCCTGAAGGTGGCGCACATGGAGAGCATCGCCGCCGAGCATGTGGTGGAAAGAAACGGTTGCGTGTTCGCCGGCGTGGTGCAGATCTGACAGCACCAGGGCAGCCTTTCCGCCATTCTCCGCCACGGCGGAACAGGCTGACAGAACATCCTGATACTTGCCTGCCCCATGAGCCCGTTTCGGCTCATGGGGCATCTTGCATCCGGGCTTGAATGGGCGCGGCTGCGCCGGCATCGTTTTTTCGTCAATGGCCACTACCCGTTCGCGTGGTGAAGGTAAGCGATGCCCAGTGGCTGACCCACACCGGCATGTCATTGACGGCTCGCTCGGCTGCTGCCTTGCCCGCCGCCTTGCCGGATGATGGCAAGGCGGGCTCCATGTGCACTGCATTGACGAGATAATCACGCCCTGCCTCTACGGGGATGGAAACAATACCCTCCACATTGCTGGTGAAGTGCCGGGGCCTTGCCTCTTCTCCCCGCTGCCCTGCAGGGCGGGAAAACACCTGCACATCCGTTTTTGCCAGTGGCTGTCCCTGCCACAGCAGCCGGATGCGCAGCATGCCCTTCCGCCTTGGCAGGTTGAAGGGGTCATCCAGCGCCACCAGCTCCAGCTTCAGCCCCAGCACCCTGTCTGCCGGCGGCTTGCCTGTGTCGGGCATCGTCGGGGGCGATGCCGCATGCCCGCGCCACAGCAGCGCCTTGGCATGGCGCACGTAGTGTTCGGTGAAGCCGCTGTCCGGCAGTCCCCGACGGCGGTGCAGCTCGGCAACGGCATGCAGCTTCTTTTCTTCCAGGAAAGCGAGGAACTTTTCCCAGCTGTCCCACGTGAGCGTCTCCGGCCGGGTCTGCAGGAACAGGATCTGTGCGCCCTCCACCCGGCTGGCGGCATCGAACATGGGCATGTCGCCAATGATGCGGGCATTGGGCCGTCTGCCCATTGCATCGATCACGCCCGCCGCCTGCACGGCATCGGGCAGCCACGGCAGGGAATCACCATTGAAGAACTGCCCGACACGTGCATCTGCCGTCAGCCGCGCGGTCAGCGGGGCAATGGGCTGCACGGGGTCGATCCAGTATTCATGGGCAGATGCAGCCTGTGGATGGCCGAAGACGCCTGCCTGCGCGCCCAGCAGGATCATCAGCGCCAGCAATCGCCCTGCACCGTGCCCGCGGGTTTGCCTGGCAGCCTGAAAGGGGGGCTGCAGAGCCTTGTCATCGCCGCCAGTGCATGAAGAGGACATGTCATGATGCAAGCGCATTTCGCCAACCTGAACGTTTTTTCGTTTTTGCCGCCACGGCCGGATCATATAAGGAAACTTCCTTGCCATGCATGACAAGATTGCAAGCCGGGGGTCTCATGCAGCACGCAGATCAGGCATGTCCGCTCACGCTCGAAAGGCGCAACGAGATGCTCTCTTCTTCAAGGAAATGCAGCGGCGCGATGCATCCGCTGACGTGGCTGATGGCATGGCTGGCGTGGCTGATGGCACCCGCCGTGTTGCTGGCACTGGCCATGTCGCTGGCATTCTCTCCTGCCGCACAGGCGCATGAGCTGCGTCCGGCCATTGCCGATGTGCGCGTGCAGGCCGATGGAACCTTGAACATGCGCATTCGCCTCAACCTGGAGGCCCTGCTGGCCGGCATCGGGCCTGAGCACCAGAACACGCAGGATGCGCCGCAGGCCGAGGAATACAACGCCTTGCGGAAACTGCCGCCGGAAGATTTGCAGGAGCGTTTCATGCAGCGCCGCGAGGAGATCATCGGTGCCATGGAACTGAAGGTGGATGGCAGGCGCGTGCCATTGGTGTTCGATACCCTGAAGGTGCCCCCGGTAGGGGATATTCGGCTGGCGCGCAGCAGCACGCTGGTTCTGCACGCGCGGCTGCCGCTGCCGGCGCAGGCCTTCACCTGGCGCTGGCCGCGCACCTTTGGCGACATCGTCTTGCGCGTGGCGCTGCCGCAAGGTGCGGCCGCCAATGGCGGAGATGCAGCCACCAGGACCGCCAGCGCCACGGACGCGGAGAACGCGGAATCCGGGCAGCAGGCAGGGAAGGGCGGATACGTCTTTGCCGGACTGGTGCGTGCCGGGCAGGAAAGCCCACCGATTTCGCTGCACGGCATCGAGCCGCCTTCCGGCTGGGACGTGTTCTGGCAATACGTGGTGGTGGGCTTCGAGCACATCCTGCCCAAGGGCATGGATCACATCCTGTTCGTGGTCGGCCTGTTCCTGTTTTCCGCCAGCATCGGCAGCCTGCTGTGGCAGATCAGCAGCTTCACGCTGGCGCACACCATCACCCTTGGCCTTGCCATGGCAGGCTACATTGCCGCCCCACCTGCCATCGTCGAGCCGCTGATTGCTCTTTCCATCGTCTACGTGGCAGTGGAGAACATGGTGCATGACCGCCTCTACGCGTGGCGTCCGCTGCTCATCTTCCTCTTCGGCCTGCTGCACGGGCTGGGGTTTGCTTCCGTCCTGACGGAGATCGGCATGCCCGAGGGTGCCTTCACGGCCGGGCTGGTGGGCTTCAACATCGGTGTCGAGCTGGGGCAGCTGGCGGTCATTGCCCTGTGTTTCCTTGCCGTGGGGCTGTGGTTTCGCCACAAATCATGGTATCGCAGCCGCATCACCGTGCCGGCATCGCTGGTGGTGGCAGCGATTGGTGCATGGTGGTTCCTCGAGCGCACGCTGCTGGCCTGACGGCATTCCCATGCCTTGTGCCGTCGGGTTGCGGCGTGCCCATGTGCATGACAACCCCGTTTTCCAGCAGCAGGGTACCGGCGGCATGAGCGATGATTCCTTCCGTTTCGAGCTGCAATGCACCGATGGTGCGGCGCGCCTGGGGCGCATTCATCTGCCGCGTGGCGTTATCCGCACGCCGGCCTTCATGCCGGTGGGCACGCAGGGAACGGTAAAGGGTATCTGGCCGCAGGACGTGCGTGCCGCCGGGGCCGACATCATCCTCGGCAACACCTATCACCTGATGCTGCGCCCCACGGCGGAGCGCATTCACGAGCTGTTTGGTTCGCTGCATGCCTTCATGCGCTGGGATGGGCCCATTCTCACCGATTCCGGCGGCTTTCAGGTGATGTCGCTGTCCTCCTTGCGCAAGATCACCGAAGAGGGTGTGCATTTCCGCTCGCACCTCGATGGATCGGCCCACTTCATGTCGCCGGAGCGCAGCATGGAGATCCAGCACCTGCTCGATTCCGACATCCGCATGCAGCTGGATGAAGTGATCGCCCTGCCGGCCACGGTGGAGGAGCAGGCCCGCGCCATGCAGCGCTCGCTGCGCTGGGCGGCGCGCTGCCGCGAGGCCTTCGAGCGCCAGCAGGCCATGGGCCGCGCCATCTTCGGCATCGTGCAGGGCGGGGTGGAAGAAGAGCTGCGCGCGGCATCGGTGAAGGGGCTGCTTGAAATCGGCTTTCACGGCTACGCCATCGGCGGACTGGCGGTGGGCGAGGGGCAGGAGACGATGCTGCGCATGGTGGAATACACCGCTGCGCTGCTGCCGGCGAAGCAGCCGCGCTACCTGATGGGCGTGGGCACGCCGGAAGACCTGCTGGAAGCCGTGGCACGCGGCGTGGACATGTTCGACTGCGTGATGCCCACCCGCGCCGGGCGGCACGGGCAGGCCTTCACCCGCTTCGGCAAGCTGAACCTGCGCAATGCCCGCTTTGCCACCGACACGCGGCCGCTGGACCCCGGAAACCCGCATCCGGCACTGGGCGGCTACAGCCGCGCCTACCTGCATCACCTGGTGAAGGCTGGCGAGCTGCTGGGGCAGATGATCCTGAGCCTTGCCAACATTGCCTATTATCAGCAGCTCATGGCCGGCATGCGGGAAGCCATCAGCCAGGGCACTTTCGAGCAGTTTCGCCAGCGCACGAAGGAGCAATGGCAGGCCGGCCTGCCGGATTGAAGGGCGAGGCCATCCTGCCTGATCTGCAGCTTGCGTGGGGGAGGTTGCGCATGCCTTTCCGGCAGTGTGAATGCCTTCCGCTCCTGGAAGCGTGCAGTCATCCGGTCATCACTGCCCTTGCCACATCAGCACCACGGAAGCTGCCAGCAGCAATCCCATGATGCGGTTGAACCAGAGGAGCTGTTGCGGCTTCAGCAACCGCCCGGCAAGTGTGCCCATGAATGCCCAGCTGCTGGCGGTGATGGTGCCGATGATGGTGAACATGGCGGCCATCAGCAGCATGTCTTCACGATAGCCGATATTGCGCCCGGCATAGACACCCATCATGGCCATGACCATGCTCCATGCCTTCGGGTTTACCCACTGAAAGGCCGCCATCTGCCAGAATCCTGGCGGATTGGCCGTTGTGGCCTCATTGGCTGCAAGCTCCACCGGGCTTGTGGCGATGCGCCATGCAAGATACAGCAGCCAGCCGCTGCCCAGCCACTTGAGGATTTCGGCCAGTTGCGGATATTGCCGGAACACCCCGGCCAGCCCCAGCCCGGCGGCGGCAATCATGAAGGAGAACCCCAGCGACACCCCGAGGATGGCCGGCACCGCCCGGCGCAGCCCGTAACCGGCGGCAATGCTGGCAAGGATGAGGTTGTTGGGCCCCGGTGTGCCCGCGGCCGCAAGGCCAAAGGCGATGAAGGC
>JALSGQ010000092.1 GCA_026982665.1 Hyphomicrobiales bacterium | reverse complement strand
TGGTGAGCCCGGGAGGATTCGAACCTCCGACCCACTGATTAAAAGTCAGTTGCTCTACCAACTGAGCTACGGGCCCGCCGATTGTTCGTCTGCGGAAAATAGGAGGGTGCGGAGCGGGGGTCAATAGGTGGGGAATGGTGGCATGGCTGCGGTGCATGGCTGGCATGTCATGCCCTTTGTTGGAGCGGTTTGCAAAATGCTTGCGTGGCGAGGGGTTTTGACTTATCAGCCTGAGGGGTGTGCATCTGTCCCGGTCGGGGGCTGATGGCAGGGTGCCTCAGCATCGCGCCTGCATGGCGTGGGGCAGGGTGCCGGGCGGGCAGTCGCCGCTGCGTGCTGTGCGCCACACTGCCGGAGAGTCTCCGCTCTGCCGTTGTTGCCCGCTTCGGCCTTTCCCGGGCCGGCGGGAGGCTTTGCGCCGGGAAGGTGCCTGAACGCAAACCGCCTCAAAACAGGGAAAGGCCCTTTATGCGCAACTACGAGCATGTGTTCCTGATGCGCCAGGATCTTGGTCCGGCGCAGGTGGAGGCTGTCATCGACGAGATGAAGCAGCTGGTCGAGAACAATGGCGGCAAGGTCGCCAAGGTGGAGAAGTGGGGGCTGCGTCCGCTGGCCTACAAGATCGGCAAGAATCGCAAGGCGCATTACGTCTGCTTCAAGATGGAAGCGCCGGCGGAAGTGGTGGACGAGCTGGAGCGCGTGGAGCGCATCTCCGACGATGTCATCCGCTTCCTCACCGTGCGGGTGGACGAGCTGGATCTGAACGACTCGCCCATCATGCGCGAGAGCGAGCGCGGGCCGCGGCGTCGCTGAGCCGAAAGGCAGGCGCCGTTCCGATCATGACCAGTGGCCGCGATGCATCGATGCGCCATCACAGGCAGGCCTGATGCAATGCGCGGCAATGAAAACATGCCGATCAGGAGGTCAATATCATGAATGCACCGGTTCGCAGGCCGTTCTTTCGCCGGCGCAAGAGCTGCCCGTTTTCCGGCAAGGATGCGCCGAAGATCGACTACAAGGACGTGCGGCTGCTGCAGCGCTTCATTTCCGAGCGCGGCAAGATCGTGCCCAGCCGCATCACCGCCGTTTCGGCCAAGAAGCAGCGTGAACTGGCCCGCGCCATCAAGCGTGCGCGTATCCTGGCGCTGCTGCCGTTCGTGGTGAAGTGATCAATGCCTTGGCATCGTGGTTGCCGGCAACGTGCCGGCAGCCACGATGAAATGGTTGGGGCCGCCTGCATCTGCATGATCTGCATGAATGGCGCGCCTCTAACCCGGCAACCGGGGACAGCCCTGCATGAACCTCTCTCGAGACACATTGCGTGATGGCCGCGTGCTGATGGCTGCACCTGCTTCTTCCGACAAGGGGCAGGAACCTTCGCGCGTGCCCGTGCGCGGGAACGAGAGCGGGCCGGATACGGGGCAGGGGCGTGGCAATGGCAGCGGCAATGGCTCGGGTGGCAATGGCACCGGGGACAACGGCAATGGTCTGCCGTGGCTGATGATTGCCATTTCCGGCGGGGCATTGTCTGCCGTGTTCATGTCGGCCCTGGCTTCTCCTTCCATTTTCTCCTTCATCATGTTCCTGCTGGTACCGGCACCGTTGTTCATGTCCGGTCTTGGTTTCGGCTGGCGGGCAGCGGCTGCGGCGGCGCTGGCGGCGTTGGCGCTGCTTGCCGGCATGCTGGGGCTGAAGGCGGCGTTGATGCACCTGGTCATGGCCGGGTTGCCGGCGGCGTGGCTGAGCTGGCTGGCATGGCAGCACCGCCCGGCAGCGGGTGCCATGGAGGGCGAGCCGGTGGATGATGCCGGGCGGGAATGGTACCCGGAAGGGCGGTTGTTGCTGTGGATGGCCGGGCTGGCGGCTGGTGGCGTATCGCTGGTGCTGCTGGGCGTGGGGCTGTCGAAGGCCGAGGTGCATGATGCGCTGCGGCAGCTGGCGGAGAACGTGATGCAGGCCAGTGGCCTGGGCGCACAGGCCAGCGATGAGCAGAAGAAGGCGTTCCTGGACTTCTTTGCCGCTGCTGCGCCGCTTTCGGCAGCGGTGATGTGGCTGCTGTCGATGTTCCTGAGCTGGCGGATTTCAGGCTGGCTGGTGCACAAGATGGGGGTGGGGCAGCGTCCGCCGGCGGATTTTGCCCGCCTGAGCTTTCCGCAGGCGGCACTGCTGCTGCTGGCAGGGCTGTCGTTGGCGGCGTTGCTGCCGGACATCTTCGGGCTGCTGGGCGAGGTATTCGCCCTTACCTACATGGCTGCCTTTGTCATTCTCGGCATTGCGGTGGTGCATGCCTGGGCGCGGGGCAAGCCGTGGGAGCCTTTGGCGCTGGGCGCACTGTATGCGGCGCTGCTGATGCTGACCGGGCTGGTGGCACCGGTACTGCTGTTGCTGGGGCTGGCGGAGGTGGGCTTCGGCATTCGCGAGAAAATGCTGCGGGGTGGTGGATCTTCTGCCGATGACTGAGCGCCATGCCGTGGCTGGAGATAAACACTGATCACCGGCATCAGGGCCGGGCAACATGAGGAGCGAGAGAACATGAAGATCATTCTGCTGGAACGCATCGAGAAGCTGGGGAATCTCGGCGATGTGGTTACCGTGAAGGACGGTTATGCGCGCAACTACCTGCTGCCGCAGGGCAAGGCGCTGCGCGCCACGCCGGCCAACATGGAACGCTTCGAACGCGAGCGCGAGGAGATCGAGAAGCGCAATGCCGAGGCGCGCGCGGTGGCCGAGCAGCAGGCGGAGAAGATCCGCGGGGCGCAGCTGGTGATGATCCGCGCTGCTGGCGAGACGGGGCACCTGTATGGCTCCGTTACCACGCGCGATATTGCCAATGCCCTGAACGAGGAATACGGGCTTGAGGTGCAGCGCAGCCAGGTGCAGCTTGACAAGCCCATCAAGCTTATCGGCCTGCAGGATGTGAAGGTGCGCCTGCATCCGGAGGTGGTGGAAACCATCACCCTGAACGTGGCGCGCAACGAGGAAGAGGCCGAATTGCAGGCGCAGGGCGAGATTCTCATCGGCGAGCGCGAGGAAGCTTCGGACGTGGTGGACGAGGTGCTGGCGCAGCTTGAAGAGGAAGAGGCTGTCGAAGCTGCTGACGGCGAGGCTGCTGACGGCGAGGCGGCAGATGCAGCGGCTGGCGAGGAAGCCTCGGCGGCATCTGGCGAGGAGCAGAAGGCTGGCTGAAGACGGTTCGCCTGTCTCTTGGTAGCGTCGTCAACATGCATGTGAAAGCGCCGGAGGCCATCATGCCTCCGGCGTTTTTTCATGCGGCCCGCTGGCGGGCGTGGAAGCGGCGGCGGTGCTGTTCGAGGAAGTCTGCCGCCGGAGCAAAGCGCTCGGGCAGGGGGAGGCGCTCGTTCTCCACCCGCTGAAGCAGGCGGCGGGCACTGGCGGGCACGTCGTTGGCCATGACCATGCGCAGGTCGTCATCGAAGGTGATGAGATAGCGGTCGAAGGCGCGGTCATGCAGCGTGTTGAGACAGATGCCGTTGCGCGGGTTCAGGCGGTTGCGGGCATCATCGCTCCACGGGACGATGTGCGAGGCATTGAGCAGGCGCGGGTCGTCAAGGCCGGTGAGCGCGCAGCGCTCGTTCCATGCGGCCAGCACCATGCGGCGAAAGAAGTCCTGCCGCAGGCGCTGGCGTTGCAGCACCAGGCGCTCGGTGGCCTCCGGCGGTGGCAGGGCAAGCCCTTCTGCAGGCTCTTCCGCCAGCCCGGGCTGGTCGGCATCGGGGCTGATGCCGTGCAGTTGTGCCAGTTGCTGCCGGTGGATGGGCAGCAGGCTTTCGGGGTTGGTGAGGAAATGCTCCCACACGGCGCGGTCCAGCCGGCTGGTGTTTGCCGGTTCCTTGCGTGGCAATGAATCATCCAGGGCCGCCAGGTTGCAGGCCTTCAGCGCCACGGCGGAAGGTGTTCGCCCCAGCTGTTCGGCAAGGGCGATGATTTCCGGGTTTCTTGCATGCAGGCGGCCGAAGGGCGTGCGCAGATACAATGCCAGCACCTGGCGGATTTCCTCTTCCGTCCATTGCCGGGCGCGTGCCATGCCGTGCTCCCTTCATGGCTTCAGGGCAGCAAAACGGCCAGAACGCCGGGCTCAAGCTCTCCCGTGGCAGGCATGTTGTTGGCGCGCTGGAACTGCTTCAACGCACGGCGCGTGGCGGGGCCGAGGCGGCCGTCAACAGGGCCGGGGTTGTAACCCATCTTCGCCAGCTTGCGCTGCACCTGGGCGATGAGCTGGCTGGCGGGACGGGTGGCGGCATGACCGATGGAGGCGGTGCGCTGCACGCGGGCATCCGCCATGGGGCGCTGCTGCGGCACCTGCACGCGCACGTGCGTGGCAGCCACGGGCAGGGCGCGCGGCGGCTGCCTGCCATCGCCGCTTGTCATGCTGCGCGAGGAGATGATGATGCCGTTGCCGTCGCGGAAGACCTCGGGCTGCAACAGCGTGGTGTTGACGATGATGGCGCTGCTGAAAAGGGCAATCAGCACCGCGCCACCCCAGTAGGCAACCTGTTCGCGCCGATTCATGTTGGACATTCCGATACTTGCTTGCGGCCACTTCCCTGCAAGACCGCCGCACCTTGCCGTGAAGGTGCCCCCACGCGGCAATCTCCCCACGGCTTCACGATAGGGTGGTTGGGTTAACGATTGCTGAAGGGGGCTGCTTCGGCATGGGCGGGCATATCGTGCCGAGGTGATTTTCATGGTGGACATGTGGTGGCGGCGACTTGTGGAGCAGGGGGCTTTTCCGGTATGGCAGCACTATCCTGAAATGGCTCACGGGAGGCGGACATGGCCGAGGCGCACGAGTGGATTCTGGTCATCGATTTCGGCTCGCAGGTTACGCAGCTCATCGCAAGGCGGGTGCGCGAGGCCGGGGTGTATTGCGAAATCGTGCCGTTTCAGAAGGCGGCGGAAGCGCTGGAAAGACCGGGCATTCGCGGCATCATCCTCTCCGGCGGGCCGGCCTCCGTTACCTGGACGGAAAGCCCGCGCGCGCCTGGGGCCGTGTTCGAAATGGGACTGCCGGTGCTGGGCATCTGCTACGGGCAGCAGACGATGGTGGCGCAGCTCGGTGGCGAGGTGGAGACCTCCGAGCACCAGGAGTTCGGCCGCGCCTTCCTGGAGGTGGTGCAGGACTGCGCGCTGTTCGATGGCGTGTGGCAGGCGGGCGAGAAGCACCAGGTGTGGATGAGCCACGGGGACAGGGTGATGAAGCTGCCCCGTGGCTTCGAGGTGGTGGGGCGCTCTGACGGCGCGCCGTTTGCCGCCATTGCCAATGAAGAGCGGCGCTTCTTCGGTGTGCAGTTTCACCCCGAGGTGGTGCACACGCCGGACGGGCACAGGCTGCTGGCCAACTTCGCGCGCAACATCTGTGGTTGCTCCGGTGATTGGTCCATGCGCTCGTTCAGGGAGGAGGCCATTGAGCGCATCCGCGCGCAGGTGGGGCAGGGGAAGGTCATCTGCGGGCTTTCGGGCGGGGTGGATTCCTCGGTTACCGCGGTGCTGTTGCACGAGGCCATCGGCGATCAGCTGCAGTGCGTGTTCGTCGATACCGGGCTGATGCGCGCCGGCGAGGCGGAGGAGGTGGTGTCGCTGTTTCGCGATCACTACAACATTCCGCTCATTCACGTTGATGCGGCGGATGAATTCATCGGCAAGCTGGAGGGGGTTTCCGACCCGGAACAGAAGCGCAAGATCATCGGCGCCACCTTCATCGACGTGTTCGAGCGCGAGGCGAAGAAGGTGGGCGGGGCGGAATTCCTGGCGCAGGGGACGCTGTATCCGGACGTGATCGAGAGCGTTTCCTTCACCGGGGGTCCGAGCGTTACCATCAAGAGCCATCACAACGTCGGCGGGCTGCCGGAGCGGATGAACCTGAAGCTGGTGGAGCCGCTGCGCGAGCTGTTCAAGGACGAGGTGCGGGCGCTGGGGCGCGAGCTGGGGCTGCCGGAGGCCTTCGTCGGGCGGCATCCGTTTCCTGGGCCGGGGCTGGCCATTCGCCTGCCGGGCGGTGTTACGCGGGAGAAGCTGGAGATATTGCGCAAGGCCGATGCCATCTACCTGGAAGAGATCCGCAAGGCCGGGCTGTATGACGCCATCTGGCAGGCCTTCGCCGTGTTGCTGCCCGTGCAGAGCGTGGGCGTGATGGGCGATGCCCGCACCTATGAATACGTCTGTGCGCTGAGGGCCGTAACCTCGGTGGACGGCATGACGGCGGACTGGTTCCACTTCGACCCGGACTTTCTCGCTGCCGTCTCCACCCGCATCATCAACGAGGTGCGCGGCATCAACCGCGTGGTCTATGACATCACCTCCAAGCCTCCCGGCACCATCGAGTGGGAATAGGCGGCTGACTTGTGCAGGAACATGCCTTTGCCTCTGGCCATGCATCTCCCATGTTGGCAGCCATGGAGGCCAAGAGGTGTGTGTGTATTGCCACATTTACCAAGAGCGGTTGATGCCTGGGGAGGTTGGCGTGTTTCCTGATGCTGGCAAACCACACAATTTCAAATGGGCTGGGCAGGAAAAAATGCTGCTGATGCCTTGAAGCCGCCAGCTGCAATGCACAGATGCGACACGGACGCGGGATTGATGCGAGTTGCAATCCGCATCCGGGAAATGGATGGTTCTGCTGCTGGCTGTAGAGCAAGAAGTGTCAATTGCAACAGCTGGCACGAGGCCGTTTCTCTTCTCTGACAGCATATAAGCCATCTGGACAACCACCTGCTCATGCGGGTGGGGGAAGGGATGTTGTGTGTCAGAAATGCAACTATTGATGGCATGTGTGCTGCAATTCAATCCTTGAGGTTGAAGGTGAATCGTGAAGGAGCATGTGTCATGAGCACGAACAATGTGGATGTAACACGTGATATGCCGGAGCAAAAGGAAATGGAAACCGGCAATGACCACAGTGTGAAGGTTGGGAATGAAGGGCAGGCGCAAAGCTGGGGGTGGTTGATGCTGCTGGGTGTTGCCACGCTTGCCCTGGGCAGTATCGGACTTTACATCGCCAACCTGGTAACGCTGGCAACCGTGTATGTCTTTGGTGGCCTGATCGGGGCCGGGGGTATTCTGCAAGTTGTGCATGCCCTGACCGAAAAAAACAGGCGCTGGCGGCATCGCCTGTTCAACATGGTCATAGGCGTGTTGTATCTTGCCACTTCGTTTCTGGTGTTCATCAACCCGTTGGCAGCTTCGGTTGCACTCACCATTCTGGTGGCCGCGTCTTTCATGGCGGTTGGTGTTGTGCGCCTGTATGCCGCTTATCAGCTGTTCAGAAAGGCCGAGAACTGGGGCATGATTGCGTTGGCGGGGCTTGTCAACCTCGTTTTCGGCGCCATCGTGGCCTTCACGTTGCCGATTTCGCATTTCTGGGTCATTGGCACCCTGGTGTCGGTAGAAATGATCCTGCAAGGATGGCTCATGATCTTTGCTGCAATGGACGCCCGCAGGACACGGCAACAAATGGCCTGACAGAACTGATCAAGCAACAGCCAACAGCAGCCCCGCACACCGCCCGTGTGTGGGGCGTCTTGCCTGCTCAATGCACGTTGATGCCGGCGGGGGGCTCCTTCATCAGCGGGCGGCCGCCCCAGCCTTCGCTCCAGCGGGCCAGCAGGGCGGGGGTTATCATCTGCGCGGAGAAGCCGAAGCCGGCGATGTGCTGATAGGGCGTGTCCGGTTCGCCCAGGTGGGAGACCACGGCCAGGGCATCGGTGAAATTCTCGTCGGCCGTGTAGGCGGATGGGGTGATGATGACGGGCATGCCGGCACGCAGGGCGGAGAGCAGACCGTTGCGCGAATCCTCTATGGCCACGGCCTCGTTGTGGGCCACGCCCAGTTTCTGCAGCGCCAGGGCAAAAAGGTCTGGTGCCGGTTTCTTGGCTGCCACCTCCTCGCCGCAGGCCATGGCGTCGAACACTTCCGAGGCCGGCTTGCCCAGGGTGGACCGGATGAGCACCTCCACGTTGGGGGTGGAGGTGGTGGTGGCCACACCCACCTTCAGCCCCGCCGCCTTTGCCTCCTCGATGAGCCGCGCCACGCCGGGGCGCAACGGCACGTTGCCCTCGCGGATCTTGCGCATGTAGCGTTCCGACTTCGCCTTGTGCAGCTCTGCCACCTTGTCCAGCATTTCCTGCCCGCGCGGCGGATTGTGCTCGGTGATGTAATGGCGAATGCGCTCGCGCCCACCGGTTACCTTCAGCAGCTCCTTGTAGAGTGCCTTGTCCCATTCCCACGGCAGGCCCCAGGCGGCGAACTCCTCGTTGAAGGCGGTGCGATGCGCCTCTTCCGTTTCTGCCAGCGTGCCGTCCACATCGAAGATGATCGCCTTCAGCGTCATGTTCAGGCCTCCGCGTGCAGCTTGTCGATGAGGGCAGGGAGCTCATTGTAGTGGGAGAAGGTTCCGGCGGCGTGGAACTCCTCTACCGGCTTCTTGCGGTAGCCCCGCGTATAAAGCAGCAGCGGGTAGCCGGCGGCCCTTGCCGCCTCTTCATCCGTTTCCGAATCGCCGATGTAAAAGACCGGTCCTGCGGCTTCGCCCAGCCTGCGGGCGCATTCGTGCAGCGGCTCCGGGTGGGGTTTGCGCACGGGCAGCGTTTCGCCCCCCACCAGTGCATCGACATGATCGGCCATGCCCAGCCCCTTCAGCGCCAGCCACGCCAGGTCTTCCGACTTGTTGGTGCATATGGCAATCTTGACGCCTTCGTCATGCAGGGCCTGCAATGCCTCGCGCACGCCATCGAAGACAATGGTGCGCGCCGCCGGGGCTGAGCCGTAGTGCTTCTTGAAGGTGGCGAGCGCCTGCTCGAACTGCTCCGGGCTGGCCTCTACGCCGGCGTAGCGCAGGGAGCGTTCCATCTGCTTGGGCAGGCCGTTGCCGATGAAGGTGGCGAAGACATCCTCCGGAATCGGCCCGGCACCGAACAGCTCGGCCAACGTCCTGTTGGCCGCGTCGCACAGGTCTGGCGCGGAATCGATGAGCGTGCCGTCAAGGTCGAAGATCAGGCGCATGAAGCGTTGTTACTCCGTTTGAGAAAAGGGGTGCGTTGTTTGTGCTTCCTGATTGTCGGGGCGTGCCCGTGAGGGAGCCGTCCGGCAATGACGGACGGGGGAAGCAGGCCGGATTCGCATCAGCACTTCCCTTGCTGTTTGCGCCCTGACAACATGATTCCGCGCATGTCCGGGCACAGGTCCGGACATCTTGCAGGCAACAGGCATTGAAGGTGAGGCAGGGAAAGGGAAGCAAAAACGCTCGGCCTTTCCCTCACTCCGCTGCCGCCTTGCCGGCAATCGCCGCTTCGGCTTCCGCGCGGATGGCGGCGATGTTGGCGCGGTAGGCATCCTCGTTGCCGCCCTTGAACACGGCAGAGCCGGCCACCAGCGCGCGTGCACCTGCTTCCGCCACCGTGCCCGCAGTGCCCGGGGCCACGCCGCCGTCCACCTCGATGATGATGTCGCGATCGCCAATCATCTCCTTGATGCGGCGGATCTTCTCAACCACTGCCGGAATGAAGGCCTGGCCGCCGAAGCCCGGGTTCACGCTCATCACCAGGATCAGGTCGAGCCTGTCCAGCACGTATTCGATGACCGATTCCGGCGTGTGCGGGTTCAGCGACACGCCAGCCTTCTTGCCGAGGTTGCGGATTACCTGCAGCGAGCGGTCGAGATGCGTGCAGGCCTCCGCATGCACGGTGATGATGTCCGCGCCCGCCTTGGCATATTCCTCGAGGTAAAGGTCGGGGTTGTCGATCATCAGGTGCACGTCGAAGGTCTTCTTCGTGTGCGGGCGCATGGCGGCGATGATGGGCGGGCCGAAGGTGAGGTTGGGCACGAAGTGGCCGTCCATCACGTCCAGGTGCACCCAGTCCATGCCGGCGCGCTCGATGGCCTCGATCTCCTCCTTCAGGCGCGAGAAGTCGGAAGACAGCATGGACGGGGCGATGATGATCTCGTTGCTCATGGATTCGTCCTCGGCTTCGTGAATTGGATCGTGTTTCAAGTGAGACAATAATTCATGGGGCTTGTCAATCAGCCGGCAATGTTCCACCGCAGCGTGGAATGCCGTGCACCAGGGGCATCCGGCATGCAGCGCATGCAAGGGGAACATGCGCGGGGTGGGGTGTTTTCCGGCATTTCGGCGCAGCCGCGGGGCTTGCGGGGCGGTGCGAGGGCGGCTATATGAGGTGCGTTTCCGGCCAGGAGGCCGGGGCATGAAGGCCGGCACGCTTTCGCGCCGGCCAATTTCGTGGGGCGAGCAAGGGGAACCTGATGCGCCTCTGGGCATTCATCTGCTGGTTGGGGAGGACTTCCGATGGAAGACCGGAGCCTCTTCCAATTGGGGATGGACCTGGACGCAGGCACCACCCAAAAGGAAGATCATGCTGACGCTGCCGTAAAGGCCCGTAATGCAAATGCTCATGCCGCCGATGTGCAGGGCGGCGTGCACGCCGAGACGCGCCAGCAGGAGCTTGAACGATCTTCCACCCCCGAAAAACGCTCGACGCAAGTTCCCCGTCATCATGATGAAAGCGATACCCGCCTTGATCACTTCGTGCGGCGTGATGGCGAGGTGTTTGCCGGCACGCACCTGATCGTGGAGCTGGCCGAGGCCGACGGGCTGGATGATCCTGCGCGCATCGAGCAGGCGTTCCTGGATGCCATCGACGCTGCCGGGGCAACGCTGCTGCACATTCACCTGCACCGGTTCACGCCGCAGGGTGTTTCCGGCGTGGCGGTGCTGGCGGAATCGCACATCTCCGTGCACACGTGGCCGGAAAGCCGCTATGGCGCGTTCGACGTGTTCATGTGCGGCGATGCCGACCCGCACGCGGCTGTCGAGGTGTTGCGGCGGGCCTTCAACGCCGGGCGCGTGGAAGTGCAGGAAATCCGCCGCGGGGCTGGATTCGTGGGGTGAGCGCGGCCCGGGGCCGGCTGCCTCGGGGGCAGCGGGCCTTGCCATTGTCATCGGGGCGGCTTCTGGCCGTGCCTGGTGCGAGGATGCAATTCATTGCGGGAAATCGCCATCATGAGTGATGAGAAGAAGCACGACTTCGGCGTGGAGCCGCCGATCAACGAGCCGATCGAGGTGGAAGGCTGGTGGATCGAGGATCTGCACTACGGCTACCGCCAGATGCTGAAGATCGAGAAGCTGTATTACGACTCCAAGACCGAATCGCAGCGCCTGATGGTGTTCGAGAACAAGACCTTCGGGCGGGTGCTGACGCTGGACAACATCCTGCAGACCACCGAGCGCGACGAGTTCATGTATCACGAGATGATGGCGCACGTGCCCATCCTGGCGCATGGTGCGGTGCACTCGGTGCTGATCATCGGCGGTGGCGACGGCGGCATGCTGAAGCAGGTGGTGAAGCACAAGGCCATCGCCCGCATCGTGCAGGTGGAGATAGACCCGGAGGTCATCGAGTTCTCGAAAAAATACCTGCCGATGCTCTCCGATGGCGCGTTCGATGACCCGCGCTTCGAGCTGGTGATTTCCGATGGCGCGAAATACGCGGCGGAGGCAGACGAGCAGTTCGACGTCATCATCGTCGATTCCACCGACCCGGTGGGGCCGGGCAAGGCGCTGTTCACCGAGGAGTTCTACACCAACCTGTCGAAGCGGCTGGCCGATGGTGGCGTGGTGGTTACGCAGAACGGCATCCCCTTCACCCAGGCCGATGAGGTGATCAACACCATGGCCGCCTTCAGCAAGCTGTTCGTGGACTACACCTGCTATACCTCCACCGTGCCGGGCTATGCCGGCGGGCAGATGTGTTACGGCTGGGGCACCAACAATCCGGAGTTGCGCAAGGTGCCGCTGGAGGTGCTTGAGCGTCGCTACGCGGCGGAGAAGCTGGAAACGCAATACTACACGCCGGAGGTGCATATCGCCTCCTTCGCCCTGCCGAAATACATCAAGGACCTGATCCCGACGCGCGAGATCATCAGCAAGCGCGAAGGCTGAAAAAGTGGCCAGCCCTGCCGGCAACGTTTCGCCGCCGCGGCTTGACGCCGCCGGGGGAGGCGACTAGAGGCAAGGAGAATGGGTCGGGGCTGTTCGCCCCGGCCCGAAATGTTCATGCCTGCCGGAGGCATGGGCCGAACTTCAACTCCGCTTACCTGCGTTCGTGGGCAGCGACTGAGCAGGAGACATGCAGACATGTCCGACAGGATCACCCTGACCTTTCCCGACGGTTCCAGCCGCGAATTCGATGCCGGCATCACCGGCATGGAGGTGGCGAAGAGCATCTCCAAGTCATTGGCGAAGAAGGCGCTGGTGATGGAGGTGAACGGCACGCCGCGCGACCTCGCCGATGCCATCACCGAGGATGCCAGCATCCGCTTCATCACCCGCGATGACGAGGAGGGGCTGGAATACATCCGGCACGATGCCGCGCACGTCATGGCGCAGGCGGTGCAGGAGCTATACCCCGGCACGCAGGTTACCATCGGCCCGACCATCGAGAACGGCTTCTATTACGACTTCTTCCGCAACGAGCCGTTCACGACGGAAGACCTGCCGAAGATCGAGAAGAAGATGAAGGAGATCGTGGCGCGCAACCTGCCGTTCCGCAAGGAGGTGTGGGAGCGCGACGCGGCGATTGCGAAGTTCCGCGAGATGGGCGAGAACTTCAAGGCGGAGCTGATCGAGTCCATCCCGGAAGACGAGGAAATCCGCATCTACTGGCAGGGCGATGAATGGTTCGACCTGTGCCGCGGGCCGCACCTGCCCTCCACCGGCAAGGTGGGCGATGCCTTCAAGCTGATGAAGGTGGCCGGCGCCTACTGGCGCGGGGACCCCAACAAGCCCATGCTCACCCGCATTTACGGCACGGCCTGGGCCGACAGGAAGCAGCTCAACGCCTACCTGAAGCAGCTTGAGGAGGCGGAGAAGCGCGACCACCGGCGGCTGGGGCGGGAGATGGACCTGTTCCACTTCCAGGAGGAGGCGCCCGGCTCGGTGTTCTGGCACCGCAAGGGCTGGACCATCTTCCAGCAACTGGTGAACTACCTGCGGCGGGTGCAGGACGAGGCCGGATACATCGAGGTGAACACGCCGGACATGATGGATCGCGCCCTGTGGGAGCAGTCCGGCCACTGGGAGAAGTTCCGCGAGCACATGTTCATCACGCAGACGGAGGACGAGCGCATCTTCGCCTGCAAGCCGATGAACTGCCCCGGCCACGTGCAGATCTTCAAGCATGGGCTGAAGAGCTATCGCGACCTGCCCATCCGCATGGCCGAGTTCGGCAAGGTGCATCGCTACGAGCCGTCCGGCGCCCTGCACGGGCTGATGCGCGTGCGCTCCTTCACCCAGGATGATGCGCACATCTTCTGCACCAGCGAGCAGATCAAGGAGGAGTGCATCCGCCTGCACCGGCTGATCCTCGACATCTACAAGGACTTCGGTTTCGAGGACGTGCGCATCAAGTTCTCCGACCGTCCGGAGAAGCGCGTTGGCTCCGACGAGATCTGGGACGCGGCAGAGGCGGCGCTGAAAGAGGCGGTGGAGGAGGCCGGCGGCGAATACACGCTGAACCCCGGCGAGGGCGCCTTCTACGGGCCGAAGCTGGAATACGTGCTGCGCGATGCCATCGGGCGCGACTGGCAGTGCGGCACGGTGCAGCTCGACTTCAACCTGCCGGGGCGGTTCGAGGCTTTCTACATCGGCGCGGACAGCGAGAAGCACACGCCGGTGATGATCCACCGCGCCATGTTCGGCTCGCTGGAGCGCTTCATCGGCATTCTCATCGAGCATTACGCCGGGCACCTGCCGTTGTGGCTGGCACCGGTGCAGGTGGTGGTGTGCACCATCACCTCCGATGCCGACGACTATGCGCGGCAGGTGGAACAGCGGCTGACGGCGGCGGGGTTGAGGGCAGAGGCCGACCTGCGCAACGAGAAGATCAACTACAAGGTGCGCGAGCATTCGCTGGCCAAGGTGCCGGTCATCCTCGTGGTGGGCAAGCGCGAGGTGGAGGAAGGCGCGGTGAACATGCGCCGGCTGGGCAGCAAGCAGCAGCAGGCGATGAAGCTGGAAGAGGCCATCGCCACGCTGACGG
>JALSGQ010000091.1 GCA_026982665.1 Hyphomicrobiales bacterium | reverse complement strand
AAACGCTGGACAAGCTGAAGAAGGGCAAGAAGGCGAAATTCATCGTCTATGCCGCGCCCGGCGTCGGCCTGCCGGTGGAGCTGAACCTGAAGGGCTTCACTGCGGCGCTGAACAAGATGAACCAGCTGCCCTGAAGCCACTGTTCGGAGCAGAATATGACAAGGCCGCGGCGCTGCCTGCCCGCGGCCTTTCGTGTGCATGCAGTTGAGAGAGGAATGCCCGTGCCCCTGCGGGATGGCAAAACGAGGCAGGGGCGCGTCAGATATGCAACGCCCGGCCGAAGGCGGTCAGCACCGCCTCGTGCATGCTCTCGGAGATGGTGGGGTGCGGGAAGACGGTGTGCATCAGCTCCGCCTCCGTCGTCTCCAGCGTCATGCCCACGGCATAGCCCTGGATCATTTCCGTAACCTCCGGCCCCACCATGTGCGCGCCCAGCAACTGGCCGCTCTTCGCGTCGAACACCGTCTTCACGAAGCCGTCGGTGTCGCCCAGCGCGATGGCCTTGCCGTTGGCCATCAGCGGAAAGCGCCCCACCTTCACATCCCAGCCGTGCTTCTTCGCCTGTTCCTTCGCCTGCTGCTCGGTCAGGCCGATGCTCGCCACCTGCGGGTGGCAATAGGTGCAGGCCGGGATGTGCTCGCGCTTCATCGGGTGCACGTCCTTCACGCCGGCAATCTTCTCCACGCAGATGATGGCCTCATGGCTGGCCTTGTGCGCCAGCATCGGCGGCCCGGCCACGTCGCCAATGGCATACACGCCCGGCGCGGAGGTCTGCAGCCATTCGTTCACCGCAATCACGCCGTTCTTCACCTGCACGCCGGCGGCCTCAAGCCCGATGTTCTCCACGTTGGCCACCACGCCGGTGGCGGCCAGCACGCGCTCCACGGTGATCTCCTCGCGCTCGCCCTTCGCCGTCTCGATGGTGGCGGTAACCGTCTCCTGCCCCTTCTTCAGCTCCGCCACCTTCGCCCCCAGCAGGAACGTCAGCCCCTGCTTGGCCATCACCTTGCGGGCGAACTCGGAAACCTCCGCATCCTCCGCCGGCATGATGCGCTCGGCAATCTCCACCACCGTAACGTCCACGCCCATGGCATGATAGAAGCTGGCGAACTCGATGCCGATGGCCCCCGAACCGATGACCAGCAGCGAGCGCGGCAGTCGGTCGGGGTTGAGCGCCTCGAAGTAGCTCCACACCAGCCTGCCGTCCGGCTCCAGCCCGGGCAGTGCCCGCGGGCGCGCGCCGGTGGCGATGATGATGTGCTTCGCGGCGTATTCGCCCGTTACCTTGCCGTCCTTCTCCACCGCCACGCGGCCCTTGCCCAGCAGCCTGCCGTAGCCCTCAATGACGGTGATGTCGTTCTTCTTCATCAGGTGCGCCACGCCGCGGCTCAGCCGTTCCGACACCTTGCGCGAGCGGGCAATGACGGCCTCGAAGTCCACAGCCACCTCGCCCACCTTCAGGCCGAAGTCCTTGGCATGGCGCGCCAGGTGCAGCACCTCCGCGGAGCGCAGCAGCGCCTTGGTGGGGATGCAGCCCCAGTTCAGGCAGATGCCGCCCAGATGCTTCGCCTCGATGATGGCGGTCTTCATGCCCAGTTGCGCGGCGCGAATGGCCGCCACGTAGCCCCCCGGCCCGGCACCGATGACGATGAGGTCGAATGTCTGCGTCTCGCTCATGGAGCGTGGTTCCTTCGTTGCGATCATTCCGGTCTTCGTCATTGCCGGGCCTGACCCGGCCATCCATGGCCACAAGCGCCTTGGCCGCTGCCTTTTGTGGATGCCCGATGGCGCGGCAGCGTTGCCCAGCCGTGTGCCTCACCCCTCCAGCAGCATCAGCATCGGCTGCTCGATGTAGCGCCTGAAGGCGGTGAGCGCCTGCGCGGCGACGGCGCCGTCCACGGCGCGATGATCGGCGGAGAGCGTGGCGGTCATCACCGTGCGCACCACCGGCTGGCCGTCTTCCGCCACCACCCGCGGCGCGCCTTCGCCCACCGCCAGGATGGTCGCCTGCGGCGGGTTGATGACGGCGGCAAACTGCCTGATGCCGAACATGCCGAGGTTGGACAGCGACGTGGTGC
>JALSGQ010000090.1 GCA_026982665.1 Hyphomicrobiales bacterium | reverse complement strand
GGCAGCGTTGCCCTGCGGCGGTTCACCCCAGCGCAGGGTGCCGATCTCTCCATCCGGGGTCAGCGGCAGCCACACCGGCGAGACGAATCCCTGCGCCACCCAGGCGGGATCGGGCCGCGCGTGGCGTGCCCGGCGCAGCCACTCGCGCATGCGGCCGATGTCGCCGGAGCGGGCCTCTTCCAGCTCCGCCATCAGCAGGAAGATGCGGGCGGAGGGGTTCTCGTTCAGCCACGGGCGCAGCGCACCCAGCGCCACCTCCCAGTCCTGTGCGTCGATGGCAGCACGGGCAAGTGCTA
The DNA here is from genome assembly GCA_026982665.1 of Hyphomicrobiales bacterium. GTDB lineage: Bacteria > Pseudomonadota > Alphaproteobacteria > Rhizobiales > Aestuariivirgaceae > Thermopetrobacter. The sequence continues at coordinate 1,910 of JALSGQ010000090.1, read as the reverse complement.
CCGCGCCCTCCTCTCCACCGGAAGCTCTTTTCAGCAGCTGCTGCACGCGTGCCAGCCGGTCGCGCGGTGCATCACCGCTGCGCAGGTGCGCATAAACCTCGGCAATGTCCGGATGTGGCGAGAGCTTCCATGTCTTCTCCAGCACCTTCGCCGCCTTGCGCAGCTTGCCGCGCGCCGCCAGCAGACGCCCGGCCACCAGCGCCGCCGGCACCAGTGATGGATCCAGCCTGTGCGCCTTCAACGCCAGTTCCAGTGCCTTGTCCGGTGTGCTGTCCTCCAGCGCCAGCGCTTCGGCCGCCAGCGTGGCTGCCTGCTGGCGATATTGCGTCTGCTTGTCGATGAGACCGGCGCGGCGCATCTGCTCCAGCAACCGGCGCACCTTCGGCCAGTCGCCGGCCAGTGCCGCGAACCGCAGCAGGGCCTGCGAGGCCCACGGCAGGTCGGGATAACGGCGCTGTGCACGCTCGGCAATGGCTTGTGCCGCTGCCACGTCGTTCTGGCGCATGGCGATCTCATACAGGCCATGCAGGGCTGCCGGCTCCGTGGCCGGGTCTTCCTTCAGGGTATTGAAATGCGCTTGCGCGCTGCGCAGTTCACCCTTGCTCAGTGCCGCCTGTGCCTGCAGCAGGCGCGCCAGTGGATTGGCCGGGGCCAGCCGCCCGGCCTTGGCGGCGGCGCGCGATGCCGCCTCGGCATTGCCGGCCAGCAGGGCTGTCATGCCGGTGGTGATGGCTTCCTGCGTCTTGCGCCGTTGCCGCCTGTGCCAGACGTCAGCGGCTGCAAACGGCATGCCGATGATCCAGCGCAGCAGGCGAAATGCCAGCCACAGCAGCAACAGGCTGACGAGCAGCACGCCAAGCGCCAGTGCCACCGGCATTTCCTCGATGCGCCAGCCCATCCATTCCACGGTGATGGTGCCGGGGTGGCTGGCCACCCATGTCAAGCCCCAGGCCAGCCCTGCCGCCACCAGAAACCAGATGATGATGCGCCACATGATGAAAGAGTCCCTGCCCCCTGCTGCCGTCGACGTGCCGCCATGTGCAGATGGCGGCTGCGCCTGCCGGCTCGATATCCTGCCCTGACGCTTCGTTCACCCCGGCCGGTGTGCCGAAAACAGGCGTTTCCGGCCATTTTTCGTCATTGCCGTGTTGTGCCGGTGCTGTCCATGCCCGGCCTTGCGGCGGCCTGCACCACTGCCTCGGCCAGGGCATCCAGCGCCTTGTCTGCCTGTATCCGCTTCTCGGCCAGTGCTGCCCATTCGGCCAGCGCTGGCGGCCACTTCTGCCGATATGGTGCAATCTCCGCAAGTGCTGCGGCCAGACCACCGGTGCCGGCCTTGCGCAGGGCAGTGTCCAGCACCTTCGGCCAGTCCACGGCATCGGCGCGGCGCACCTTCACAACGGTGGACAGCCGCTGCTTCAGTGCCGCCAGCGGGTCATCCGCCGCTGGCTGTGCCTGTCCGGATTCGGCCCTGGCCAGCTGTTCCTTCAGTGCCGCCAGCTTGTCGAGCAGGGCGTTTTCCGCCGGCACCCCTTCCTCCGCCAGGGGGGTGAGCGCATCCACGCCGGGGGCTGCGGGCAGCAGTGCCGCCAGTTGCTTCAGCACATCGGCAAACGGTTCACCGGCCCTGGCCTTGCGGCGCAATGCGGCATAGGCCTGTGCTGCGGGTGTGGGCGTGAACTTCGGCATTGGCGGGTTGGCTTTCAGCGCCTCTACCGCTGCCTGTGCCGCCGTGGCCTGCTCGGCAGCGCGTCTGGCCGCCACCTGCGCCTGCTGGGCCAGCGCCCTCAGTTCTTCCTGGGTGCGGATCAGTGCCTGCTCCTGCTTGCCCATGCGCCCTTCCAGCGCCTGCAGGCGGGCAGGATCGGCTGCCTGCCGCAGCTCGGCGATCTGCTCGTTCAGCGCGGCCA
>JALSGQ010000089.1 GCA_026982665.1 Hyphomicrobiales bacterium | reverse complement strand
CGGGTATAGCCACCCGGACGCTCGGCGTAGCGCGGCCCCAGCACCTCGAACAGCTTCTTCGCCGCTTCCTTGTTGTTCTGCAACTTCGAGATGGCCAGGCGATAATAGTGCAGGCGCTTGCCCTCGTCCTGCCCTTTCTTGGCCAGGGTAATGAGCTTGTCCATGACGCTGCGCAGGGCCTTGGCCTTCGGCAACGTGGTAACGATCTGCTCATGCTCGATGAGCGAGGCCGCCATGTTGGCAAACAGCGCCTTGCGGTGCTCTGCCGTGCGGTTCAGCCGCCCCTTTCTCTTGCGATGCCGCATTGTTCTCTACCCTCTTTTCGCCAGCATGCAACTGCATGCAATCCCTGTTCCGCTACACCTGCACCATGCCCAGGCCTGTTGCCTCATCGTCCACGCGGGAAGAAACCCAAGCCTGCGCCACATCCCTTTGTGCAGAATCGCGGAATCAGTAATTGTTCTCGTATTTCTTGGCCAGCTCCTCGATGTTCTCGGGCGGCCAGTTGGGCACTTCCATGCCCAGGTGCAGGCCCATTTGCGCCAGCACCTCCTTGATCTCGTTCAGCGACTTGCGGCCGAAGTTGGGCGTGCGCAGCATCTCGGCCTCGGTCTTCTGGATGAGATCGCCGATATAGACGATGTTGTCGTTCTTCAGGCAGTTGGCGGAGCGCACGGAAAGCTCCAGCTCCTCCACCCGCTTCAGCAGTGCCGGATTGAAGGCCAGCTCCGGTTCCTGCTCCTCCTGCTGCTGGGTGGCCGGCTCCTCGAAGTTGATGAAGATCTGCAGCTGATCCTGCAGGATACGCGCGGCATAGGCCACGGCATCTTCCGGCGACACGGAGCCGTCGGTTTCCACCGTCAGCGACAGGCTGTCGTAATTCAGCACCTGCCCCTCGCGCGTGCTTTCCACCTGGTAGGAGACGCGGCGCACCGGAGAATAGAGCGAATCCACCGGAATGAGACCGATGGGCGCATCCGACGGGCGGTTCTGCTCTGCCGGCACATAGCCCTTGCCGGTGTTCACGGTGATTTCCATGCGCAGCTCCACGTCTTCTGCCAGGGTGCAGATGACGTGATCCTTGTTCAGCACCTCGACATCAGCCGTTTCGGCAATGTCGCCAGCGGTTACAGTGCCCGGGCCGGTCTTGTGCAGCTGCACCTTCTTTGGCCCCTCGGCATGCATGCGGAAAACGATATCCTTCACGTTGAGGACGATGTCGGTAACATCCTCGCGCACGCCGGGGATGGAGGAGAACTCGTGCAGCACCCCGTCGATCTGGATGGAAGTAACCGCCGCCCCCTGCAGGGAAGACAGCAGCACCCGGCGCAGCGCGTTGCCCAGCGTCATGCCGAAGCCACGCTCCAGCGGCTCGGCGACGATGGTAGCCAGACGCTCCGGGTCATGCCCGGGCTTGACCTCCAGCTTCGTCGGCCTGATCAGCTCCTGCCAGTTCTTCTGGTTGATCTGCTGCATTGCTCGTCCTCGAAAGATTGTTGCCCCACTTCAGGCATGGCTCACCGGCACCGGCAGCAGCCGCTTACACGCGGCGCTTCTTGCGCGGGCGGCAGCCATTGTGCGGGATCGGGGTGGTGTCGCGAATGACCGTAACCTGCAAGCCCGCCGCCTGCAGCGCCCTCAGCGCCGATTCACGCCCCGAACCGGGGCCGGAGACATTCACCTCGATGGTCTTCATGCCATGCTCCAGCGCGCATTTGGCGGCATCCTCGGCGGCCAGCTGCGCGGCATAGGGCGTGGACTTGCGCGAGCCCTTGAAGCCCATCTTGCCGGCAGAAGCCCAGCACAGGGTGTTGCCTTGCGGATCGGTGATGGTGATCATCGTGTTGTTGAACGTCGCATTGACGTGGACCACGCCCGCCGGCACGGTGCGGCGGTCCTTGCGGCGCGTTCTGGTAGCTGCCTTGGCCATGTTATCCTGCTTCCCTGAGAATGTTTGCGCGGCCGACACCATGTCTCACAACAAGGGGATGGTGCGGCCGAGAATGCTGACTCACTTCTTCTTGCCGGCAATGGGCTTGGCCGGCCCCTTGCGCGTGCGCGCATTGGTGTGCGTGCGCTGACCACGCACGGGAAGGCCGCGCCGATGCCGCAGGCCGCGATAGCAGCCAAGATCCATCAGCCGCTTGATGTTCATGGACACCTGGCGGCGCAAATCACCTTCCACGATGTAATCGCGGTCGATGATCTCGCGAATGCGGATGACTTCCTGCTCGGACAGCTCGTTCACGCGCGTGTTCTCGTCAACACCGGCCTTCTCCACGATTTCCTTCGCGAACTTGGGGCCGATGCCGTGAATGTACTGCAGCGCGATGACCACGCGCTTGTTTGTCGGTATGTTGACACCTGCGATACGGGCCACGGTTCGATGCCTCTCTCTGATGTGTTTTCAGCCTGCGCCGAGAGCACGTGGAACCAGCACGGCACTCCTGCACATTCAACAGAAAAATGCGCCAACCTGCATGCTGCTGGCGCGCCGCCGGCGATTCCGCCGCAATGCCTCAATGCTGCGCCCTGTTTAACGGCAGCACACCGCGAGGTCAAGCGATGCAAGACGGTGAACGGTGGCTCAAGCCCCCCATTCACCAGATGCATGCATGCGGGGAATCAGGAAATCTCGTCCAGCACCTTCTCGATCTGCGCCGTAACATCGTCGATGGCGGCCATGCCGTCCACCTTCTTCACGATACCGGCCTTCTCGTAATAGTCGATGAGCGGCGAGGTCTGGGCATGATAGCTCTCAAGCCGCTGGCGCACCGTTTCCTCGTTGTCATCGGCGCGGCGAGTAAACTCGGTGGAGCCGCATTCGTCGCACACGCCATCCACCTTCGGCTTCTCGAACTTGTCGTGATAGCCCTTGCCGCACTTCGCGCAGGTGAAGCGGCCGGTGATGCGCTCCACCAGTGCCTCGTCATCCACGTCCAGCACGATGACGGCATCGAGCTTCATGCCCTTGGAGGCCAGCATCCTGTCCAGCTCCTCCGCCTGCGCCACGGTGCGCGGAAAACCGTCGAAGATGACGCCGGGAGCGTTCTTCACGTCGTCCTCGTCCAGCCGGTCGGAGATGATGTTGATGACGATCTCGTCGGAGACCAGCTCGCCCTTCTCCATCACCTCCTTGGCCTTCTTGCCGTATTCGGTACCAGCGGCGACAGCGGCGCGCAGCATGTCGCCGGTGGACAGCTGGATCAGGCCTCGGCTCTTTTCCAGGCGCTTGGCCTGGGTACCCTTGCCCGCTCCCGGCGGGCCGAACAGAATGATGTTCACCTTTTCCCTCTCCCTCTCAACTTGGTCTTCTTGACCAGCCCCTCATACTGCTGCGCCAGAAGGTGCCCCTGCACCTGCGCCACCGTGTCCATGGTAACGCTCACCACGATGAGCAGGGACGTGCCGCCAAAGTAGAACGGCACACCGGCGTAAGCCGTGAGAAACTCCGGCAACAGCGATACCGCCACCAGGTAGATGGCACCGATGGTGGTTACGCGCGTGAGCACGTGATCGATGTATTCCGCCGTCTTCTGCCCCGGGCGAATGCCGGGAATGAAGCCGCCATGCTTCTTCAGGTTGTCTGCCACCTCCTTCGGATCGAACATGATGGCGGTGTAGAAGAAGGCGAAGAAGAACACCAATGCACCATACAGGAACAGGAACAGCGGCTGTCCGCGCCCCAGCAGCGTGGTGATGTAGGTGAGCCACTCCGGCCCCTGCCCCTGCATGAAGTTGGCGACCGTGATGGGCACCAGCAGCAGCGAGGAGGCGAAGATGGGCGGAATGACACCGGCAGTATTGATCTTCAGCGGCAGGTGCGAGCTTTGCCCCTGATACAGGCGATTGCCCTGCTGGCGGCGCGGATACTGGATGGGAATGCGCCGCTGCGCGCGTTCCATGAAGACGATGAAGGCGATCACCGCCAGCGCCATCACGATGATGCCGATGATGGCGAAGGTGGAAAGCTGCCCCGTCCGCCCCAGCTCCAGCAGCTGGGCAATGGCGACGGGCAGCTCGGCGACGATGCCGGCATAGATGATGAGCGAGATGCCGTTGCCCACGCCGCGCTGGGTGATCTGCTCGCCCAGCCACATCAGGAACACGGTGCCGCCGGTGAGCGTAACCACCGTGGAGAAGCGGAAGAACCAGCCCGGATCATGCACGATGTTGCCCTGTGCCTCCAGCCCCACGGCAATGCCGTAGGCCTGCAGCGCCGCCAGGATGACCGTGCCGTAGCGGGTATACTGGTTGATTTTCTTGCGCCCCGATTCCCCTTCCTTCTTCAGCTGCTGAAGGTGGGGGGAAACGGTGGTCATCAGCTGGATAATGATGGCGGCGGAGATGTAGGGCATGATGTTGAGCGCAAACACCGCCATGCGCCCCAATGCACCGCCGGAGAGCGAATTGACGAAGCCGAGAATGCCGCTGCTCTGCTGCTGCACCAGCCGCGACAGCTCCACGGCATCGATGCCCGGAATGGGAATGTAGGTGCCGAAGCGATAGATGATGAGCGCCGCCAGCGTGAACCAGATGCGCTTCTTCAGCTCTTCCGCCTTGGCCAGCGCCGCGAAGTTGAAATTGGACGCCAGTTGTTCCGCCGCAGAAGCCATTGATATGCCCACCTCATGAAGGCCGGGCGCAACAGCACCCGTGCCTGTCAAGCTTCAACCGCAATCTGGCGGAAGCATTGCCCCCTTCCCCGTCGATGGAAAGAGCGGCAGCATCGGAAGGACCAGCTCAGGCCTTCTCTTCCGCCTTGGCTGCGGCGCTCGCCATCTCGACCTTGCCACCGGCCTTCTCGATGGCCGCCACCACGGAAGCCGTGGCATGCGCCACCTTCAGCGTGATCTTCGGTGCCTTCTCTGCCGGGCCAAGCACGCGGATGCCTTGCTTGCGGCGGCGCACCGCACCAGCCTTCACCAGTGCCTCCTCGTCGATCACCGCCTTGGCATCCAGCCTGCCCTGCTCGATCAGCTCGACGATGCGGTTCAGGCGCACTTCGGCATAACGGTTCGGCAGATGGCGATTGAAGCCACGCTTCGGCAGGCGGCGATAGATCGGCATCTGGCCGCCCTCGAAGCCCTTGATGGCGGTGCCGGCGCGTGCCTTCGCGCCCTTGTGGCCACGGCCACAGGTCTTGCCCTTGCCAGAGCCGATGCCGCGGCCCACGCGCCGCGCCTTCTTGCGTGCTCCCGGCGCAGGAGAAAGTTCGTTCAGTCGCATGGCTTGTGCCTCCAGCCTTCCGGTGGCTGCGCTCACATCCTCACGGGATGGATGCGCGCCACCTCGTTCATTCCTCGACGATGCGCACCAGGTGCGACACCTTGCGGATCATGCCGCGCACCTCCGGCGTATCGGGAAGCGTGCGACGGCGGTGCATCTTGTTCAGCCCCAGGCCGATGAGCGTCGCACGCTGATCCTTCGGCCGGCGAATGGGGCTGCCGATCTGCTCCACGGTGATGGTTTTCTGCGTTTTCCCGGCCATGACCGTTCACCCGTCATTCCTGTCTGGTTGGCGTTGCCGCAGTGGAACACCGGACAACAAACATGTTTCAGCGCCCGGCTTCCTCGGCCTGGCGGCGGTTCTTCAGGATCTCCGACACCTTCTTGCCGCGGCGGGCCGCAACCTTGCGCGGGTTCTCGCACTTCGACAAGGCGTTGAAGGTGGCGCGAATCATGTTGTAGGGATTCGACGAGCCAATGGACTTGGCCACCACGTCAGCCAGTCCCAGGGCATCGAATACCGCACGCATCGGGCCACCTGCAATGATACCGGTTCCCGGAGGGGCGGAGCGGATGATGACGCGGCCGGCATCGTGCTTGCCCTTCACGTCATGATGCAGCGTACGCCCTTCGCGCAGCGGCACGCGGATCATGCTGCGCTTCGCCGATTCGGTTGCCTTGCGGATGGCTTCCGGCACTTCCTTGGCCTTGCCGTGTCCGAAGCCCACGCGCCCCTTCTGGTCGCCAACCACCACCAGCGCGGCAAAGCCGAAACGCCGGCCACCCTTCACCACCTTGGCCACGCGGTTGATGTGCACCAGGTGCTCGACGAATTCCTCGTCCCGATCCCGTTCTCTTCCAGCCATCGTGCCTGTCCGTTCTGCTGCTTCTTCCCGTGGTTCCCGCGCGCCATGGCCGCGGGCCTGCGGAAAGGATGTTCATGTCAAGGCACGCATGCTTGCAGCGATGCCGGCATCGCTGCCCATGCGCACTCAGAAATCGAGGCCACCCTCGCGCGCGCCATCGGCCAGCGCCTTGACGCGGCCATGATAGAGATAGCCGCCACGATCGAAATAGACCTTCTCCACGCCGGCCTTCTTCGCCCGCTCGGCCAGCAGCTTGCCCACCTCGAAGGCGGCCTCCACATTGCCGGTGCTCTTCAGCTTCTTGCGCATGTCCGGCTCGTTGGAGGATGCAGCAGCCAGCGTGTGGCCCTTCGCATCATCGATGACCTGCGCATAGATATACTTGTGCGAGCGAAACACCGACAGGCGCATGCGCTCCTCGCCCGCGCGCTGCTTCAGCTTGCGCCGCACCCGCGCGCGCCGACGTTCTTCCTTGCTCAGTTTCCGCACCATTGCACTTCAGTCCGTCTGCTTGGCATCTGCCGGGCGGTTTCCCGCGGGCCGCAAAGCCCTGCAAGACCTCCCCGGCTGCCGTTGATCCCGCGCGATTACTTCTTCTTGCCTTCCTTGCGGAAGATGTATTCATCAGCGTAGCGCACGCCCTTGCCCTTGTATGGCTCCGGCGGACGCCAGGCGCGGATCTCTGCCGCCACCTGCCCGACCTTCTGCTTGTCGATGCCGGAAACCACGATCTCCGTGGGCTGCGGCACCTCCACGCTGATGCCTTCCGGCACCTCGTAGATCACATCATGGCTGAAGCCCAGGTTGAGCTTCAGGTTGCGCCCCTGCAGCTGGGCGCGATAACCCACGCCGACGATCTGCAGCTTCTTCTGGAAGCCCTCGGTTACGCCGATCACCATGTTGTTGATCAGCGAGCGCGTAAGCCCCCAGGCGGAGCGCGCCGGCTTGGAATTGTTGCGGGGCTTCACCACCACCTCGTTGTCCTCGATGGAAACTTCCACCAAATCATCGAGAAAGGCGGTTTCCAGCTGGCCTTTCGGCCCCTTCACGGTAACGGTCGCACCATCGATCTTCACCTCCACGCCGGAGGGGATGGGCACCGGTTTCTTGCCAATGCGGGACATGACGTCTTTCCCTCGAGATTGATGGCGTCGCAGCCACCTTCATGGCGCGCCGCCTGCTGTTGCCATCAGAATACCGTGCAGATCACTTCTCCGCCGACATTCAGCTCGCGCGCCTGGGCATCGCTCATCACGCCCCTGGAAGTGGAAAGGATGGCAATGCCAAGACCGTTGTAGACCAGCGGCATGTCCTCCACGGAGGTATAGACGCGCCGTCCGGGCTTTGAAACACGGGTGATCTCGCGAATGACCGGCTCGCCGTCGTAATATTTCAGCTCCACCTCGATGTCGGCCTTGCCGCCGCCCAGGTCGATGCGCTCGAAGCCGCGGATATAACCTTCATCCTTCAGCACCTGCAGCACACGCTCGCGCATGCGCGATGCCGGCATGCGCACCGTGGCCTTGCCACGCATGTGCGCATTGCGGATGCGCGCCAGCATGTCCGCTATCGGGTCGGTAACCGTCATGTCCTGCTCCTTTCTGATCAGCCCCCTGCCCTGCCACGATCGCGGCAGCCAACAGGGCGATATCAACACCACACCCCCTGCCCTGCACCATTTACAAGATGACAGGCAGCGGATGCCTTCCCGCTGGCGTTACCAGCTTGCCTTGGTAACGCCCGGCAGCTTGCCCTGGTTCGCCAGCTCGCGCAGGGCAATGCGGGACAGCCGGAACTTGCGATAGAAACCGCGCGGACGCCCCGTCAGCTCACAGCGGTTGCGCACGCGCACGGGCGCGGAATTGCGCGGCAGCTTCGCCAGCTTCATCTGCGCCTCGAAACGCTCCTCGATGGGACGCGAACGATCACGCGCAATGGCCAGCAGCTCCGCGCGCTTCTTCGCGTATTTCGCCACCAGGCGCTTGCGCTTTTCGTTGCTTTCGATCTTGCCTTTCTTCGCCATGCTCGTGTGTCCTGTTGCTGCCTGCTCAGGCGGCCTGCTTCTGTTGACGCTTGCGGAACGGGAAATTGAAACCTTCCAGCAGCGCCATGGCCTCCTCGTCGGTCGGGGCAGTCGTGTGAATGATCACATCCATGCCCAGAATCTTCAGCGCCTTGTCGTAGTCGATCTCCGGAAACACGATGTGTTCACGGATGCCGAAGGCATAGTTGCCGTTGCCGTCAAAGCTCTTCGGGCTGAGACCGCGGAAGTCGCGCACCCGCGGCAACGCGATGTTGATGATGCGGTCCAGCAGCTCGTACATGCGCTCGCCGCGCACCGTTACCTTGGCACCGATGGGCATGCCGGCACGCAGCTTGAAGCCGGCGATGGCCTTGCGCGCACGCGTCGGCACGGCGCGCTGACCGGCAATCTTGCTCAGCTCCTCGACGGCGAACTGGGCGATCTTGGAATCGCCCACCGCTTCGCCAACGCCCATGTTGAGCACGATCTTCTCGATGCGCGGCACCTGCATGGGGTTGGTGTAGCCGAACCGCTCGATCAGCTGCGGACGCACCACTTCATCGTAGTGCTTGCGCAGCTTCGGCACATATTTTTCCTGCTCAGACATCGATCACCTCTCCGGAGCGCTTGGCATAACGCACCTTGCGGCCGTCTTCCAGCTTCCTGAAGCCGACACGCGTCGGCTTGTTGTCCTTCGGGTCCAGGTGCGCGAGATTGGAAACGTGAATGGGCGCTTCCTTTTCGATGATGCCACCGGCCTGCGATTGCGTGGGGCGCTGATGGCGCTTGACGATATTCACACCCTGCACGATGGCACGGTTCTCCTTGGGCAACACCTTCAGCACTTCGCCGATCTTGCCCTTGTCGCGTCCCGCGATGACCATCACGCGGTCGCCTTTCCTGATCCTGGCAGCCATCACAGCACCTCCGGAGCCAGCGAGATGATCTTCATGTGGTTCTTGGCGCGCAGCTCGCGCGGCACGGGGCCGAAGATGCGCGTGCCGATGGGCTCGCCCTGGTTGTTGATGAGCACCGCGGCGTTGCCATCGAAGCGGATTACCGAACCATCGGGCCGCTTGATGTCCTTGGCGGTGCGCACCACCACGGCCTTCAGCACCTGCCCCTTCTTCACGCGGCCGCGCGGAATGGCCTCCTTCACCGACACCACGATGATGTCGCCCACGGAGGCATACTTGCGCCTGGAACCGCCCAGCACCTTGATGCACTGCACGCGCCGCGCGCCGGAATTGTCGGCCACGTCCAGCTTGGTTTCGACCTGAATCATGACATCACCCGTTCAACCATATCATTGTTCCGCCCGGGCAGCATGCCGGCATGCCTGCATGGCCACCGGCCCATCACCCCACCCGAACCGGCGCTCAGGCCCTGGCGGCTTCCACCTTCTCCACCACCCGCCAGCGCTTCTTGCGCGAGATGGGGCGGCACTCCTCGATGCGCACAACATCTCCCACCTTGCAGGAGTTGTCGGCATCGTGCGCATGATACTTCTTGGTGCGCCGCACCGTCTTCTTGTAAAGGGGGTGAGTGAAGCGCCGCTCCACCAGCACGACAACCGTCTTGTCGTTGGTGTCGGACACCACCGTCCCCTGCAGGATGCGCTTCGGCATGGCTTGCTGCCTCTCTTCTCATATCTGCGGCGGATGCGCAGGCACCCGCATTGAAGGGGTTAATGGCCCACACAGCCGCCGGTTTCAACCGTTTTCACATTGCGCAAGGCAGGCATGCGCCAGAATGCACCATCCAGCCCATGCCGCGGTCTCACGCTCTGCCGGCCATTGCCGGCGCAGCGTCATCAGGCCGCCGCCTGCTTCTGCTTGCGACGCGCTGTCAATTCCGTCTTGATGCGCGCGATATCACGGCGCACCTGGCGGATGCGCGCGGTATTCTCGAGCTGACCGGTAGCGAGCTGAAAGCGCAGGTTCATCTGCTCGCGCTTCAGATCCAGCAAGCGACTCTTCAGCTCTTCATCCTGCATCGCCCTGATTTCGGCGGGTTTCATGGCTTCTTGCCTCTCGTTTGCAAAACTGGCCGATCATCCATCATTCGTTGCCGCGTGCCACGAAGCGGCACTTCACCGGCAGCTTGGCCGCGGCCAGGCGCATGGCTTCCTCGGCCACCTCGCGCGGCACGCCATCGAGCTCGAACAGGATCTTGCCGGGCTTCACGCGCGCCGCCCAGTATTCCACCGAGCCCTTGCCCTTGCCCATGCGCACTTCCGTCGGCTTGGCGGTTACCGGCAGGTCCGGAAACACGCGAATCCAGACCTTGCCGGCGCGCTTCATGTGGCGGGTGATGGCGCGGCGTGCAGCCTCGATCTGCCGCGCGGTGATGCGCTCCGCCTGCATCGCCTTCAGCCCATAGGCCCCGAACGTCAACGTGGTGCCACCCTTGGCCACGCCTTTCAGGCGGCCCTTCTGCACCTTGCGAAATTTTGTCCTGCGCGGTTGCAGCATGGTTCAAACTCCTGCCTTGCTGGCGGTATCTGCGGTCTGCCTTCAGGCGCGTGCCCCGCGGCCCTCGCGCCGACGCGCACCACGGCGCGGCCTGCCGCCGCCTTCCTGCAGTTCCTTGTCGTGCTTCTCCTGGGCAAACGGATCGTGCTCCATCAGCTCGCCCTTGTAGATCCACACCTTGATGCCATTGGTGCCATAGGCGGTAATGGCGGTGGCGGTGCCGTAGTCGATGTGCGAACGCAGCGTGTGCAGCGGCACCCGGCCTTCGCGATACCACTCCGTGCGCGCGATCTCCGCACCACCCAGGCGACCACCGCAATTGATGCGGATACCACCTGCCCCCATCCGCATGGCCGACTGCACGGCCCGCTTCATGGCACGGCGGAAAGCAACACGGCGCTCCAGCTGCTGGGCAATGTTGTCGGCCACCAGCTGCGCGTCGATTTCGGGCTTTCTCACCTCCACCACGTTCAGATGAACGTCGGTGCCGGCGAGCTGAGCCAGCTTGCGGCGCAGTTTCTCGATGTCCGCACCCTTCTTGCCGATGATGACACCGGGGCGCGCCGTGTGGATGGTAACGCGGCACTTCTTGTGCGGACGCTCGATGATGACCTTGGAGATGCCCGCATTCTTGTGATTCTTCAAGATGTAATCACGCAGCTTCAGGTCGCTGTGCAGCAGATCGGCATATTCGCCCTTCTCCGCGTACCAGCGCGAATCCCACGTGCGGTTGACACCGAGGCGGAAGCCGATCGGATTGACTTTCTGGCCCATCAGTTCACCTCCTCAACTTCGCGCACCACGATGGTCAACCGCGAGAATGGCTTCAGGATCCGCCCCACACGGCCCCGCGCCCGCGGACGCCAGCGCTTCATGACCAGCGACTTGCCGACGTAGGCCTCGGCGACGATCAGGTTGTCGATATCCAGCCCGTGGTTGTTCTCGGCGTTGGCAATGGCCGATTCCAGGGTCTTCTTCACCTCGCGCGCCACGCGCTTGCGAGAGAACTCCAGGGTGGCCAGCGCCTTCTCCACCGGTTGCTTGCGGATCATCCGCGCCACGTCATTGAGCTTGATGGGGCTGGTGCGGATCATCCGGTTCACGGCGTAGGCCTCGTTTTCAGCCACGCGGCGCGGATTCTTCTTCTTGCCCATGACTTACTTCCTCTTCGCCTTCTTGTCCGCCCCGTGCCCGTAATAGGTGCGGGTGGGCGCGAATTCACCGAACTTGTGGCCCACCATCTCCTCCGTTACCAGCACCGGCACATGCTTGCGGCCATTGTGCACGGCGAAGGTAAGGCCGACGAACTGCGGCAGGATGGTGGAACGACGCGACCAGATCTTGATCGGCGCCGCACGGCCGGATTCGCGCGCCTTCTCCGCCTTCTTCAGCAGATACGGATCGACGAACGGGCCTTTCCAGACTGAACGAGCCATGACGTGCCTGTCCCTTTCCCGATATTAGCGCCGCTTCTTGCGCAGGTGGCGCGAGCGGACGATATACTTGTCGGATGCCTTCTTGCCACGGGTGCGCGCACCCTTGGTGGGCTTGCCCCACGGCGTAACCGGATGGCGGCCGCCGGAGGTCTTGCCCTCACCACCACCGTGCGGGTGGTCGACGGGGTTCATCGCCACACCGCGGGTGTGCGGACGGCGTCCCTTCCAGCGCATGCGTCCGGCCTTGCCGAAGTTCTGGTTCATGTTGTCCGGATTGGACACCGCGCCAACGGTGGCCATGCACTCGGCACGCACCATGCGCACTTCGCCGGAACGCAGCCGCAGCATGGCATAGCCGGCATCACGCCCCACCAGCTGGGCATAGGCACCGGCAGCGCGGGCAATCTGCCCGCCCTTGCCCGGCTTCATCTCCACGTTGTGGATGATGGTGCCGATGGGCATCACCGACAGCGGCATGGCGTTGCCCGGCTTCACGTCGAGCTGTTCGTCGGAAGCCATCACGGTATCGCCCACCGCCAGTCGCTGCGGTGCCAGGATATACGCCAGCTCGCCATCCTCGTATTCGATCAGCGCGATGAAGGCCGTGCGGTTCGGATCATACTCAAGGCGCAAGACCTTGGCCGGCACATTCTTCTTCGTGCGCTTGAAGTCGATGATACGATAGCGCTGCTTGTGCCCGCCACCGCGATGCCGCGCGGTGATGCGGCCGTAATTGTTGCGGCCGCCGGTCTTCGTCTTGCCCTCGGTGAGGTGCTTCACCGGCCGCCCCTTGTAGAGCTCGGAGCGATCCACCAGCACCAGGCCGCGCATGCCGTTGGTAACGGGCTTGTATTGCTTCAGTGCCATTTTCCCGGTTCTCCTGGCTTACAGGCCGCTGGCGAAATCGATGCTCTGGCCTTCTTCCAGCGTAACGATGGCCTTCTTCACGTCAGATTGCCGGCCCACCGTGCCGCGGAAGCGCTTCACCTTGCCCTTGCGCACCAGCGTGTTGACCTTCTTCACCTTGACGCCGAACAGCGCCTCGACGGCAGCCTTGATCTCCGGCTTGGTGGCATCCTTGCGCACGTTGAACACCACCTTGTCATGCTCGGCCGCCAGCGTGGATTTCTCCGTGATCACCGGCGAGAGGATGATGTCGTAATACCGTTCCCTGCTCATTGGAAGCGCTCCTGCAATGCCTCGATGGCGGCCTTCGTCAGCGCCAGCCGCTGATGGCGGAGGATGTCATAGACGTTGATGCCCTGCACAGGCAACACGTCCACCTTCGGCAGGTTGCGCGCTGCACGGGCAAAATTCTCGTTGACCTCACGCCCATCGATGATCAACGCATCCAGCAACCCGGTCTTCTGCAGCGCTCCCTTCACCACCTTCGTCTTCGGCTCCTTCACCTCGGTGTTTTCCAGCACCACCAGCTCGCCGGCCTTTGCCTTGGCGGAAAGCGCATGCTTCAGCGCCAGCGCCCGCATCTTCTTCGGCATGCCGATCTCGTGGCTGCGCACCTTCGGCCCATGTGCCTTGGCACCACCAACAAAGATGCCGGAACGACGGCTGCCATGACGGGCACGCCCCGAACCTTTCTGGCGCCCCCACTTCGCACCGGTACGGGCAATCTCGCCACGGGTCTTGGTGCGGCGCGTCCCGGCCTGGCGCCTGGCCAGCTGCCATACCACCATGCGGTGCAGCAGGTCCTTGCGCGGCTCAAGCCCGAAAATGTCGTCCGGCAGCTCTACCGAGCCGGCCTTTTTCGCTTCCAGTGTCTGCACATCCATCTTCATGGCTTCAGCCCTCCTCCGCCGCAGCCGCTTCCGGCGCAGTTTCGTCTGCAGCCTTGCGCACCGCACCCGGCAGCGGCACATCATCGGGAAGCGGCTTCTTCACCGCGTCGCGGACGAATACCCAGGAACCTTTCGCACCGGGAACCGCACCGCGCACCAGGATGAGGCCGCGCTCGGCATCGGTGCTGATGACCTTCAGGTTCTGCGTGGTAACGCGGCGCGCACCCATGTGCCCGGCCATCTTCTTGCCCTTGAAGACCTTGCCGGGATCCTGGCACTGGCCGGTAGAGCCATGCGAGCGGTGCGAAATGGACACGCCATGCGACGCCCTCAGGCCGCCGAAGTTCCAGCGCTTCATCGCACCGGCAAAGCCCTTGCCGATGGAAACGCCGGTTACATCCACGAACTGCCCCGGCACGAAATGCTCGGCCGTCAGCTCCGCGCCCACCTCCAGCAGATTGTCTTCCGATACCCGGAACTCGGCCAGCTTGCGCGCCGGCTCCACCTTCGCCGCCGCGAAGTGGCCGCGCTGCGGCTTGCTCATGCGCTTGACCTTGGCCTTGCCAGCGCCAAGCTGCACGGCAGTATAGCCATCGCGTTCACGGGTGCGCTGGGCAACGACGCGGCAGTTGTCCACTTTCAGAACGGTAACGGGAATGGCCTCCCCGTCATCGGTGAACACCCGCGTCATCCCAACCTTTTGTGCGATCAGCCCTGAGCGCATCATCGCAACTCCCTGAAAAAAATTACGAGTTCAGGCGTTTTCGCCGAGCCGGTCAGATCTTGATCTCAACGTCCACGCCCGCCGCGAGATCGAGCTTCATCAACGCATCCACCGTCTGCGGCGTGGGATCGATGATGTCCAGCAGCCGCCGATGGGTGCGGATCTCGAACTGCTCGCGGCTCTTCTTGTCGATGTGCGGCGAACGATTGACCGTGAAGCGCTCGATCCGCGTCGGCAGCGGCACCGGGCCGCTGACACGTGCACCGGTGCGCTTCGCCGTATTCACGATCTCGCGCGCCGACGAATCGAGAATGCGGTGGTCGAACGCCTTCAGCCGGATCCGTATGGTTTGCCCATGCATGGCAATTCACCTTGAAATTGTTTGCACTGATGTGCACCGCTCACCGCCTCGCTCCCCTGGCCGATCACCCGGAGATTTTCGCCAAGGTGATCGAGCGCGGGAAGCGGGGCGGCGGCGCTTGCATTACTCGATGATCTCGGACACCACGCCGGCACCGACGGTGCGGCCGCCCTCGCGGATGGCGAAGCGCAGGCGCTCCTCCATGGCAATCGGCGTGATCAGCTCCACCTCGAACGTTACGTTGTCGCCCGG
>JALSGQ010000088.1 GCA_026982665.1 Hyphomicrobiales bacterium | reverse complement strand
GCCGGTGCAGCGGGTGCTGACCGATGCCGGCTATTGCGGCCACAAGCTGCCCAGCCCGTGGAAGTTCAAGGCCTGTCCCCGCGAAAGCGGGGATCATGTGGACGGCCAGAAGCGACGCATGACCAAGGCCATCAGGCGATTGATGGAGTGACGGGCAACGGTGGGGTCGGTGATCGGGCCCCTGAAGGCAGAGCACAGGATGGGGTGCAACTGCCTGGCGCACCGGATGGGTGATGCCATCAATGCCATCCTGGCCGCTGTCGGGTACAATTTCCGCCTGTTGCGGCGCTTTATCGCCCAGCTCCCTTTGAGCCTCATCCAGATATGGCTGTTCGGCCTTGCTCAAGGGTGGCAGGCAATGCCCTGCAATCCCTCAAGGCCAATTGTTCACGTTCAACTGCCCTGGTGCGCGGCAGGTGGCCGGCTCTCATATCAGCTGCAAGGCACGCAGGCTGGCGTGGCCGTCGCGGCCGATGACAAGATGATCATGCACCCTTATGCCCAGCGGTTCTGCCGCCTGGATGATCTTCTTCGTCATTGCCACGTCGGCGCGTGATGGAGTGGGGTCGCCGGAGGGATGGTTGTGCAGCAGAATGATGCCGGCGGCCGAAAGCTCCAGTGCCCGGCGCACCACCTCGCGCGGATATACCGGCGTGTGGTCGATGGTGCCGCGGTTCTGCACCTCGTCGGCAATGAGGCGGTTCTTCGAGTCCAGGAACAGCACGCGAAACTCTTCACGCTCGGCGTGGGCCATGGCGGCGCGGCAGTAGTTCAGCAGATCGCTCCAGCCATGAAACACCGGCTTCTCCCGTGCCTGCTGCGCCAGCATGCGCAGCGCTGCCGCCTGCACGATCTTCAGCTCCGTGGCTGCTGCCGCGCCAATGCCCGGAACTTCCTGCAGCCGCTGTGGCGATGCTGCCATCACCTCGGCAAAGCTGCCGAAATGCGCCAGCAGCTGCTTGGCCAGCGGTTTCACGTCGCGCTGCGGAATGGCGCGGAACAGGATCAGTTCCAGCAACTCGTAGTCGGCCAAGGCATCCGCACCGGCATTCAGGAAGCGCTGGCGCAGCCGCTGACGATGCCCTGCGTGGTGGGGCCTTTCCTGCGTGTTCTTGCCGGTTGCCTTGCCACCACTTCTACCTGCCACGTGTCTGCCGGTGCCTTGCCTGCCGGAAGAAGAGGTAGTGGCACCGTCATGTGCGGCCTCGACATCGGCTTCCTTGCCGTTTCCGGCTGGTGGCAACAGGCCCGGCAACTTGCCGTGATTGTCCCTGAACTCCCCCATGCGCGGAAATTAATCACAGACCGGCGCGCAATGCCAGAGAGAAGCGGGCTTTCGCCTGCATGATGGGGAAAATGCACTTGATGTGGTCATAAAGGACCGCGCTTTCTCCTCTTGCGGGAGGGCTTCTTGCACCATGCTCGCAAAAGATGGTGTTATCGCACGCCACCGCCGGGGCACTCGCCGATTCCCGTGCTCCCGTGAATGGCAGCCGATGCAGCAGCCCTTCACAAGCCCGGCACATGCAGCCCGGCGGGTGAGAGGGTGAAGATCTCCGCGCCGTCGTCGGTGATGCCGATGGAATGCTCGAACTGGGCAGACAGGGAGCGGTCGCGCGTAACCGCCGTCCAGCCATCGGAGAGGATCTTTACCTGCGGCTTGCCCAGGTTGAGCATTGGTTCGATGGTGAAGAACATGCCGGGTTTCAGCTCCACGCCCTCCCCGGGGCGGCCATAGTGCAGGATGTTGGGCGCGTCATGAAACAATCGGCCCAGCCCGTGGCCGCAGAACTCGCGCACCACCGAGCAGCGGTTGGCCTCGGCAAAGGTCTGGATGGCATGGCCGATGTCGCCGGTGGTGTTGCCGGGCCGCGCCGCCTCGATGCCGCGCATCATTGCCTCGTATGTAACCTCGATGAGCCGCCGCGCCTTTGGCGAGATCTCGCCCACGGGATACATGCGCGAGGTGTCGCCATGCCAGCCATCGACGATGAGGGTAACGTCGATGTTGATGATGTCGCCTTCCTTCAGGCGCTTCTTCGGGTCTGGAATGCCGTGGCACACCACGTGATTGACCGAGGTGCAGATGCTTTTGGGAAAGCCGCGATAGTTCAGTGGTGCCGGCACTGCACCGTGATCCATGGCGAATTCGAAGGCCAGGCGATCCAGTTCATCGGTAGTGATGCCGGGGCGCACGTGTTCGGCCAGCATGTCCAGCGCCTCTGCCGCCAGCCGCCCGGCCTTGCGCATGCCATCGAAGGCATCCGCACCCCACAGCTTGATGCGGTTGGTGGCATCCATCGGTGCCAGTTCGCCGCGGATGTAGTGTTCTTCCATGTTCATCGTGG
>JALSGQ010000087.1 GCA_026982665.1 Hyphomicrobiales bacterium | reverse complement strand
AAAGCGGCATCATGGCGGCATGGCAGGGACGGAGCCGTGCTCAGCCGTGCTGTTTCAGCTGCTGCTCAAGCTGTTTGGTCATCTCGTCGATGACGGCATCGTGATAGCGTGCGCCGGGGTAGTCATAGAACTGCACCATGCAGGGCACCTCGGCATGCAGGGCATCGCCGCGGGCCTGTTCGTCGAACTCCAGCCACAGGATCAGCGGCACGCCGCCCTGCGTCATGTCGATGAAGGCCCAGAACTCGTCGGTGGCCAGCACGGCGGTGCCGGAGCGTGCCTGCAGCGGCATTTCCAGCCGCGGGCCGAAGCGCTTGCGCCAGCGTTTCCAGGCATTCCACGTGCGCGCCGGAATGCCGGCCTCGTTGCGCCTGAGATACGGCATGCCGGCGAAGGGGTTGCCAGGTGGTGTTGCGGGACCTGAGTTCATGGCCGAGTTCCGCGTTGCGTCATTCGTCCAGTTCGAAGTCGATGGTGATGCGGTTGCCGGCCACCGGGCGGAAGCGTTCATCGGCAAAGCGCACATGATCGGGGTGGTCGCGATAGGTGGCGATCACCTGTGGCTGACAGAAGCGCACCAGCCAGACGTAGCGGAATTGCGGATCATCCGGCTGGATGGCCACGCCCGTTTCCACCGCCCGCACGCCGGGAATGCGGCTCAGCACCCTGCGCCCCTCGGCGCGCAGCTCGGCGGCCTCTTCCTCGTTCAGGCCCTCGACGTTGTAGACGATGACATGCGCCACCTCGCGCCACGGGCGAGCGGCCTTCAGCACCTCCTGCGCCCGGCCCTCGCTGCCCCACAGGCGGATCATGCGCCGGCATTCCGCGGCAATGGCCTCGCGCGCGCCCTTCACCTGCGCGGTGTAGCCCTTCACATCCTGCGCCACGTTGGCGGCGATGCAGCGCGCAGCGGCATCGGACAGGGCGGTGTAGTAGTTGATCTTGGTAACGCCGTTGGCGATGAGCTGGCGGTATTGATCTTCCGACAGGCCGGTACCGCCGTGGATGACCAGCGGAATGCCCAGGCGCTCGTTGATCTCCTTCAGGCGCTGGAAGTCCAGCTTCGGCTCGCCCTTCATGCGGCCATGCACGGTGCCGATGGAAACGGCGAGGAAATCGACCCCCGTCTCGGCGACGAAGCGAGCCGCCTCCTCCGGCGTGGTGTAGCGGATCTCGCCGGGGTGCTTCTCGGCATCCTCGCCTTCCACGCCGGGCACATAGCCCAGCTCGCCCTCCACCGGCACGCCGGCGGCATGGGCGGTTTCGACCACCTCGCGGGTGATGCGCACATTTTCCTCGAAGGGGTGGTGAGAGGCATCCACCATCACGCCATTGCAGCCCAGGCGGATGCCGGTTGTTACCGACTCGAGGCTTTCGCCGTGATCAAGGTGAATGGCCACCGGCACGCTGGCGCGCCTTGCCGCCGCCACGGTGGCGGCCATGATCAGCTCGAAGTCGTAATACTCGAAATGCGATTCCGCCAGCGACAGGATGACCGGTGCCTGCATCTCTTCCGCTGCCGCCATGATGCCCTCGAGGAAATCCAGCGACACCAGGTCGAACGCGCCCACGGCATAGCGGTTGGCGTGGGCGTGCTTCAGCATGTCCAGCATGTTCACCAGCGGCATGGGGCAGTCCTCCCGGCAGATCCTCGAACCGTTGCACGATGGCGGGCTGGCGCGCGGTGTGGGGGGCGTCAGCCCGCTGCAGCAAATCCATCGTCGTGGTGTTTATCCGATGCTGCCGCGTTGGCAAAGGGAAGTGCTGCGTGCATGGTGGAAAAGCGTTGCCGGCAATGATGTCCGGTCCGAGTGTTCTTGTGGCGACGGAGGGTGAGGAGCACCGTCTTTCGCGCAGGTGGCTTGCGCGTTGAGCCGTGGCGGCCTACATGGGCGGCATGCAGGGCAATTGCATGGAATGCATGGAAGAAGGACGGCAGAGTGCCGCGGAGGGCGTGGTGGGCGAGGAGACGGGCATGGCCACTTCCGGCGTGGAGGATGTGCGATTTCACGGGCGGCGCAAGTCGCGGCCGCTGAAGCCGCGCCAGCAGCGGCTGATGCGGGAGCTGCTGCCGAGGTTGCGGGTGGTGCTGCCGGAGGCAGGACAGGCTGTTGAGGATGCATGTGAGGATGCATGGCCGCCTGTGGCGGGGGCGTTGCTTGACCCTGCCGGCCTGTTCGCGCATGCACCGCGGCAGGTGGGGCTGGAGATCGGCTTCGGTGGCGGCGAGCACCTGGTGCACCGGGCTGCCCGGCACCCTGAGTGGGGCTTCATCGGCTGTGAGCCGTTCGTCAATGGCGTGGCCAAGCTGCTGGGGCAGATCGAGGAGCAGCAACTGGCCAACATCCGCATCTGGGATGACGATGCCCGGGTGCTGCTGCCGCGCCTGCGCAGCGAGAGCATCGATGCGGTGTGGCTGCTGTATCCCGACCCGTGGCCGAAGAAGCGGCACCAGAAGCGGCGGTTCGTCAACCAGCGCAACCTGGTGCAGGTGCATCGCATCCTGAAGCCGGGCGGAATGTTCTTCTTTGCCAGCGACATTGCCGATTACGTGCGCTGGACGTTGCGGCACGTGCTGGCGCATGGCGGTTTCGAGTGGATGGCCGAGCAGGCCGATGACTGGCGCAGCCCCCCCATTGACTGGCCCGGCACGCGTTACGAGGCAAAGGCGTTGCGGGAGGGGCGAAAACCGGCCTATCTGCTGTTTCGCAAGGTGGGGGAGAGTGGTGCAGACAACCTGCTTGCCACTTGAGTGCGTGTTGCCTGCCTGATGGATTGCCTGAAAGGCAGGCCGTGCACGGCATGCGGCAATGGGGCGAATGGTGTGGAAAAGCCCGGCGTGGGGCGCGGGAGCGGCACCTTGCCGCCTTGCGGGACATGGTTAACCTGTGATAAACGCTCAGGCGGTTATTCTCCGGGGGTGAAGGGGCCGGCAGGTCATCATTTCGTCTGATTGTTCCGCCTTGGTCGAGGCGCAGCTGCAGAAGGCAGTGTGCAGGCGGGACGTTCAAGGCTTCACTCGTCGAGGGGCAGCATGCGCGCCGGAGATCAGCATCTGACAGATGGCTTCGGCCAGCATGACACTCGCCGGAGGAGCTGGCGCGGTGGGGTGCGGGTTTCCGAGCTTCTGTCCTTTGCGCTGATTGGGGTTTCCTTAGGCGCGGCAGTCATTTTTGGCGTGCATCAGTTGGGCAGCAATGCCGATGCGCATACCGCGCCGGACGAGTTTGTTTCCGTCTCGGCGCCGATTCCGGTGCTGCACACCAAGGAAGATCCTCTTGTCTCCCCGTCGCGGCTGCAAACGGCCAGCTTGCGGCCTTCCATTGATGGTCTGACCTCGGTGGAGGGGATGCTGCTGCAGGCGGTGGCGCGTGATGGCAAGGAAGACATGCTGCGCGCTGGTGTCGATGAGCCGGTGGTTGCTGCCCTGGAGCAGGCCATGCCGCCGGCAGCGGCGGTGGCTCCGCGGCAGCGCCCGCGCAGCCTGCTGAGCGGACGGTTGATTGCCACGCCGCCGGTGTGGAAGCTGGAACAGGGCTGGCGGCTGGCGCGGACAGAGCGGGCGCGGGTGCTGGCGCAGCGCAGGAAGCGCCAGCGCGAGCTGATATGCATGGCCAAGGCCATCTACTTCGAGGCCCGCTCGGAAAGCCTGAAAGGGCAGATGGCGGTGGCCAAGGTGGTGCTGAACCGGGTGCGGGATCCGCGCTTCCCCAACACCGTCTGCGGCGTGGTCTACCAGGGGGCGGAGCGGCGCAACGCCTGCCAGTTCTCCTTTGCCTGCGACGGCAAGCCGGATTACCCCACCGAGATGCGCCACTGGGCCAAGGCCAAGCGGCTGGCGGCCAAGGCACTGCGCGGGCAGATACGCATGCGCAAGCTGGAAGGTGTTGCCTTCTACCATGCCGATTACGTGCGCCCCACATGGGCCTCCATGATGCGGCCGGTGGTCAAGATCGGCCGGCACATCTTCTATTCCGACGGTTGATCGAAAGCTGCCGGTCATGCCGGTTTGAGACTGATCTGTCCCGATTTCTCCCTTTCCTGCCGGTGTTGTGCCTGCGTGCCGGCGGTGGAGCGTTTCTCAATTTTTGTTCAGGAAAGGCTTGCCGAAAAAACAGGCAAGCTGCTAAGCTCTCCGGCACCGGCAGCGTGGAAGGGTTGCCGGCCTGCCTGAAACGGGGCCGTTCCGGCCCGTTCTTGCGTTTCTGCCGCCGGGGTGCATCGGCCTGAACGTGCCGGCACAGCGGCACCATCATCGAGACATGATGAAGAGGGGAGGAGATCATGAATGGCTACTGGGAGGAAACCAGGGGGCTGATGATCAAGGTCCTCGTGATCTGGTTCATCTTTGCCTTCGTGGTGCATGCCTTCGTCAAGCCGCTCAACGGGATTGTCATCCTCGGCTTTCCGCTGGGCTTCTGGATGGCGGCGCAGGGGTCGCTGATCGTCTTCGTGGCGCTGATCTTCTGGTATGCAAGAAAACAGAACGCCATTGACGAAAAACACGGCGTTGCAGAGGACGAATGAAGCGGGAGGGGAGCTGAGTCATGAGTTCGCAAGCCACGGGCAAGAACGTGTTTCTTGCCAACCTGGGAAAGATCTACGGCATCTACACCGGCGGCTTTCTGGCGTTTGTCATCTTTCTGGGCGTGCTGGAGCAGCTGGGGGTGCCGGAGCGCATCATCGGCTTTCTGTTCGTGGGCCTGACGCTGGCGGTCTATGCCGGCATCGGCATCCTGTCGCGCACCATGCAGGTGTCGGAATACTATGTGGCCGGGCGCTCCGTGCCGGCGCTCTACAACGGCATGGCGACAGCCGCCGACTGGATGTCCGGCGCATCGTTCCTGGCCATGGCCGGCACGCTCTACCTGCTGGGCTATGACGGGCTGGCCTTCGTGGTGGGGTGGACCGGCGGCTACGTGCTGGTGGCGGTGCTGATCGCGCCGTTCCTGCGCAAGTTCGGAGCCTACACGGTGCCGGACTTCCTGGCTGCGCGCTTCGGCGGCAACGTGGCGCGGTTCATCGGCATCATCGTGCTGCTGGCTGCCTCCTTCGTGTATGTGGTGGCGCAGATCCGTGGCACCGGCCTGATTGCCGAGCGCTTTCTCAACATCCCGTATGACATCGGCGTGTTCGTCGGTCTGGCCGGCATCCTGCTGTGCTCGATGCTGGGGGGCATGCGTGCCGTTACCTGGACGCAGGTGGCGCAGTACATCGTGCTGATCATCGCCTACCTGGTGCCGGTGGTGATCATGTCCTGGAAGTTCACCGGCGTGCCGGTGCCGCAGATCATGTATGGCGAGGCGTTGCAGCAGATCAGCCAGCTGGAGCAGACGAAGGAGGCGCTGGCTGGCGTGAAGCCGCACCTGGAGCCGTTCCTGACCTATGATCCGCTGAACTTCTTCGCGCTGATCTTCTGCCTGATGGTGGGCACGGCCTCGCTGCCGCACGTGCTGATGCGCTTCTTCACCACGCCGTCGGTGCGGCAGGCGCGCTACTCGGTGGGCTGGGCGCTGTTCTTCATCTTCATCCTCTACTTCACGGCACCGGCCTATGCCGCCTTCGTGAAGCTGGAAATCTATCAGAACGTGCTGGGCTCTGCGCTCAATGCACTGCCTGACTGGGTCTACGTGTGGGGCGCGCACGCCAAGGTGAAGATCTGCGGCGTGGCAGCGGCCTCGGCAGAGGTGGTGCAGCAGGCCTGCGCGGCCAAGGGCGTGGAGGTGCTGGACTGGAAGAACTTCTCCATCGCCAAGGACGTGGTGGTGATCGCCACGCCGGAGATCGCCGGCCTGCCGTTCGTCATTACCGGTCTGGTGGGTGCCGGTGGCCTGGCGGCGGCCATGTCCACGGCGGACGGCCTGCTGCTGGCCATGGCCAATGCCCTGAGCCATGACATCTACTACCGCATGCTGGACCCCAATGCCCCCACCGGGCGGCGGCTGATTGCGGCGCGTGTCATCCTCATTGGCGTGGCCATCCTTGGTGCGATCACCGCCACCGTGGCACCGCCGGACATCCTGAAGCTGGTGGCCTGGGCGTTCTCGCTGGCGGCTGCGGGCAACTTCCCGGCGCTGGTGCTGGGCATCTGGTGGAAGCGCACCAACACCATCGGGGCCATTGCCGGCATGCTGGCAGGCTTTGGCGTTACGCTCGCCTACCTCATCTGGACGGCAGCACCGCCCTTGGGCTTCGGCAATCCGGAGCTGTTCGGGCTGAAGAACATCTCCGCCGGCCTGTTCGGCATTCCCATCGGGTTCATCGTCATGATCGTGGTCTCCAGGATGACGGCACCACCGTCGCAGGAACTGCAGGACCTGGTGGACGAGATCCGCACGCCGAAGGGCGGAGTGGTGGCGCACAAGGGGTGATCCCCGTGATGTGCATGACCGTTCCGGCCTGAGCGGCCAGACATCGATGCCGGGCGGGATGCGGCTGTATCCCGCCCGTTTCATGTCTTGTTTCACATCATGGAAAATCTTTGCCTTCGATCCATTTGCATATTATTCTCATTTCACCCATATACCAGAAGGTCTCTTGCCCGTGCGCATTTGTCATGCCATAGCAGTGCGTTGGGCAAAGCAAAGTGAGCGACAGCCAATGAGCAAGCGGGATCAACAGGATATCGAACGGCAGCTGCGTGAAGTGGGGTTGCGGCCAACGCGCCAGCGCCTGGCGCTGGCCGAGCTGCTGTTTGGCGGCGACGGGCACAGGCATGTAACCGCCGAGCAGCTGCATCGCGAGGCACGCGAAGCGGGCCTGAGCGTGTCGCTGGCCACCATCTACAACACGCTCAACCAGTTCTCCGAGGTAGGCCTGCTGCGCGAGGTCAACACCGACGGCAGCCATACCTACTATGACACCAACACCAGCGATCATCACCACTTCTACTGGGAAGAGCAGGACGTGCTCATCGATATTCCCGCCGAGCAGCTGAAGCTGGCCAGCATGCCGCCGCTGCCGGCAGGCAAGAAGGTGAAGGGTGTGGATATCATCATCCGCCTGGCGGATGAGGGCTGAAAGGCCGTTTCCGGCCAGCTGCTTCCGGCCGGATGTGTCATGGGTCCGTGAAGCAGAAGCATGCAGGGGCTGGTTTGCCCATCCCTGCATGCCATTGCTCCTTGTTGCGGCCGAAGCTGCTTGTGCTCCTCCCTGTCCGGGGTCCTTCGTCGGCAGCCGGCAAGCAGTGCCGGAGCCTGTGGTGGATGGGGTAGTTTAACCTTCCGGCAATATTTTGGAGTCATCATCACGCGTGAAACGGGCCTGCTGGCCCTTGCCTTTACATGCGGTGAATGGCATATTGCCCCGCAGGAGCGGGGGCGTGGGTTCGGATGTATGTTCGAGGGGATGGTTTCCATGCAACCACGTATCGGAATGCGTCGGTGGAAGGTGATGCTCGCTGCCTTTGCGGCGTTGTCGCTGGCTGGCTGCGCCAGCTCGCTGGATGCCATCCCGCCAATCTCCGATACCGCTTCCTTCATCGATACTTCCGAGCAGGTCCTGAAGTCTGGCGATTCGCTCAGGCTGGTGGTGTTTGGTGCCGATGACCTCTCCGGCAGCTACCGGCTGGATGATGCCGGCAGGCTGAAGCTGGGCTCCCTGGGCACCATCGATGCGCAGGGGCTGACCGCCGGTGAGCTGGAGCAGCGCGTTGCCGAGCATCTGGCGGCGCGTGGCGTGGCCAATGCGCAGGTGAGCGTGGTCATCAACTGAAAGCTGCTGGCGCACCTTGCGTCCCTTTCCTGCCGCCATCCCGGCATTGGCCTTTCTGCCAGCGCATGGCAACGGTTTTTCTCATCATCATGATCATCCGGGTGGCTCGAGTAGGTGGCTCAGGTGCCCGGGCAGGAACGGTGCGGGCTGTGTGATTGTCTGACGCTTGCTGATGATGGTCTTGGTTCGCCATTCGGCGAGTGCGCAGCCTCACGCAGGAAAAAGGCCTCTGCCGTTGCCGGCGAGGCCTTTCCCCTTGATCGTCATTTGCTGGCGACAGTGCATCGCCTCCTGACCCCGGAACGTCGTTCCAGGATCAGGTCCAGATGGCGAGATTACTCTTCCACCTGCAGGTTCTCCGCCGCCATGCGGCCGCCGCGGCCCTCCACGAGGTCATAGGAAACCTTCTGACCCTCATGCAGGGTGGACAGGCCGGCGCGCTCCACCGCGGAGATGTGCACGAAGGCGTCCTTGCCGCCATCTTCCGGCTCGATGAAGCCATAGCCCTTCTCCGGGTTGAACCATTTCACAGTTCCGTTCGCCATCTTGTAACTCCTTGAATTCTGGCGTTTCGTATTCCGAGGTCATCTTCCGCCACCGCTCACCGTGAACGGCACGGAACAGCGCCTGGGCAGATGGCCGCATCACGGCCATCAAGCCCCTGCGATATGTTGACGATGTGGGAAAAAGAGGTCTCCGGCAGGATCGTCTTTCGGAGCGGTTGACCGCCCCGGCGACTGCTCGCATCCGCACTCTCCGGGAGAACTGACCTCTCCGGAGCAGGGCGGCAGCCGCTGGCCACGTCGTTCTGGAAGCCACCGTGAACCGTTGCCGCCACCAAGTCAAGCAAAACTTTGCCTGCCACCGCGTTTTCTGCCATGAATCGCCTGCATCGGCTTGAACGAGGGGTTGCCGGGGGAGGGAAGCATGCAGCACGGCAGCGATTTCACCAGCCTGTTTCGCACCCGCCGCTTTGCGCCGCTGTTCATCGCGCAGGCGCTGGGGGCCTTCAACGACAACGTGTTTCGCAATGCCGCGGTCATTCTCGTTACCTACGGGCTGGCGCAGCAGGGCTGGAATGCCGGGTTGCTGGTGGGGCTGGCCGGTGCCCTGTTCATTCTGCCGTTCTTCCTGTTCTCCGGCCTTGCCGGTGCGCTGGCCGATACGCATGACAAGGCGGCGCTGGCGCGCACCATCAAGCTCATGGAGATCGGCATCGCGGTGCTGGCGGCCTTCAGCCTGTGGCTGCAAAGCCCGGTGCTGATGCTCTCCGTGCTGTTCCTGGCCGGGACGCAGTCCACCTTCTTCGGCCCCATCAAGTATGCCATCCTGCCGCAGCACCTGGCCGACAGCGAGCTGGTGGCGGCCAATGCGTGGATCGAGGCTTCCACCTTCGTTGCCATTCTGCTGGGCACGTTGCTGGGCGGCATGCTCATCATGACGGCACACGGTGTTGGCCTCGTGGCGCTGCTGATGATCGGCGCTGCCGTGCTGGGCTGGCTGGCGGCGGGGCGCATTCCGCCAGCGCCGCCGCCGCGGGCGCGCGAGGAGGTGCGACTCAACCCCGTCAGCGCCACCGTCGATATCCTGCGGGTATTGTTTGCGCGCCCGCACCTGTTGCGGCTGGCGCTCTATATCTCGTGGTTCTGGGCGCTGGGGCTGGTGGTGCTGGGGCTGATGCCGCTGCTGGCGAAGAACGCGCTGGGCGCAAGCGAGACGGTGGCCAGCGCCTTCATCGCCCTGTTCACGGCGGGCATTGCCATCGGTGCGTGGCTGGCGCAGCGGCTGCTGCAGGGCGAGGTGAGCACGCGGCTGGCACCGGTTGCCGCGCTGCTGCTGGCGCTGGTGCTGGTGGATTTCTCGCTGGCCGTGGCGGGCAGCGATGCGCTGGCGGCTGCGGGTGGCAGCACCTCCCTCTCTTCCCTGCTGCATTCCTGGCAGGGCTGGCGGCTGATGCTGGACATCGTGCTGCTGGCCGTTTTCGGTGGATTGTTCGTGGTGCCCATCTACGCCGCCTTGCAGCATGACGCACCGGCAGAGGAACGTGCCCGCGTGATTGCCGCCAACAATGTGCTCAATGCCCTGTTCATGGCGGTGGCCTCCGGTGGCATGGCGCTGGCGCTGGGTGGGGGAATGGGTATTGACAGCATCCTGCTGGTGCTCGCCGTCCTGCAGGGGCTGCTGGCGGCGTGGCTCATCTGGCGGCATCCGCAGGACTTCTGGCGCAGCATCGGCACCGTGCTGTTCCGCCTGCTTTACCGGGTGGAGGTGAAGGGGCTGGAGCATCTCGATGATGCCGGGGCACGGGCGGTGATCATCTCCAATCACGTCTCCTGGCTGGATGGACAGATGCTGGCCACCTTCCTGCCTGCCGACACCGCCTTTGCCGTGCATTCGCAGGAGCTGGAAAAGCCGCTGGCGCGCCTGTTCTCGCGCGTCTTTCACATGCTGGCGCTGGACCCTGCCAACCCGATGGCGCTGCGCAGCCTCATACAGGCGGTGGAGAGTGATCGGAAAGTGGTCATCTTCCCGGAAGGGCGCATTTCCACCACCGGCGGGCTGATGAAGATCTACGAGGGTCCCGGCGTGATTGCCCACAAGGCCGATGCCCCCATCGTGCCGGTGTTCATCCGCGGGGCGGAGCGGGCGCGCTTCTTCTCGCGCCAGCCGCACCGCCAGCGCCTGAGGCTGTTTCCGAAGATCACCATCACCATCCAGCCGCCGGTGCGCATGGATGCGCCGGAAGGGCTGCGCGGGGCTGCGTTGCGCGATCACCTGGCCAACCGCCTCTATGACGTGATGGCCGAGGCCGCCTTCCGCTCCATGCCGTGGCGGCGGCACCTGATGGAGGCAGTCATCGACGTGCGGCGCGATCATGGCGGCAAGCGGCGGGTGGTGGAGGACATCATGCGCCAGCCGCTGCGGATGAACCGGCTGCTGGCCGGTGCCTACATCCTGGGCGGCAAGCTGGCGGCAGCAACACCGGGAGAGAAGACCGTGGGCGTGCTGCTGCCCACCTCCGCCGGTTGCCTGGTTACCCTGCTGGGCCTGCTGGCGCGCGGGCGCACGCCGGCGATGCTGAACTTCTCCACCGGCGCGGTGAACATGGCCGCCGCCTGCAAGGGCGCGCAGGTGAAGACCATCGTTACCTCCCGCCGCTTCATCGAGCAGGGCGGGCTGCAGGAGATGATCGACGTGCTTTCGAAGCAGGCGCGCATCATCTGGCTGGAGGACGTGCGCGAAACCATTTCGCTGAAGGACAAGCTCTCCGGGCTGGCGCTGGTGAAGATGGGGCGCGCGGGGCTGAAGCTGGCAGGTGCCGACATGGATCCGGACAGCGCGGCGGTGATCCTGTTCACCTCCGGCTCGGAAGGGGTGCCGAAGGGCGTGGTGCTGACGCACGCCAACGTGCTGGCCAATGCCTGCCAGGTGCTCTCGATCATCGACCTCAACGCGTCTGACGTGGTGTTCAACGCGCTGCCGATGTTCCATGCGCTGGGGCTGTCGGCCGGGGTGTTCCTGCCGATGGTGGCAGGCTCCAGGCTGTTCCTCTACCCCTCGCCGCTGCATTACAAGATCATCCCCGAGCTGGTGTATGATACCGACGCCACGGTGTTCTTCGGCACCGATACCTTCCTGCAGGGCTATGCCCGCAATGCCCACCCGTATGACTTCTACAACGTGCGCTACGTGGTGGCCGGCGCGGAGCGGGTGAAGGAGGAGACGCGCAAGGTGTGGATGGAAAAGTTCGGCCTGCGCATCTACGAGGGCTACGGGGCGACGGAAACCGCGCCGGTGCTGTCCGTGAACACGCCGATGCACTTCCGCTCCGGCACCGTCGGGCGGCTGCTGCCGGATGTCAAGCACCGCATCGAGCCGGTGGAGGGCATCAGGGAAGGCGGCAGGCTCGTGGTGAAGGGGCCGAACGTGATGAAGGGCTATCTCAGGGCCGATGAGCCGGGTGTCATCGATCCGCCGCCGGATGGCTGGTATGACACCGGCGACATCGTGTCCGTCAGCGATGATGGCTTCGTTACCATCCAGGGGCGGGCCAAGCGCTTCGCCAAGATCGGCGGCGAGATGGTGTCGCTGACGGCAGTGGAAAACGTCATCGGCCATGCCTTTCCGGATGCCAACCATGCCGTGGTGTCGGTGGCCGATGCACGCAAGGGCGAGAAGCTGGTGCTGATCACCACCGAGGCGGCGTTGGAGCGCAGGAAGCTGGCAAAGGCGCTGAAGGAGCAGGGCGCGCCGGAGCTGTGGGTGCCGCGGGAGATCATGCACGTGGAGGAAATCCCCGTGCTCGGCTCCGGCAAGACCGATTACGTGCGCCTGCAGCAGATGGCCAATGCCGAAATGGCATCATGATGGCATCTGCATCATGAAGGTGTCGTCGAAGCCGGTTGGCTGATGCCCTGTCAGCAACCATCGTGGCGGCCAGCGCTTGACAGCGACGCATGGGCGGCGCAGCACTGTGAAGCATGAACAGTCCTGCCAACATCGTGCTGATCATCGGCGGCGGCATTGCCGCCTACCGGGCATTGGAGCTGATTCGCCTGCTGGTGAAACAGGGGCATGCGGTGCATCCGGTGCTCACCAGGGGGGCGCGGGAATTCATCACGCCATTGTCGGCAGCAGCGCTGGCCGGGCGCAAGGCGCATGATGACCTGTTCTCGCTCACCGATGAAGTGGAGATGGGGCACATCCGCCTGGCACGGGAGGCCGACATGGTGGTGGTGGCCCCGGCCACGGCCAACCTGATGGCGCGGGCGGCGCACGGGCTGGCCGATGACCTGGCCACTGCAGTGCTGCTGGCCACGGATGCACCGGTGCTGTTTGCGCCGGCGATGAACCCGCACATGTGGGCGCATGCCGCCACCTGTGCCAACGTGGAGCTGCTGCGCCGGCGAGGGGCGCATTTCATTGGCCCGGAGCAGGGGGAGGTGGCCTGTGGCGAGCATGGCGAAGGGCGCATGGCAGAGCCGCAGGACATTGCCACGCGGGTGCAGGAGATGCTGGCAATGGGCCACGTGGCAGGAGCGGATGGGCCGCTGGCCGGGCAGCGGGTGCTGATCACCGCCGGGCCGACGCATGAGCCCATCGATCCGGTGCGGGTGCTGGCCAACCGTTCTTCCGGGCGCATGGGATACGCGCTGGCGCAGGCGGCGCGCAAGATGGGGGCTGAGGTGGTGCTCGTCTCCGGTCCTGTGGCACTGGCGGCACCGGAGGGCGTTTCGCTGGTGCGGGTGGAGACGGCGCAGGAAATGCTGCAGGCGGTGATGCAGGCCCTGCCGGTGGACATGGCGGTGTTCACGGCGGCGGTGGCCGACTGGCGGGTGCGCTTCCCGGCAGCACAGAAGCTCAAGAAGGGGGCAGAAGGCCCGCCAGTGCTGGAGCTTGAGGAAAATCCGGACATCCTGGCGACAGTGGCAGCCCTGCCCGGAGAGCAGCGCCCGCGTCTGGTGGTGGGCTTTGCGGCGGAGACGCAGGCGGTGGAAGAGCATGCACGCGCCAAGCTCGCCCGCAAGGGGGCGGATGTGATGGTGGCCAATGATGTCTCGCCTCGGACAGGCATTCTTGGCGGGACGGAAACGGAGTTGCTGATTCTCGCGGCGGACGGGCAGGCGCAGCGCCTTGAACGCGCCTCCAAGGAGGTCAATGCGCGGCGGCTGATGCAGCATCTGGCGGCCATGCTGGCTGAAAGGGGCGGCGAAGGAAGTGCTGGGCACGAACATGCATCAGATGGATGAGCGGGTGCGTGGGGCGGATGGGCTTGCGTGGCAGCAGGTGCATGCATGCAAGGGGGCTGTGCGTTCTTGTCCCGCCTCGTGCATCTTTTCACCCTCGGCACTGCCTGCTATCACCCTGAACGGGATGACGTATCCGCAAGCCGCAGGAGAAGCTGGCCGTGCACGTGGCATGACCACCGGTGCAGACACAGCCTGAAGGGAACGGCGCAACCATGGGCAACATCAAGCTGGCGGTGGCAGGTGCGGCAGGGCGCATGGGGCGCGCCATTGCCCGCGTGCTGCACGAAACCGATGGCGTGGAAGTGGCCGGCGGGCTGGAGGCGAAGGGATCGCCCTTCATCGGCCGCGACATGGGCGAGCTGGCAGGGCTGGGCAACATCGGCATCAGCATTGGCGATGATCCACTGGCGTTGCTCACCAAGGTGGATGGCATCATAGACTTCACCACGCCGGAAACCTCCGTGTTCCTGTCCGAGCTGGCGGCGCAGGCGCGCATCGTGCACGTGGTGGGCACCACCGGCTTCTCGGCGGAACAGGAAAGGGCCTTCGAGGCCGCGGCGCGCCATGCACGCATCGTCAAGGCCGGCAACATGAGCCTGGGCGTGAACCTGCTGGTGGCGCTCACGCGCAAGGTGGCGGCGCTGCTGGGCGAGGAGTTCGACATCGAGGTGGTGGAGATGCATCACCGCCACAAGGTGGATGCGCCATCCGGCACTGCCCTGATGCTGGGGCGTGCAGCAGCCGAAGGGCGCGGCGTGGCGCTGGAAGAGAAGGCGGTGTGGTGCCGTGAGGGGCACACCGGCCCCCGGCCTGATGGTGCCATCGGCTTTGCCACCTTGCGCGGCGGCACGGTGGTGGGGGATCACACGGTGATCTTCGCCGGGCCGGAGGAGCGCATCGAGCTGGCGCACAAGGCCGGTTCGCGCGAGATTTTCGCCCGCGGGGCTGTAAAGGCCGCCATCTGGGCGCAGGAGAAGAAGCCGGGCCTGTATTCCATGCTGGATGTGCTGGGGCTGGCTGATCTGTGAACGGCAGCGGGAGCCTTCGGGCTGCCTTGCCGCCATGACAAGCTTTTCGAGGGGAACGCGACATGACGGGCACGCTGGTGCTGGTGCGCCATGGACAGAGCGAGTGGAACCGGAAGAACCTGTTTACCGGCTGGGCGGACGTGGATCTGACCGAACAGGGGGTGGAAGAGGCGCACAAGGCGGCCGCGCGGCTGAAGGAGCATGGCCTGAAGTTCGACGAGGCCTTTACCTCCGACCTCATCCGCGCCCAGCGCACGCTGGACATCATCCTGCAGGACCTGGACCAGGCGGATATTCCCATCACCCGCGACAAGGCCCTGAACGAACGCGACTATGGCGACCTCGTGGGCATGAACAAGGACGATGCGCGCAGGAAATGGGGCGAGGAGCAGGTGCACATATGGCGGCGCTCCTATGACGTGCCGCCACCGGGGGGCGAGAGCCTGAAGGATACCGCCGCGCGGGCCGTTCCCTACTTCCAGAAGCACATCCTGCCGAAGGTGGAGAAAGGGGAAAGCGTGCTGGTGTCGGCACACGGCAATTCCCTGCGCGCCATCATCATGTGGCTGGAGAAGCTGAAGCCGGAAGAGGTGCTGAAGCTGGAGCTGGAAACCGGTGTGCCCATCCTTTACGAGCTGGATGCGCAGGGCAACATCGTGCGCAAGGAAGTGCTGCATCACTGATGATTTGATGCTGCCGCGGATCGTGGCCGCTGCGGGTGGATGAAGGATGCGCGAGGCGCAGGACAATGGCGGGCAGCCGCTGGCGGTGCGGGTGCGCATCATGCGCCTGCCGCATGCGGCAGAGCTGCCGTTGCCTGCGTATGAAACCGCCGGGGCTGCCGGCATGGACCTGCGCGCGGCGCTGGCGGAAGATGCTCCGCTGACACTGGCGGCGGGCGAGCGGGCGCTGGTGCCCAGCGGTATCGCCATCGCCCTGCCGGAAGGGTTCGAGGCGCAGGTGCGGCCACGTTCCGGGCTGGCGTTGAAGCACGGCATCACCTGTCTGAACAGCCCCGGCACCATCGATGCCGATTATCGGGGCGAGATTGGCGTCATCCTCGTCAACCTTGGGCAGCAGCCGTTTGTCGTCAGGCGCGGCATGCGCATTGCCCAGCTCGTCATCGC
>JALSGQ010000086.1 GCA_026982665.1 Hyphomicrobiales bacterium | reverse complement strand
CATTTCCTGCACCGGTGCGGTGTGGGCACAGATGTTGCGCAATGCCTGCCACTCCCGCCTGCTCAACGGCGAGCGTGCCTGCTCCGGTGGCAGGGCGGCGCGCTTGAGAGCCCGCATGCGCTCGCGCGTGGGCGGGTGCGTCCGAAACAATGCCGCCAGTGCCGATTCGCCCTGTTCATCCGCGCCCATCTTGCGTTGCAGGCGCTCGAAGAACCGGGCCAGTGCCGCCGGGTCTATGCCGGCGGCACGCAGCCTGTGGATGGCAGCCTCGTCTGCCTCGAGCTCTGCCTGCCTGGAAAAGCGCATCTGCGTCAGCAGCAGCACCAGCCCGCCAATGTTGGAATCGCCAAACACCAGCATGCCCACCACAGACAGCCCCAGCGCACGCACCAGCCCCGCTTCGGCATGCCGCATGTCCGCGTGCCCCAGCTCGTGCGCCAGCACACCGGCCACTTCCTCCGCAGATTCGGCAAACTCCAGCAGTTCCCTTGCCAGCACCACGTGCCCGCCCGGTGCGGCAAAGGCATTGATCATGCCCAGGCGGGCAGCAAGAACGTGATAATCATCCATCTGCTGACGCTCCCCCACCACCCTCAGCAGCAGGGTGTTCAGCGCCGCCACCCCGTCCGGATCGGCACACACTTTTCCGTTGCTCATGTCATGCACCACGGCACGCCCCAGTGCCTGATGCAGCTCCGGCGGCAGCATGCCGGCCACCACCCGCGCCACGGAAAAGGTGGAAAACCACAGCCATGCCAATACCCCGCCAACCAGCAACATAGCCAACACCACGGGCACGGCCAGGCGCATGACCTGCCGGCGCCCGGAAAGGTGCGGCGCGCGCTCCAGCAACAGGGGCAGAATGGCGGCATCGATGGTCAGCCTGGTGCCGGGATGGTCGCGATGGCCCAGCAACACCGGCTCGCCCTTCAGCAGCGGGCCGTTGCCGGTGAGCGCATCATATGGCCAGAACAGGGGAACGGACGGGCTGGCGGCTGACTGCCCCGACGGCAAGCTGATGCGCAACCCTTCCCTCTCCGCCCATACCCGCACGCTGACGGCTGCTGCCGAGCGCCCATCGGAAAGCGTGGCATCGAATACCTGTGCCGCCATTCCTGCCAACCTCCGCACAACGCCCGCCCCACCTGTGTTGCAGCGGGTGCAATGGCCGCATCACAACGGATCGATATCGAATATCTCCGCCAGTCCCTCGCCGGTCTTTTCCAGCGCATCGTCAGCCTGGGCGATGGCAGCGAGGTCAACCGTGCCTTCGAATCCCAGGCTCTCGACGAAATGGCGGGCCAACCGCTTCTGCACCACCGGCAGCAGGATGCCGAAGGAAAACAGCAGGATGAGCGCATTTCCCACCACCAGCCGAAACAGGTCGCCGGGCTGGAAGTTCAACGTGAAGTGGCCATTGTGCAGGTGCGTCTGCCGCGCCAGCCAGTTCAGTTGCACGGCATGGTAGCGCAGCGACAGGTAAACCGCTGCCAGCCCGGCCAGCAGCAGCAACACGCCCATGATGCCGAAGCTCCAGCCGATAGCGCCGGTGTCGCTGGCATCTCCTGCAGTCAGAGGCATCATGCTCGTCATTGCCGACGACATGATGAAGCCGATGAACAGCAGCACGGTCAGCACGCTGGCCACCCACATCCATGCGAATGCCGGATACAGCGCCGCGGCAGAGGCCTGTGGCGAAAAGCGCAAGGCAGCAGAGCCGATGCGCGTTTCGTCGGTCAGGCGGCGGCTGAGCACCACCTGCCGCCACGGGGATGCCCAGCCCAGGGTAAGCGGCACCAGCACGAAGGTGCCTGCCCAGACATTGGCGAAGCCGGCAGCCGAACCGCTCATGGTGCCGCGGATGCCGCGCCAGCGGGTGCGCCGCAGCCGGTAGCGCCGGGCACGATAGATGGCCACCCCGGTGAGCCAGAACAGCACCAGGTATACGGGCGTGAAGAACAGGTCATTGGCGGCATTCTCGCCAAACAGCATCCAGATAATGACGGCATAGACGATAATGCCCGCCAGCAGCAGCCCCATGCCAATGACAAATCCCAGCAGCAGCTCCTTTCCGGTGCCGGTGTATTCCAGTGGTTCGCCATTGATGCGGATGGCATGCCAGATGCGCCGGCGCACCGCCACCTTGCCCCAGAAATAATAGATGCCGAGCGTGAGCACGCTCAGCAGGAAGTTCTTCACCGACAGCCAGATGAAGCCTTTCGGCTCGCTCCAGCTTATGTCGAGTGTCTGCCCCATCCCGTTCGGGGATTGTGCTGCCACCGTGCCGCTCCTGCTCAATTCTGCCGCCCTTGGGGCAGATGCAGCCGGATTGTCTTGCCCGTTTTCCGTCATGCGCTGCCTTTCCTGTTCCCTGTCATCCATTCCTGCCATGCCCTCAGCTCCATCATGCAACGCGCCAGCAGAATCACCAACGCATCCGTGGCATGGCATGGAGGATAACAACGGGCACGTGTGCCGCACAACAACCTCAGCGCGCGCGCCCCTGCACACATTGCTGGCGCTTCTGCCGGCAGGCTTCCTCGGTGAGGTTCTCTTCCAGCTCCATCAGCTCAAGGCAGCTCATGTAAACTTCCTCGCAGGCGTTGTCGCTCATGCAGGAATCCACCACCGCCTGGCACTGCTGTGCAGAGCCGCCCCCTGCCCGGCATTCCGCCGCCTTCTGGCTGCACATCCGCAGCGCTTCCGAGGCATCCGCAGCCATGGCGGAAAAAATCAGTGCCGCACCGGCAAGCCAGCCGCTGCGATGCTTCATGGCCCACGCATCACCACCAGCCAGCGGATCGCGGCGCAAGATGTTCGAGGTTTTCAGCATCAACGTTCCCCGCTTTTCCCGATTGCTTCGACTGCCCCCCATCACACGCAAACAGGCCAAATGTGGCAGCCGCATGAATGCATCCATGCAACCAGCCACATCCGGCCCATCCATCTGTCAATGCTGGTCAGGTAGCTGGCCTGGCGGAGGCCGGCGGCGCCTTGCCACGCGCGTCATCGCCGCCCGTGTCATCGCCAGCTGCCATCTTGCCATCAGCACCCTTGCCGGCAGCAGAATCCGCCTGCTGCCGGGCGCTGCCAGATGAGGTATCCGCTCCGCGCGCCTCGTTCCCGCCTTCGTCTTCGCCGCTTTCGTAGCGCTGCATAAGCGCCTTCAGCGCGCCGTTCTTGCTGGTATAGATGTTTTCCGGGCCGATGACATCGGTAAGGCCGGAGCGGTCGAACGCCTCCTTCACCTGCTGCTTGAGACTGCTGAAGGCCAGCGTTACGCCCTGCTCGCGCAGCTTCTCGGCCATTTCGCGAATCTTCTCCTCGCCACTGGCATCGATCCAGTTCACGCCGCCGCCAACGATGACGATGGTCTTCGCCTTGGGAAAGGCCGCCAGCGTGTTGATGATGACGCGTTCGAAATAGGCGGCGTTGGCAAACATGATGGCACCATCATAGCGGCGCAGCACGAACTTCTCGCTTGGCGGCTTGAGGTTGTGCGCCTTGATGCCCTTGAGAATGCCGTCGCTGTCGATGCCCAGCACTTCCGAGCGCGGGCGCATGGTGCGAATGACGAAGGCCAGCAGCGTCAGCACCACGCCCACCAGGATGCCATTGGCGATGGCCGGGGCCATGAGCAGGGTGGCTGCAAAGGTGATGACGCCAATGGCCGCGCCCACCTTGTCGATGCGCCAGGCCTGCACCAGCGGCCGCACCCGCACCAGGCCGAACACCGCCATCATCACGATGACTGCCAGCACCGCCTGCGGCAGGTGGTAGAGATAGGGCGTGAAGAACAGCAGCGCCAGCACCACGGCCAATGCACTGACGATGGCGAACAGGCCCGTCTGCGCCCCCAGCTTGGCGGCCAGCGCCGAGCGCGAGAAGGAACCGCTGACGGTGAACGAGTTGAAGAAGCTGCCGGCAATGTTGGCCAGCCCCTGCCCCACCAGCTCCTGGTTGATGTCCACGCGCTGCTTGGTCTTCAGCGCGATGGCCTTGGAGATGGACATGGCCTCGAGAAAGCCGATCATGGCCATGACGAAGGCTGCCGGCAACAGCATGAACATGACCTCGAAGTCGATGCTGGGCACGGAGAATTCCGGCAGCCCCTGCGGGATCGTGCCCACCACCGCACCACCGGACGAGAACGTGAGCCTGCCATCACCCACGGCATCGAAATGCCACGTGCGGCCATCCGTCTTCACCCCTTGCGGCACTGCATCCCGCGCATAGAAGCGCACCGATCCGTCATCCAGCTCGGCGCGCTCGAAGCGCACCTTGTTCAATTCGATGCGCCGCCGGTTGTTCTGGTCGCGCAGCACCTTCAGTTCATGCTCGATGGCAACAATCTCGCCCTCGATACGGGCGATCTTCAGCGCGTTCTCCTCGCTCCTTTCCTGCTTCAGCTTGTGGATCTCGGCGTTCTTGGCCGAGATTTCCTGCTTCATCTCGCTCATCACCGCGCGCGTCTGGGCATATTTCAGCACCAGCTCGCGGGCCGGGCCGGGGTCAAGCGCATCCAGCGGCACCGTCTCCTTGCGCTCGTAGCCAATGGCGGCACTGACAACCGTGGCCAGCACCACCGCCACCAGCACGCCCGGCACGATCTTCACGAAGCGGTCGGTGAGCCTGATGACGACATAGGCACCGATGGCAAACGCCAGCGTCGGCCAGTGCACCTCGGTGATCTGCATCACCACGCCGGCAAGGTCGGAGAGATAGTCGTCGGAACGCGGAAACGGCACGCCGATGATCTTGTTGAGCTGCGACAGGCCGATGATGAGCGCGGCGGCATTGGTGAAGCCCACCAGCACCGGTGCCGAGATGTAGTTGACGACGAAGCCCATGCGCGCCAGCCCCAGCGCCAGCCGCATCACCCCCACCATGAGGCCAAGCATGATGGACAGGGCAATGAACTGATCCGTACCCATGGTGGCGAACGGCACCAGCGCCGCCGCCGACATCATGGAAAGCATGGCCACCGGCGCGGTGTGCAGCTGGCTGCACGACCCCCACAGCGAGGCGACGATGACCGGAACGATGGAGGCATACAGCCCATACACCACCGGCAACCCGGCCAGCTGCGCATAGGCCATGCTCTGCGGCACCAGCAGCAGCGCCACGGTGATGCCGGCCATGAGGTCGGCGCGGATGCCCTCCCGCGTCATCGGGAACCAGCGCAGAAAGGGAAAGATGCGTTGCAGGTCGATTTTCATGGCTTCCGGAACGCCCGTTTGAAAGGAAATCCAGCCCCGGAACCTGCGGGGCACGTGCATGAAAGAAAGAGAACAAGGAGCACGCAAGCCGAGCCATACGCCCGATGCAGCCCGGGCAGCGCGCCTCAGCTACTTCGGATGCGGTGCAGCCCCCATTCTGCGCGCTGCCATTTCATGAGCGTTTCCCGGAATTTTCTGCCATTGGGCATCAGAGGCACACCACCGAGAGCAGCCTCGACATGCTGGCGGTTGCCTGTTGCAGCCTCACCAGCTGATCCACCGGGCAAACCGGCAGGCAATGCGTGGCATCTTGCAGGTCCTGCAACCCGGCAGCGGTGGACAGCCTGCCATCTCTTGGCATAAAAGGGAAAATGGTTCAATCTATCAGACGCATAGATTTCATTCACATTCTGGAATGCGTGATCCATGACCTCATCTCCCGCATCCCGCATGGCCTCGCGCATCACCCTGCGCCAGCTGCAGATTTTCGAGGCCGTGGCACGGCTGGGCAGCTTCACCGCAGCGGCGCGGGAGCTGCACGTAACCCAGCCCACCGTTTCCATGCAGATCAGCAAGCTGTGCGAGCAGCTGGAGCTGACCCTGCTGGAGCAGGTGGGGCGCGAGGTGCGGCTGACGGCCGACGGCCGCAAGGTCTATGAAGTGGCGTGCGACATCATCGCCCGCACCGGCATGCTGGGCGAGCTGGCCACCTCGTTGAAAGGCGAGGTGCAGGGGGACCTGCGCATTGCCAGCGTTACCACCGCCACCTATTTCCTGCCGCGCCTGCTGGGTGCCTTCATCAAGCGTTATCCGCGGGTGGAGCCGTTCCTCTCCGTTACCAATCGCACGCAGGTGATCGAGCGGCTGCGCAACGGCAGCGATGACCTCATCATCATGGGCCGAGCACCGCAGGAGCTGGACGTGGTGGCCCATGCCTTCCTGGACAATGACCTGGTGGTGGCGGTTGCCAGCACGCATCCGCTGGCCGTGCGGCAGGGCAGGATTCCGCTGAAGGCCCTGACGGAAGAGCGCTTTCTCATGCGCGAACCCGGCTCCGGCACGCGGCTGGCGGTGGAAACGCTGCTGGCGGAGCATGGCCTTTCCGTGCGCCCGGCAATGGAGCTGGGCTCCACCGAGGCGGTAAAGCAGGCGGTGCTGGCCGGGCTGGGCGTTTCCGTGTTGCCACGGCATGCCATTGAACGGGCGCTGACCGCTGGCGATGTGGTGGTGCTGGACGTGGAGCACTTTCCACTGCGGCGCAAGTGGTATGCCGTGCACCTGAAGGGCCGCCGCCTGTCATTGGCGGCACAGCAGTTCCTCGACTACCTGTGCAATGACGCCACCAGCGTGCTTGATGCCGCCGCCAGCAATACCGGTGGCAGCGCGCAAGATTGAGGCAGGCGCGCCTGCCCCGTTGCCAGTTGCCGATGGCAGAATCACGAACGAAAAGCCCCCGCCCTTCAGGGACGGGGGCTTTCATGCCCGGACAAGGTGCTGGCCTGTGCCTCTCACGGCATCTTGCAAGCATACCCCGGAGCTTGTCGCGCGGCAGCCCATGGGCCACGGGCAGCGCCGCGCTCAGTGCGCCTGCGCCACGCCCTTGCTGCCTTCTTCCGCAGAGGCGGCGGGTGGCGGGCACTCGTCCTCTTCCGACCATTCGATCGGCTCCGGCTTCTTCACCAGCGCCTGCTCGATGACCTGATCAACGTGCTTCACCGGCACGATCTCCAGCCGTGATTTCACGTTGTCCGGAATCTCGGCCAGGTCCTTCACGTTGTCTTCCGGGATCAGCACCTTCCTGATGCCGCCACGCA
Organism: Hyphomicrobiales bacterium; assembly: GCA_026982665.1. Classification (GTDB taxonomy): domain Bacteria; phylum Pseudomonadota; class Alphaproteobacteria; order Rhizobiales; family Aestuariivirgaceae; genus Thermopetrobacter. The sequence goes on along the minus strand of JALSGQ010000086.1, from coordinate 2,596 downwards.
GGGCCGCCAGCAGCTTCTCCTTCAGCCCGCCGATGGGCAGCACCCGCCCGCGCAGGGTGATCTCGCCGGTCATGGCCACATCACGCCGCACCGGGATGCCGGTGAGCACGGAGACGATGGCGGTTACCATCGCAATGCCGGCAGACGGCCCATCCTTAGGCGTTGCGCCCTCCGGCACGTGCACGTGAATGTCCTTCTTCTCGAACACCGTCGGCCTGATGCCGAACTGCGGCGCGCGGGACTTCACGTAGGACGAGGCGGCAGCGATGGACTCCTTCATCACGTCGCGCAGGTTGCCCGTTACCGTCATCTTGCCGCGGCCATACATGTCCACGGCCTCGATGGTCAGCAGCTCGCCGCCGGCCTCCGTCCACGCCAGCCCGGTAACCACGCCGACCTGATCCTCCTCCTCCATCTCGCCGAAGCGGAAGCGCGGCACGCCGAGGAACTTCTCCAGGTTGCGGCGGGTGATGCGCACCTTCTTCTTGCGCTTGTCGGTTACCAGCTCCTTCACCGCCTTGCGGGTGAGCTTGTTGATCTCGCGCTCCAGGTTGCGCACGCCGGCCTCGCGCGTGTAGAGGCGAATGACATCCAGCAGCGCCTCGTCGGAGATGGAGAACTCGCCCTTCTTCAGCCCGTGGCTCTTCAGCGCCTTGGGCAGCAGGTGGCGCTTGACGATCTCCATCTTCTCGTCTTCCGTGTAGCCGGCGATGCGGATCAGCTCCATGCGGTCCAGCAGCGGGGCCGGAATGTTCAGCGTGTTGGCGGTGGTTACGAACATGACGTTGGACAGGTCGTATTCCACCTCCAGGTAGTGATCCATGAAGGTGCTGTTCTGCTCCGGATCCAGCACCTCCAAGAGCGCCGCTGCCGGGTCGCCGCGGTAATCCATGCCCATCTTGTCGATCTCGTCCAGCAGGAACAGCGGGTTGCAGGTGCCCGCCTTCTTCATGGACTGGATGACCTTGCCCGGCATGGAGCCGATGTAGGTGCGGCGATGACCACGGATCTCCGCCTCGTCGCGCACGCCACCCAGCGACATGCGCACGAACTTGCGGCCCGTGGCCCTGGCAATGGAGCGCGCCAGCGAGGTCTTGCCCACGCCCGGCGGGCCGACGAGGCACAGGATGGGCCCGCGCAGCTTGTTGGTGCGCTGCTGCACGGCAAGATACTCGATGATGCGCTCCTTGACCTTCTCCAGGCCGTAATGGTCGGCATCCAGCACCTTCTGCGCGTAGTCGAGATCCTTCTTCACGCGCGAGCACTTGCCCCAGGGCAGCGACAGCAGCCAGTCGAGATAGTTGCGCACCACTGTGGCCTCCGCCGACATCGGCGACATCTGCCTGAGCTTCTTCAGCTCGGCTTCGGCCTTCTCGCGCGCTTCCTTCGTGAGCTTCGTCTTCTTTATCTTCTCTTCCAGCTCGGCCAGCTCGTCCTCGCCTTCGCCGCCCAGCTCCTTCTGAATGGCCTTCATCTGCTCATTCAGGTAATACTCGCGCTGGGTCTTCTCCATCTGCTTCTTGACGCGCGAGCGGATGCGCTTCTCCACCTGCATGACGGAGATTTCGCCCTCCATCACGGTGAAGACCTTCTGCAACCGCTCGGTGATGTCGGCGATCTCGAGGATCTCCTGCTTGTCAGGCAGCTTCACGGCCAGGTGTGCGGCCACGGTGTCGGCCAGCTTGCCCGGCTCCTCCACCTGCGAAACCGCCTCGATGGCCTCCTGCGGCACCTTCTTGTTGAGCTTCACGTAGGTCTTGAACTGATCCACCACGGTGCGCGCCAGCGCTTCCGTCTCGCGCTCGTCGCCCTGGGTTTCCTCGATCAGCTCGGCATCGGCCTCGAAGAAGTCATCGGTGCGCACATATTCCCTGATGCGCGCCCGCGGCCCGCCTTCCACCAGCACCTTCACGGTGCCGTCGGGGAGCTTCAGCAGCTGCATGATGGAGGCAATGGTGCCGACGCGGTAGATGTCGTCGGTGCCGGGGTTGTCGTCTGCCGGATCCTTCTGCGCCACCAGCAGGATGCGCCGCCCGCGCGCCATGGCCTCCTCCAGCGCCCTGATGGAGCGCTCGCGCCCCACGAACAGCGGTGCCACCATGTGCGGAAAGACCACGATGTCGCGCAGCGGCAGCACGGGCAGCCGCTCCGGCGTCTCGTTCATGTCCTTTTCGAAGTCGATGGGATTGTCCGTCATGATATCAGCCTTGCTTCCTTTCCGGCCTGTCGGGCTGCGGCGCTTGCGCAGCAGCGGCCTGTGCCTGCGGCCTCGAGGCCCTGTTGATGGCAATGTGTCATCCTGACAGCTCTGCGGCCGCAACACCATGCGCCAGGAGAATCATGGTTTCAGTATGGCCCGTTGCGCACGTGCATGCCAGTTCCGGTTCCGCGTTTTGCACCAGAAGTTGTCATGGCTGCAAAACCGCGCTGCCGCCCTGCCCTTCCAGGACCATTGCGTCAGGTTGGCAGATGGGAACATTCGCGGGCATTTTCAAGCGGGCAGCATGAGCTGCCAAGTGCAGATGACAAGCTTTTCACCTGTCGGGCCACGTGGCACTGCCACGGCAAGCATGCGCGCATCGCAGCTCGCTCGCCA
>JALSGQ010000085.1 GCA_026982665.1 Hyphomicrobiales bacterium | reverse complement strand
TCATGCCGAGGCCGAGCTTTCCGCCTCTTCCTCGCCCTTGTCGGCGTAGATGAGCAGCGGCTTGGCCTCGCCCTGCACCACCTCCGCGGAGATGACCACCTCTTCCACGCCCTGCATGGAGGGCAGGTCGAACATGGTATCCAGCAGGATGTTCTCCATGATGGAGCGCAGCCCGCGCGCGCCGGTCTTGCGCTCGATGGCCTTGCGCGCAATGGCGGTGAGCGCATCCCTGGTGAAGGTGAGCTTCACATCTTCCATCTCGAACAGGCGCTGATACTGCTTCACCAGCGCGTTCTTCGGCTCGGTGAGGATCTTCACCAGCGCTTCCTCGTCCAGGTCCTCCAGCGTGGCGACCACCGGCAGGCGACCCACGAACTCCGGAATGAGACCGAAGCGCAGCAGGTCCTCCGGCTCCAGGTCCTTCAGGATCTCGCCGGTGGAGCGCTGGTCCTGCTCCTTCACCTCGGCACCGAAACCGATGCCGGACTTGTCGAAGCGCCGGGCGATGATCTTGTCCAGCCCGGCGAAGGCACCACCGCAGATGAACAGGATGTTGGTGGTATCCACCTGCAGGAACTCCTGCTGCGGATGCTTGCGCCCGCCCTGCGGCGGCACGCTTGCCACCGTGCCTTCCATCAGCTTCAGCAGCGCCTGCTGCACGCCCTCGCCCGACACGTCGCGGGTGATGGAGGGATTGTCGGACTTGCGCGTGATCTTGTCGATCTCGTCGATGTAGACGATGCCCTGCTGCGCCTTCTCGACGTTGTAGTCGGCAGCCTGCAGCAGCTTCAGGATGATGTTCTCCACGTCCTCGCCGACGTAGCCGGCCTCGGTCAGCGTGGTGGCGTCGGCCATGGTGAAGGGCACGTCAAGGATGCGCGCCAGCGTCTGCGCCAGCAGCGTCTTGCCGCAGCCGGTGGGCCCCACGAGCAGGATGTTGGACTTGGCCAGCTCCACGTCCTCGTGGCCCTTCTCCTTGTGCTTCAGGCGCTTGTAGTGGTTGTGCACGGCCACGGCGAGGATGCGCTTGGCGCGTTCCTGGCCGATGACGTAGTCGTTGAGCACCTTGAAGATCTCTTCCGGCGTCGGCACGCCGTCAGCCGACTTGGAGAGCTGCGTCTTGTTCTCCTCGCGGATGATGTCCATGCACAGCTCGACACACTCGTCGCAGATGAACACCGTCGGGCCCGCGATGAGCTTGCGCACCTCGTGCTGGCTCTTGCCGCAGAACGAGCAGAAGAGGATGTTCTTGTCGTCCTTCTCGTTGCTCATGAGGCTTCCTCGTCCTTCCTCCTGGCCGGGCCAACCCGGACTTTCGGCGGCATCCCGCGAGCGCCTGCAGGCACCCGAAACACGATACCACACCTTGCAAGCTAGGCCAGGAAGCGCGCCGCTGCAAGCCCGTTTCCCGCCTGCCGATCAGTGCCCCCGCCCCTTGCGCGCACCGCCTGCACGCCTGCGCAGATTCATGATGGAATCACCTTCCACCATGCAGTTTCAAGCATGCGCCGCGAAGGTTAAGCAAGGCTTGACGCCGCGGCAAAGCAAGGCGTGCAGGGCATTCCGCAAAGCGGTATCGGCGCTGCCACGCGGCATGGAGCCGCGCCTTGCCTCCGGCCAGCCGGGCACAAGGCTGCCCAGTTGCTCAGCCCTGCGCCTGCTCCGCCGCCGGGCGCTTCTCGATCACCTCGTCCACCAGCCCCAGCTCCTTGCCCTTCTCGGCGGTGAGGAAGGTGTCGCGATCGAGCAGCTCCTCGATCTGCTTCAGCGGCATGCCGGTGTGCTTGTGGTAGATGCGGTTGAGCCGATCACGCAGCTCCAGGATCTCCTTGGCGTGGCGCTCGATGTCCGCCGCCTGCCCCTGCACGCCGCCGGAGGGCTGATGCACCATGATGCGCGCGTTGGGCAGGGCGAAACGCATGCCGGCCTCGCCGGCGGCCAGCAGCAGCGAGCCCATGGAGGCTGCCTGGCCGATGACGGTGGTGGACACCGGCGGCTTGATGAACTGCATGGTGTCGTAGATCGCCAGCCCGGAGGTAACGACGCCGCCGGGCGAGTTGATGTACATGGCGATCTCCTTCTTCGGGTTCTCCGCCTCCAGGAACAGAAGCTGCGCCACCACCAGGGTGGACATGTGATCCTCGATTGGCCCGGTGATGAAGATGATGCGCTCCTTCAGCAGGCGCGAGTAGATGTCATAGGCGCGCTCGCCGCGGGCGGTCTGCTCCACCACCATCGGCACCAGGGCGTTCAGCGTCTCGAGCTGCTCGACGGGATCCTTCATGGCTGATCGTTCTCCGGTAGCAAGGGTTTCGTCGGGAATTGTCTGCGACTCGCTGCATGGATAGCCCATCGGCCGGCAAAAGCAAAACCCCGCGTTCGCGCCTGCCTGCAGCCATTTCTTCAACAGGCAAAAAATTGCCGGGGCTTGCCAGCCCATCGGCGCGCCTCTATGTCCTTGAGGTCATCCGGGCGGGGCCGCACCTGCCCCGCCAATGCAAATGCAACAATTTCCGGTTGTCTCATGAGCGCACTCGTCATCGTCGAATCGCCAGCCAAGGCAAAGACCATCAACAAGTATCTGGGGCGCGACTACCAGGTGCTGGCCTCCTTCGGCCACGTGCGCGACCTGCCGCCGAAGGACGGCTCGGTGGATCCGGAGCACGACTTCGCCATGAAGTGGCAGATCAGCCCCGGCTCGAGGAAGCACATCGACGCCATCGCCCGCGCCCTGAAGGGAGCCGACCGGCTGCTGCTGGCCACCGACCCGGACCGCGAGGGCGAGGCCATCTCCTGGCACGTGCTGGAGATCCTGAAGGACAAGGGCCTGCTGGATGACAAGGACATCGCGCGGGTGGTGTTTCATGCCATCACGCCCTCGGCCATCGCCGAGGCGATGAAGAACCCGCGCGGCATCGACGAGCACCTGGTGGAGGCCTACCTGGCGCGCCGGGCGCTGGATTACCTCGTTGGCTTCACCCTCTCGCCGGTGCTGTGGCGCAAGCTGCCCGGAGCGCGGTCGGCGGGGCGCGTGCAGTCAGTGGCGCTGAGGCTGGTGGCGGAGCGCGAATGGGAGATCGAGAGCTTCCGCCCGCAGGAATACTGGACGCTGGAAGCGCTGCTGAAGACCCCGCGTGAGGAAGGCTTCACGGCGCGGCTGTTCGGCATCGACGGCAAGCGGGTGCAGAAGCTCGACATTGCCAACGAGGAGCAGGCACGGGCCATCCGCGATGCGCTTCAGGCTGCGCAATACACGGTCGCCAGGGTGGAGGCGAAGCCGGCGAAGCGCAATCCGGCGCCGCCGTTTACCACCTCGACCCTGCAGCAGGAGGCCTCGCGCAAGCTCGGATTCGCCCCGGAGCACACCATGCGCATCGCCCAGCGCCTGTATGAGGGCGTGGACATCGGCGGCGAGACGGTGGGGCTGATCACCTACATGCGCACCGACGCGGTGCACCTGGCACCGGAGGGCATTGCTGCGGCGCGCGACCTCATCAGCGAACAGTTCGGCGAGCGCTACCTGCCGGAGAAGCCGCGGCAATACAGGACGAAGGTGCGCAACGCCCAGGAAGCGCACGAAGCCATCCGCCCCACCGATCCGAAGCGCACGCCGGAGCAGTTGAAGGGCGCGCTGGAGCCGGAGCAGTGGAAGCTCTACGACCTCATCTGGAAGCGCACCGTGGCCTCGCAGATGCAGCCGGCGGAATTCCTGCGCACCACCGTGGACATCGACGCCCGCGCTGCCGACGGCAAGACCTATGGCCTGCGCGCCACCGGGCAGGTGCTGAAGTTCGACGGCTTTCTGAAGCTCTATCGCGAAGGTGTTGATGACGAGGCGGAAAACGATGACGACAAGCGCCTGCCGGAGATCCATGAGGGCGAGGCGCTGACGCTGGACAAGGTGGAGGCGAAGCAGCACTTCACCGAGCCGCCGCCGCGCTACACCGAGGCCTCGCTGGTGAAGAAGATGGAGGAGCTGGGCATTGGCCGGCCTTCCACCTATGCCTCCATCCTGAAGATCCTCAAAGAGCGCGGCTACGTGAAAGTGGAGAAGAAGCGGCTGGTGCCGGAGGATCGCGGCCAGCTCGTTACCGCCTTTCTGGAAAGCTTCTTTCCGCGCTACGTGGCCTATGACTTCACCGCCTCGCTGGAGGACAAGCTGGACAGCATCGCCCGCGGCGAGGCCAACTGGAAGGCGCTGCTGCGCGACTTCTGGCAGGAGTTCCGCGAGGCCGTGGACAAGGCCGCCGGCGTGCGCATGACCGACGTGCTGGAGGCACTGAACGGGCAGCTTGGCCCCTACATCTTCCCGAAGGACGAGAACGGCGAGCCGAACCGCACCTGCCCCGCCTGCGGCACCGGCACCCTGTCGCTGAAGGTGGGCAGGTTCGGTGCCTTCATCGGCTGCTCCAACTATCCCGAATGCCGCTACACGCGCCCGCTCTCCGGCGAGGAGGCGGTGCAGGAAGGAGCGGACGGAACGGGCGTTGCCCCCGACCAGGTGCTGCTGGGCGAGGATCCGGACAGCGGCCTGCCGGTGTATCTGTTTCCCAAGGGGCGCTTCGGCCCCTATGTGCAGCTCGGCGAGCAGGAGGAAGGCGCGAAGGAGAAGCCGAAACGCGCCTCGGTGCCGAAGGGTGTTGACCCGATGGACGTTGACCTCGATTACGCGCTGAAGCTGCTCTCACTGCCGCGCGAGGTGGGCCGGCACCCGGAGACCGGCGAGCCGATCCTCGCCAACATCGGGCGCTATGGCCCCTACGTGCAGCACAAGCGCACCTTCGCCAACCTGCCGTCGGTGGAGGACGTGTTCACCATCGGCATCAACCGCGCCGTTGACCTGATCGCGCAGAAGGAAGCGAAGTCCGGCCGGCAGGTCATCAAGAGCCTCGGCGAGCACCCGGAAGGCGGCGCGATGGAGGTGCTGAGCGGGCGCTACGGGCCTTACGTGAAGTGGAAGCGCATCAACGCCACCATCCCGAAGGACATCGCGCCGGAAGACATCACCGCCGAGCAGGCCGTGGAGCTGCTGGCGCAGAAGGCCACAGCGAAGGGCAAGGGCGGCAGGCGCACCGCGCGCAAGAAGGCCTGAGAGCAACCGCAGCCGCTCTTTCAGGCGGGAATGTGCGCAAAGGGCCTTTTGCCTGCACTTGCCGATGCGAACGTGAAGAAAAAACAAGGCGTCCTGCTGGCTCAGCAGGGCACGGCCCGGTGCCGGCAGGGCCTCATTTCCGGTTCGAGCAAATCGCAAGGCCCTGGCAACAGATTGCCAGGAACTGCACGGACCACGCGGTGCCTGTGCCCTACTCTGCTGCCTGCCGCTGCAGTTGCTGGCGGCGGGCCTGCAGGCGTTCGCGGCGGCGGCACTGATAGCTGCGCACGGCCTTCAGCACGAGGAAATAGATGCCCAGCGCCACCACGCCGCCAATGGGCACTGCCCCAACCATCATCGGCACGATGATCGGCCCCATGGCCTCCCAGAAATGATGCACGAAGGCGCCGGGGTGGGTGAACAGCAACATCCAGAACCCCTCGGGCAGGTGGATGGTGATGTCGCTCTTCAGGTCATAGCCCAGCATCAACCCGCCCAGGTTGTAGGTGGCCCACCACATGAAGGGGAACGTCAGCGGGTTGCCCACGCCGGTGCCCAGCGCCGAGGCAAGGATGGAACCGCGCAGGAACCACGCCAGCAGTCCCGCCAGGATGAAGTGAAAGCCGATGAACGGCGTGAACGAAACAAAGGCCCCGGCGGCAAAGCCGACGGCAATGGCATGGGGCGAATCCGACAGCCGCTTGGTGCGGCACCAGATATACATCCACGCCCGCCGCAAGCCCCCCGGCGGAAACAGGAAATGCCAGAGCCGGCGCAGCACCCCCGGTTTTTCTCGTCTCGCGAACATCCGGTTCCGGTCTTCCGTCAACGCATGAACAACAGCACCATCCCCCGGCGCACCATCATCCTCCGGCGCACCATCATCCTCCGGCGCACCGCCATCACCCGGATGATACGCCTGTCGCCGATTCCCCACCTCCTGCAGAGGTGGCACAAGTGGTGGCACAAGGCTGCCCTTCCGGGTCGCCTTCCATGCGCTCGGCCTGCACCACCACGTCAGCCTGCTGCAGGGCGAAGAGGATCTCGTTCAGGTGCTCGATATCGCGCACCTCCACGACGATGTCAAAATCGTAGAGATCGGCGGCGCGGTGTGTCATTACCAGATTCTCGATGTTGGCACCATGCTCGCCGATGATGCCTGCCACCTGCGCCAGCGCTCCCACCTCGTTGTGCACCACCACGCGGATGCGCGCCGGAAACAGCCGCCCGGCCAGCGCCTGCTCGTTCCAGCCCAGATCCACCCAGCGATAATCACCGGCATCCTCGTAGCGCTCCAGCGCACGGGAGAAACTGGGAAAGATGCGCACCACCCCCTTCTCGACAATGCCGATGATGCGCTCGCCGGGCACCGCACCGGTGGACATGTCCACCTCCATCGGCAATGTCCTCTCCTTCAGGCGGGCATCGCGCGCCTCGCGCACGATCACCACGTCGCGGTCCAGCAGGCGCCCGCCGATGTCGGTGGCGCGCACGCCGGGCAGCTCTGCCGCTTCCTGAACCTGCTGCTCGTCAAGCCCCAGCGCGCGCAGCACCTCCGCCACCTGCAGCGCACCACGGCCCAGCGCCTCCAGCCCGTCCTCCACCGTCTCCATGCCCAGCCTGGGAAAGGCAGCGGCCACCAGCGTGCGCGAATAGCGCCGGCCAAAGCGCGCCAGCCAGTATTCCAGCATCTCCTCGCCCAGGCCGATGTATTCGGCACGGCGCGCCTGCCGGGTGGCGCGGCGGATGGCAGCCCGGGCGCGCGCTGTTGCCACCACCTTCTCCCATGCTTCCGGTGGCACCTTCTGGGCCTCGGAAGTGATGATCTCCACCTCGTCGCCGTTGTTCAGGCGGCTGAGCAGCGATGCATGGCGCTTGTTGATGCGGCAGCCGACGGCGGAGTTGCCGATGTCGGTATGCACCGCGTAGGCGAAGTCGATGGCCGTGGCCCCGCGCGGCAGCACGATGAGGTCGCCATCGGGCGTGAAGCAGAACACCTGGTCGGTGAACAGCTCCAGCTTGGCGTGCTCGATGATCTCCTTCGGCGTGTGGCCCGATTCCAGCGCCTCCACCACGCCATTGAGCCACTTGAAGGTTTCCTGCACCTCCCGCGGCGGCACGTAGCCGGCCTCGCTCTCCGCCTGCGTGCGCGCCTCCTTGTAAAGGCCGTGCGCCGCCACCCCGCGCTCCGCCACCTCGTGCATCTTGCGGGTGCGGATCTGCAGCTCCATGGCCTCGCCGGTGGGGCCGCGCACGGTGGTGTGGATGGACTGGTAGCCATTGCGCTTGGGCACCGAGATGTAGTCCTTCAGCCGCCCCGGCACCAGTGTCCAGCGCTGGTGCACCGCCCCCAGCGCGCGATAGCAGTCATCGACCTCATCGACGATGATGCGAAAGGCCAGGATGTCGGTAACCTGGGCCAGCTCCAGCTTCTTCTGCCGCATCTTGCGCCAGATGGAGAACGGCTGCTTCTCGCGGCCACTGACCTCCGCTCCCTCGATGCCGTGGGCTGCCAGCGTCTCCTCTATCTCGCCGCGGATCATCTCCACCACGTCGGCATGCTTGCGGCGGATCTGCTGCAGCCGTTGCAGGATGCGCTCGCGCATCACCGGGTTCAGCTCGGCAAAGGCGAGGTCCTCCAGCTCCTCGCGAATGGCATGCAGCCCCATGCGTGCCGCCAGCGGGGCGTAGATGTCCATGGTTTCCTGGGCAATGCGGCGGCGCTTTTCGGGGCGCACGTGCATCAGGGTGCGCATGTTGTGCAGGCGGTCGGCCAGCTTGACGATGAGCACGCGCACGTCCCTTGTAACGGCGATGAGGAACTTGCGCAGGTTCTCTGCCTGCGCCGCCTCGCGCGAGATCAGGTCGAGCCGGCGGATCTTGGTAAGCCCTTCCACCAGCATGGCCACCTGCTCGCCGAATTCGGCGCGCAGGTCGTCCAGCGTCAGGTCGGTGTCTTCCACCACGTCGTGCAGCAGGGCGGCGGCAATGCTCTCGTCATCCATGCGCAGATCGGCAAGGATGCAGGCCACCGCCACCGGGTGGGTGATATACGGCTCGCCGGATGCCCGCGTCTGCCCCTCATGCGCCTGCCGGGCGCAGTGATAGGCGCGGCGCAGCAGGTCGGCATCACAATCGGGATTGTAGGTGCGCACGCGCTCCACCAGCGCATCGACGCTGGCCATGCCGGGCAAGGCGGGCGGTTGCGCCGGCATCAGCGGCCCTGCATCGTCATCTGCTGGTGCAACACCTGCTTCCTGCTGTCCTCGCAACTGATCCATGAGCCATCCATTGCCTGCATCAGGGAGGCCACGTCATCCGGCATGGGCCACGCCATCCAGCCAGCTGGACAAATGAAACTCGCCCTGGCCATCATCATGCCGCATGCGCATTGCCTTTCGCTTAACATCCTTCATCCTAGCATTTATTGTCGGCACCATGAAACGCAATGATGAAAACACCAGCTCCAGTGCGGCGCAGCCGGCAGCACCACTGGCGCTCAGCATGGGCGAGCCGGGCGGCATCGGCCCGGACATCGCCCTGACGGCATGGCGGGAACTGCGCGAACATGGCCCTGCCTTCTGCTTCATCGGCCCGGCCGAACTGCTGGAATCGCGCGCCGCCATGCTGGGCATGCACGTGCCCATCGCCACGCTGGCCCACTTCGATGAAGCGGCAGAGGCATTCAGGCATGCCCTGCCGGTGTTCACCCCGCCCGGCATGCCCGAAACCGACGCCACGCCGGGGCAGGCGCTGGCACGGAATGCCGCGGCAGTCCTGTTCAGCATCGAGCAGGCGGTGGCCCTGACGCTGCGGGGCAAGGCGGGGGGCGTGGTTACCCTGCCGATACAGAAGGAAAGCCTGTATGAGGCCGGGTTCGACTTCGAGGGGCATACCGACTACCTGGCCGCGCTGGCGCAGCGTCTCGGAAGCCTGCGCGAGCGCCCGCTGCCGGTGATGATGCTCACCGCGAAAGGCTTGCGCACGGTGCCCGTTACCATTCACATTCCGCTCAGGGAAGTGCCGGCAAGGCTCTCGGAGGAGGCCATTTTCCGGCAGGGCATGATCGTGGCGCAGGATCTGCGGCGCTACCTTGGCATCGACCACCCGCGGCTGGCGGTGAGTGGCCTCAATCCGCATGCCGGGGAAGGCGGGCGCATGGGAGACGAAGAGCAGCGCGTCATCATCCCGGCCATCGAACGCCTGCGCGCCGCGGGCGTCGAGGTCATCGGCCCGCTGCCGGCGGATACCATGTTTCACGCCGAGGCCCGCACCCGCTACGACATCGCCCTGTGCATGTATCATGACCAGGCGCTGATACCGGTGAAGACGCTGGACTTCCACGGCGGCGTGAATGCCACGCTGGGGCTGCCGTTCGTGCGCACATCGCCTGATCACGGCACGGCGCTGGAGCTTGCGGGCAGCGGGCGGGCGCGGGCAGACAGCCTCGTCGCCGCACTGAAGCTGGCGGCAGAGATGGCACATCATGCCCGTGATGCCGGCTCTGCGCCTGCCTGCCCGGATGCCCGTGCAGTGGAGTCCGGCGCATGAGCACCACGCCTGACGACCTGCCGCCGCTGCGCGAGGTGATCGCCCGGCTGGGGCTGCGAGCGAAAAGGAACCTGGGGCAGAACTTCCTGCTCGATCTCAATCTCACGCGGCGCATCGCCCGTGCCGCCGCACCCCTTGACGGCCATGCCGTCATCGAGGTCGGCCCCGGCCCCGGCGGGCTTACCCGGGCGCTGCTGCTGGAAGGGGCGGAGAAGGTCATTGCCATCGAGCGCGACGAGCGCGCCCTGCCGGCACTGGAAGAGATCGCCGGGCGCTGGCCGGGGCGGCTTGTGGTCATCCATGCCGATGCACTGGGCGTGGATTACCCGGCGCTGGCGGCCACGCATGCGGCCGGGCTGCCACTGAAGATCGTCGCCAACCTGCCCTACAACATTGCCACGCCGCTGTTGACGGGATGGCTGAACACGGAACCGTGGCCGCCGTTCTGGCGTTCCCTCACCCTGATGTTCCAGCGCGAGGTGGCCGAGCGCATCACGGCCTCACCACGCACGAAGGCTTACGGGCGGCTGGCGGTGCTCTGCCAATGGCGCAACCGGGCGCGCATCCTGTTCGAGGTGCCGCCGCGGGCCTTCACACCACCACCAAAGGTGCATTCGGCCATCGTGCAGATCACCCCTGCCAAGGCACCCCCCTGCCCGCGCCAGCCGGCCACGCTGGAGCGGCTCACCGCCGCTGCCTTCGGCCAGCGGCGCAAGATGCTGCGCCAGAGCCTGAAGAAGCTGCTGGTGGATCCCCTGCCGCTGCTTTCGCAGGCAGGCATTGCCGAAACCGCCCGGGCAGAGGAGCTGGGGGTGGAGGACTTCGTGCGCCTTGCCTGCCTGCTGGAAGAAACGTGCAAGGCGTGATGGCGAAAAGGTGTGTGCCACCTCGCATCCCCGGGAACATGGCTGCCGGGCAAGCAGCGGCAGCATCCGCAGCAAGTGGTATCCACTGACATGGTGCTCGCCATCAGTGCCTCTTCCGCTGCCTGCAACGCTGATTTGCCAAGCCGTAACTTGCAAAAAGCGCCGGCATGGGGCATCAGCCTGCCGGTGCGGTGTTTCGTGCAAGGGGTGAATCGCTCCGGATGGCCCGGCTTCGGCAGCATCCGGTGGCATTCGGATGCGGGCCGGAACGCGCACCGTTGTTTCAGTGCACATTGAAGACGACCAGCCCCTGTTGCAGCAGGCCGCTTTTGCCTGCGCGGGAGGGCTCGTCCTGACCGGAACGAAGATTGCAGGCCCATGTCCGAGCAAGTTTCACTTTCCACGCAGCCCACATCGTTGCGCGAGCGTCTGCGCGCCCTCCTGCAGCATCCGCGCACCGAAAGGTTCATCATTGCCGTCATCATCCTGAACGCCATCACGCTGGGGCTTGAAACCTTCGATGGCGTGATGCAGCGCATCGGCCCGGTGCTGCTGGCGCTGGATGCCATTGCCCTGTGGATTTTCACCGTGGAGCTGCTGGCACGCATCTACGTGGAGCGGCTGCACTTCGTGCGCGGGGCGTGGAACATCTTCGATTTCATCGTGGTGGCCATTGCGTGGATACCGGGCAGCGGGCCGTTTGCCGTGCTGAGAGCCTTGAGGGTGCTGCGCGTGCTGCGCCTCATCAGCGCCGTGCCCGCCATGCGGCGGGTGGTGGGGGGCCTGCTGCAGGCCATTCCGGGCGTGGGCGCCATCATCGCGCTGATGGGGCTGGTGTTCTACGTGTTCGCGGTAATGACCACCATGCTCTATGGCGAGACCTTCCCCGAATGGTTCGGCGACCTGTGGCGCTCTGCCTACACGCTGTTCCAGGTGATGACGCTGGAGAGCTGGTCGATGGGCATCGTGCGGCCGGTGATGGAGAAGCATCCGTATGCGTGGGCGGTGTTCCTGCCGTTCATCCTGATCACCAGCTTCACGGTGCTGAACCTGTTCATCGGCATCATCGTCAATGCCATGCAGATGGAGCAGGAAGAGGCCATGCATGCCGAGCACGAACAGCGCCAGAAGGAGATTGCCGAAGTGCTGGCGGAGGTGAAGGCCCTGCGCGCCACGGTGGAAGAGCTGCGCAGGGAGCTGCCGGCTTCATCCGCATCTTCAGCCGGCCGGGACGAGGGCTGACATCTCATGCTCATGAAGCCGCGTCGGCATCGCCGAGCCGGCGCAGGGCCTCTTCAAGGTCGCCAAAGCCGACAATGCGGTGCTCGAAGGCAAGGCCAAGGCGCGCAGCTGCTTCCTCGGCCTTTTTCTTCAGCGCCGGATCGTCGCTCTGGGCCAGGTGCACCAGTTTCTCGTAGCCGCCGAAATAATCGGCAAGCAGCTCCGGGTGTTCATCCAGCATCATGCCGCGCCAGACGAGGCTGTCGAAGTGGCGCACCAGGTAGTCGGTGAGGAAATAGGCGCGCGCATCCTCCTCCAGCCGCTGCATGAAGGCCTCCACGCCGGAAAAGAAGGCATAGCAGTGCGGCCCCGGCAGGCGCTCGATGTGCATCTCGCGGCCTGCCTCCCGTGCTGCCGTGCGCTCCTCTTCCAGCACCGCGTCCAGCAGGCCGCCGGTGCCGCAGTCGCCATAGCCCACCAGCACCTGCCGGTAGCCCTCGGCCAGCGCCTGACGAATGCGCGCGCGCACGCCGTCGGGAATGTATTGCGGCGTGTTGTGCCAGCCCGCGGGCAGGCAGTGAAGGTCCAGCTTCTCGAGGCCGAGCTGGCGCTTCAGCAGCATGACCTCCTTCGCCAGCGCACCGCAGGCGATGAGCAGCGTGCGCCCTGCCGCCCTGCCTTCTTCCACCCGCGCCTGCAACTCTTCATCCGGCGGAAGGTCCGC
>JALSGQ010000084.1 GCA_026982665.1 Hyphomicrobiales bacterium | reverse complement strand
CCGGCGGAAGGTCCGCTCCCCGCGGAAGGTCCGCCCCCGACGAAAGGTTCGCCCCCGGCACAAGCGCAGCGCGGCGGGCCCTGGCGGCACGCTCGGCACGGCGGGTGCCGGCTCCACCCTTGCGTCTGCGGCGTCGCTCCATGCCTGCCTCCTTTCATGCAGTGGTGCTCACGCTGGCGCTGATCGTCAGACCCGGTTCACCAGCACGTGCACCACGGGCTTCTTTCCCCATTCCGCCTTTGCTGCCCGGCGCACCGCAAGGCGCAGGGTGTCGATGACCTTCTCGTCGTTGCGACGCCGTGCCCGCCCCATATCCTCCAGCGCGTTGTCGGCAGCATCCAGCAGAATGTCTTCCAGCAGCGCACCATCGGCAGTGAACTCGGGCAACCCTTCCGTTACCATCTGCGCCGCACCGCGAATGTTGCCCTTTGCATCCAGCGCAACGGAAAGCGCCACCATGCCGACATAGGAGAGCTTGCGGCGCTCTTTCACCGGCCCGTTGCGCCCCGGCACCAGCAGCTTGCCGTCCACGTGCCAGCAGCCCGATTCCACCTCGGCGATGACCTCCAGCGGCCCCGGCGCGAGGCGCAGCAGCTGGCCATCGGCCATCAGTGCCGTCTCGCCGATGCCATGCGCCTGCGCCAGCTTCTGCTGCGCCCGCATGTGCAGGAACTCGCCGTGCATGGGCACCAGCTTCCGTGGGCGCAGAAGGTCGTAAAGCTCCTTCAGCTCGTCCTGCCGCGGGTGTCCGGAGGTGTGCACAAGCTGCTGCGGGGTGTTGAGGATCACGTCCACGCCCAGCATGGCCAGCCGGTTGATGATGCCGAACACCGCCTTCTCGTTGCCGGGAATGGTGAAAGAGGAGAAGATGACCTGATCCCCCGGCTCCAGCGCAATGCGCGGGTGGGCATCATCGGCAATGCGCGAAAGCGCCGCGTTCGGCTCGCCCTGCGAGCCGGTGCACAGCAGCACCACCTTGTCGCGCTCCAGGTAGCCGAAGGCATCCTCGTCAAGAAAGCGGTGATGGGGTTCAAGCAACCCCACCTCGCGCGCCGCCTCGATGACGCGACGCATGGCATAACCGGCAACCACCACCTCGCGCCCGGCTTGCGCCGCTGCCTCCGCCACCGTGCGGATGCGCGCCACGTGGGAGGAGAAGGTGGTTACGGCCACGCGATGGGGCGCAGCGGCGATGAGCTTCTTCAGCGATTGTGCCACCTCGGCCTCGGACGGCGAACGCCCCGGTTTCAGGGCATTGGTGGAATCGCACACCAGTGCCTCGATGCCGGCATCGCCCAGCGCGCGGAAGCGATCGTAACTGAAGGCGGGGGGGATGGTGGGGGTGGGGTCTATCTTGAAATCACCGGTGTGGATGATGGTGCCAGCGGGAGTGAACAGGGCCAGTGCATTGGGCTCGGGCAGCGAATGGGTAACGGGGATGTATTCGATGCCTATCTCGCCCAGCTGCAGGCGCTCGCCGGGCTTCACCTCCACCAGCTTCACCTCCTCGGAAATGCCGAACTCCTCCAGTTTGGCGGAAATCAGCAGCAGCGCGAACTTCGTGCCATATACCGGCACGCCAAGGCGCTGCGCCAGCCACGGAACGGCACCGATATGATCCTCGTGGGCATGGGTGATGACGATGCCCAGCAGGTCCTCGCGCCGCTCCTCGATGAAGGTGATGTCCGGCACGATGACATCGACGCCTGGCGTGGCGGCATCGCCGAACATGACGCCGCAATCGACCATGATCCACTGCCGGTTCAGCCCCCTGCCCCAACCGTAGAGATAGAGGTTCATGCCGATCTCGCCAACGCCGCCCAGTGGCAGCAGCGCGAAGTCCTTGCGCGGATCGCTCGGCTCACTCATGTGTTCACTCTCCTTCGGGCATCACCTTGCTCACTTCTCCGGCCATGAGGGCGTGCAGCGTTCCATCATCAGTGCGCAACAGCAGTGCACCGTCCTCGCGGATGTCCTCGAATGTCCCCGCCAATGTTCCCTGCCCCGTGTGCAGGCTCATGCGCCGCCCCAGGCCATATGCCCGCCTGCGCCAGGCCTGATGCACGTTGCGCCCCCCGTGCGACTGCCACACCTGATACCAGCGCCAGAAGGTATCCCGCAATGTCTCGAACAGCAGGAGGGGGTGCAACTGCATGCCCGTTTCGGCCAGCGAGATGGCAGGCCAGCGCACTTCTTCCGGTGGTGGAGCATGGGTGATGTTGATACCCCAGCCGATGATCAGCGCGCGACGCATGGCAACTGGCCGTTCGGCTCCGGCATCCGGTGGTGGCGCGTCCGCTGCCGGTGCAGCAGGCACATGCGGCGCTTCCACCGTCTCCAGCAGGATGCCGCCGAGCTTTCGTCCGTTCAGCAGCAGGTCGTTGGGCCACTTCAGCGCCAGGGCCTCGCGCAATCCGGGCAGCCCCGCCTGCACCATCAGCCGCGCGATGGCCTTGCACACCACCAGCGAGGCCAGCATGGAAAGCTGTGGCCAGTGCTTCAGCGGCGCTTGCGGCGCAAACAGCAGGGAGAGATGCAGGTTGCCGGGGGGAGATGCCCAGGTGCGCCCCGCGCGGCCCACTCCGGCGCTCTGCTGCCGCGCCAGGATCCATAGCGGCCCGTTGCCGCCGGCGAGAAACTGGCGGCGTGCCTCGGCCTGCGTGGAATCCACGTCCTCCAGCAGCAGCAATCGGCCACTCACAACCGCCTACCTCCATGCAATGGAAAAAGTTATGAAAAACCGCGCCATGAGAACATGGCGCGGCATCCAGTTTCATCCCTTGCGGATGCGCGTCAGTTGACGGCTTCCTTCAGGCCCTTGCCGGGCTTGAACTTGGGCACGCGCTGGGCCGGCAGCGTCTT
Source organism: Hyphomicrobiales bacterium (assembly GCA_026982665.1). Classification (GTDB taxonomy): domain Bacteria; phylum Pseudomonadota; class Alphaproteobacteria; order Rhizobiales; family Aestuariivirgaceae; genus Thermopetrobacter. Next base: position 25,443 of record JALSGQ010000084.1, on the reverse strand, counting down.
GGTCTCGCCGGTGCCGGGAATGCGCACCTGGCGCTCGGCCCGCATGGGTGCGGAGAAGGTGCCGAAGCCGATGAGGCGCACCTCATCACCATTCTTCAGCGCCTCGATAACGGTTTCGATGGCGGCATCCAGCGCCGCGGTGGCCTGTGCCTTGCTCAGGCCGGCCTTCTCCGCCACCTGGGCAATCAGTTCCTGCTTGTTCATTCGTCGTGTCCCTTTCTCTTCCGGTTGACCATGAGGAGGGCTCGCCCCCGGTCCATGAAACAAGGTCCGGCCTCGCCCGGAAACACGAGACTGGAACTGCCATGCCACAGAATCTGCCCCGGCCATCAGATGCGAGGCAGGCATCCTGTCATGCATGGTGCCTGAGCCACTCCTCGACCAAGAAACGTCCTGCCCTTTGTCCGTGAGGGGCTGCCGTGTCGAACAGGGAGGCAGGTTACATTGGCTACCCGCTTACTGACGCCAATCGCACGCATGCTTGCCAACATGCTCCCCGAGAGTCAAGCCTGCGCAATGCTTGTGAATGCCGATATCCGCAGTCAAGTGCGGGCCTGTGATCCATGGCATTTCAAGAGCGCTTCGTGCGCCATTCGATGATGGCCTTGCGGCGCAGGCCCTTCATGAACTGCTCCACCTGCTGGCCGATCTTTTCCTGCTGCAGGGCAGCGCGCAACTGCTGACGCAGCTTGGCCTTGTCCGGGATCTTCGGCCTTATGGTTCGGGTACCGCAGAAGGCCAGCAGCTGGATGCCGTTGGGCGCACGGATGGGGCCGACGATCTTCTTCGTGCCGGCCTTGCGCAGCGCCTTCTTCAGCTGTGGCGGCAGCTTGCGCGGATCGGCCTCGATGGTGCGCGACACCTTGACGTTGAAGATGCCATCAGCCGCCTTGCGCAGGCTGCCGCAGCCGCGATAGCGCTGCATGATCTGCTGCGCCTCGGCAGCGCGGGCGATGAGCAGCTGCTGGCGCATCACCGGGGCCACGTCATCCACCGGCAGGGTTACCTGCCGCAGCCGCCAGATGGTGATAGGCTTCAGCCGCGGGTCGGAGAGGATCTTGCGCAGGCGGCGCTCCACCTCCGCATCGCTCACCCTGGCCTCTATCTTGCGCCCCGAACGCGCGGCCAGCGCACGGAAGATCATCTGCCCGCGCACGTAGCGGCGCAGAAAGTCCATGCTCAGGCCCTTCTTGCGCAGGGCTGCCTGCAGCCTGTCCCTGCCGCCCATGTTGCGCGCCATGCCGGCAATGGCGTTTTCCACCGCCAGGTCATCGGGGTAGATGCCACGGCGTTTGCCCTCCGCCTCCAGCACGGCTTCGTCCACCAGTGCCTGCAGGGCACGCTTGCGGGCCTGTGCCCGACTGCGAAAGCGCATGCCCAGCACCTCGTTGAGCTTCATGCGCTGGCGCACGTCGAAGTCGGTGATCGGCACGTCATTGACCACCACCAGCACCTTCACCGCCCATGCCGTGCGGGGCAGCGCCACCACGGCCAGCAGCAACGCCAGCAGCGCCAGCAGTGCCAGTGGCGCTGGCAGCGGCGTGATGAATCCCCCAGGACGCAAGCCTCCGGTCGTGGCTGGTGTCATCGCCTGTTCTCTCCCGTTGCCGTGCAGCAGGGCTGTCCTGTCAGTCCCGCGCAATTGCGTGCGGCATCACTTGCCTGCATGCGGTATGCTTGCCCACATGGCAGTGGCATGCAACCGTGGCGAAAACAGGGAATGCCAGCACTGCCCCTGCAGCCCGGATCCACCCCGGCTGTCCCTGGCCAGCCATGCGATTGTGCCACGGCTCATGTGCGCCGCCATCCTCATCACTGCCCGATGGTGCTGACACCGCTGGAGCCCAGCGTCTTGAAGTTTATGCTGAAGTTGATGCTGCGGTCGAAGGTGGCATCGGTGCCGCTGGAAACACCCTCGGAATAGGTGATGCTGGCGCTGAAGCAGTCGCAATCGAAACCGATGCCGATGTAGCGCCTGGCGCGCCATTCCTCCTGCTCGGTATCCTGCAGGCTGAAGTTGGTGCCGCCGAAGATGCGCCAGTTGTCCATGAAGCGCCATTCGGCAGAGCCGGAAAACTGCCTGTCTGCAGAGAACTGCCCATACTCCGGAATGGCGGTGAGGTAGGCGTATTTCAGGTTCAGCGTCAGCCTGTTCCAGACGAGATCAAGCTCCGCCTCCTGATCCCGCGGCCGCAACGTCTTGGGGTCGAAGCGGCCGCGCCAGTTGATCATCAGGTTTTCGTGCGGTGTGAAGGCAAGGCCGGCCACGATATCCGAACGCTTGCCGCCAAGGCCGATGCTGGTGCCGTCAAAGCTGTTGCGTCCCAGCAGATGATGCGACTGCCCCAGGGTAAAGCGCCAGGCGCTGCCGGAATCGGTGTGGATGCTCCAGGTGAGGCCGGCATTGAGACGCACCCCACCCTCGAAGCGGTCCATGCCGGCGAAGCGGTCGTGCAGGAACAGCGAGGCGGCCGTGTAGCGGGCAGTGATGGAATCCTCGTTGCCGGCATTGCGCCGGCCATGCTCATCGGTGGCAAAGATGAGCTGCGCCACCGGCGTGAGCACCTGATAGCCGCCGTCGAACTGCGCCATCAGCGGCCAGCGCACGTCCACCCCGGCGCGGGGAAAGGCGCGCAGGCTCACCTCTTCCGATATGGTGCCGGCGGGGTTGGCGATATCCGGCAGGTTGCGCACGGCGCGCATTTCCGCCCGCAGCTCGGCAAAGGGCTGCACCTGCAGCCCGGCGGCGGAAATCCATTCCCGCTGCCAGTTCAGGCTGCTGACGAGACGGGTGTTGCGCTCGGCCAGCGGCGCGGCGGCAAACGGCAGGCCCGCCTGCCTGCGCCAGACGGAATAGAGCGATGAGGAGAGGCTGAGCACGCCACCCAGCACCGCTGGCTCGAAGGTGTATTCCTGCCAGATCCACGGCAGCGTGGCAGGGTCGAGGGAAGTGTTGTCGCTGTCGTTCAGGCCCTGGTAGCGCCCCAGTTCCGCCTGAAAGTAGTTGCTGCCCTCAAGCCCCCGCAGCCAGACATGCGAATGGGCCGCGCTAGCCGAATCCACACCATAGCGGCGCATCATGCCGCGATCGCTCTGCACCGCTCCGGCAAAGCCCCAGCTCCAGGCGCGGTTGATGGCAAATTTGCCCCTGCCCTTCGCAAACCAGCGCAGGCGCTGCTGCTCGCCCAGCGGCATGGCGCGGCGGTCAAGCTGGCGGATGGCACCGGCCTGCAGCGTATAGGTGCCGGAGCCGACATTGTGCCGCCAGCGGGCGCGGGCCAGCAGCCCCTGGCGGCTGTTGATCTGCGGCAGCAGGGTGATGTCGTAATTGGGTGCCAGGTTGATGAAGTAGGGAATGTTGATGCTGACCCCGCGCGAGCGCGTGTATGTGCCCGACGGAATGAGGAAGCCGGTGGAGCGCGGATGGTCGGGATCCGGGTGGCTGAGCCACGGCAGCCACAGCACCGGCGTGCCGGCGAAGTTGAGCTTCATGTTGCGGTGGTAGATGCGGCCCTTGCGCTGGTCATGCGTGGCCTGCTCGGAGGTGATCTCCCACAACGGCGTGCCGTCGGCCAGGCGGCAGGTCTGGCAGGCGGTATAGGCAACGTCGGTGTAAACGGTGATGTTGCCCTCGCGGCGCACGGCATAACGCGCCTTCAGCGTCGCGCCATTGGTCATCAGCAGGCGCAGGTGGCGGGCAAAACCGTCTCGGAACCTGTCATCGATGTTGATCAGCTCGGCCAGCAGCACATTGCCACCCGGCTCGCGCAGATACACCTCGCCCTCGGCCTGGAAGCGATCCTTGCGGCGGTCATACACCACCTTGCGGGCAATGAGCAGATATGGCCCCCAGGTGATCTCCACCCGGCCCACGGCCGTGGCGATGTCGCGCTCATGGTCATAGATGATGGTTTCGGCCAGCACGTCCACCGGCGTGCCCTTCGGCGGGCGCTGCAGATCGAACTTCGGGGCGTTGGCGGGGGCAGCGTGTGCACCGCCAATGGCTGACACGGGCAAGGCAGGATGCGCCAGCATCAAGGTGGCTGCCAGCACCATGCCGCTCAACGTCAGCGTTCTGCGAAAGCCCCTCTGCAGCCAGGCAGCAGGCCATGCAGATGGCATGGTGCAGCACGGGCGCATCATGCGCGCGCTTTTGCGAGGGCGACCCGCCCCGCATGCCTTCTGTCCGATCCGCTGCATGCAGTCTTCCCTGCCTGCCCCTCTGCAACGCCTTGCCTTTGCGGCAATTCCCATGCCACGCACAGCCAGTGCGAATCATCCGGTTGGCCCGGACCTGTTCGTTGTGGACCCTGTTGTAACCCGAAACGCGGCAGGAATTAAGCCCCCGCTTGCTTTTTCAGGGGTTGCACAATAGGTCTGAATCCGAAAAGGTCTGGCAGGAGGAGGCAGGCATGCGCGGCTTGCACCTGCCTGCCGCGTGGCGGTGCCAGGCCGCACTTCCAGGGGTTTCGGGCGTGCTTGCCCCATGCAAGGAGAGAGAACATGCAGGTTTCCTTCGTTGGCAGTCTGCCGGAAAAGGCCGATGCGCTGGTGCTGCCCGTGGCGGCGGGAGCTGACGTGAAGGCACATGCGCATTTCCTCCCTCCCGCATTGGCAGCACAGCTTGAAAGGGCGGCGGAGATTGCCTCCTTCGAAGGCAGGAAAGGGCAGAAGCTGGAGCTGACGGCACCGGTGGAATCGGCATTCGGGCGCATCCTGCTGCTGGGGCTGGGCGAGGCCGGAAAGCTGGATGCCCATGCCGTGGAGTGCGCCGGCGGGCGCATGGCGGCGGCGCTGATGGCGGGCAAGGTGAAGGAAGCGGTGGTGATGGCCGATGTGCCGGAAGGCTGCACGCTTGCGAAAGCCGATTTCGCCGCGCGGCTGGCCAGCGGGGCCTGCCTGCGCAACTATGCCTTCGATCGCTACCAGACGAAAAAGGATGAAAATGGCGATGGCCGCGAGCCGAAGATCAGGCCCCGCATCGAATCGCTGCAGGTGGTGGCCGGGGATGACGCTGCGGCGGCGGAAGAAGCCTTCTCCCCCCTCTCGGCGCTGGCCGATTCGGTGCATTTCGCCCGCGACCTGGTGAACGAGCCGGCCAACGTGCTGACGCCGAAGGAATTTGCCCGCCGCGTGGTTGAAATGGCCGGCGAGGTGGGGCTGGAAGTGGAAGTGCTGAAGCCGAAACTCTTGCGCGAGGAGCGTTTCAACGCGCTGCTGGCGGTGGGACAGGGGTCGAAGAACAAGCCGCGCGTGGTGGTGCTGCGCTACCGGGGGGCTGGCGATGATTCCGCGCCCATTGCCTTTGTCGGCAAGGGCGTGTGCTTCGATACCGGCGGCATCTCCATCAAGCCCTCTGCCGGCATGGAGGACATGAAAGGCGACATGGGTGGCGCGGCCGCCGTGGTAGGGGCCATGCGCGGGCTGGCGGCACGCAAGGCGAAGGTGAATGCCGTGGGCATCATCGGGCTGGTGGAGAACATGCCGGACGGCAAGGCCCAGCGCCCCGGCGACATCGTCATCTCGCGCTCCGGCCAGAGCATCGCGGTGCTCAATACCGATGCCGAGGGGCGGCTGGTGCTGGCCGACCTGCTGGACTACGTGAAGGAAAAATACACCCCTGCCCGCATCATCGACCTGGCGACGCTGACCGGGGCGATCATCATCTCGCTGGGCAAGGAATATGCCGGGCTGTTCAGCAATGACGACGAGCTGGCGGCCGAGCTGGTGGCGGCGGGCGAGGCAACGGGCGAGAAGGTGTGGCGCATGCCGCTGCACGAGAACTACGACAAGCTCATCGACTACGACATCGCCGACATGAAGAACATCGGCGGGCGCGAGGCCGGTTCGATTACCGCGGCGCAGTTCCTGAAGCGCTTCGTCGGCGATACGCCGTGGGCACACATCGACGTCGCGGGCACGGCCATGGCATCACCCAAGACCGACATCAACGACAGCTGGGGCTCCGGCTTTGGCGTGCGGCTGCTCAATGCGCTGGCGGACAGCCTGAACAAATAAGTGAGGGACGGGAGGCAATCTCCCTGCCCTCCCGGCAGCTCTCCTTTCAGCCGACGCACATGGCGAGTTGAACATGAAGAAAAGTTTTCCAGCTTGCCTTGCAGGCTGGAAATACCTTTCTTCAGGAAAAACAATAGCGTCCTGCTGGCTCAGGGCGCGGCCCGGTGCCAGCAGGACATCATCGGACTACAAGAAAGCCCTCACAGCCAGACCTTGCGAACGTGTATTCAGGACTGGCCTTGGGGAACATCCCATCACTTGCAGTGCCTGGGGGCATCAGGCAAAGCCCAGCTTCTTCAGCATCTTCGTCAGCGGGCAGAAGCCGGTCAGCCCTGACTGGAACAGGTTGGCCCCCACGAACAGGGTGAACCACAGCCAGCTCGGCCGTGTCAGGTCCACCTGCCCGAAGGCATGGGCCAGCAGCAGGCTCAGCAGCACGAAGGCTCCGGCAATCGTCATGGTCAGGCTCTGCGCAGTCATGCCGCCATCTCCTCCTTGGTGGAATTGACACCTGGCGCGCACGGATGGTTGCGCTCGCGCATCAGGCGATGCACCTCCGCCAGCCGCGCCTGGTCTTCCTGGTAACGAGGCGAATCAGACAGGCTTTCACGCACCGCGTGCACCACCTGCCGCTGCCACGGCTCCAGGGTCTCCCCCAGCCGGTAGCAGATCCACTGCGCGCGGCGGTCCACCGACACCAGCCCGGCCTCGCGCAGCACCGCAAGATGGCGGGAAACCTTCGGCTGCGGCAGTTGCAGGATGCGCACCAGCTGACACACCGAAAGCTGCGGCTCGGCCTCGAGCAGCAGCACGATGCGCAGCCGGATGTCATTGGACAGCGCGTGAAAGAAGTGAGTCTGATGTTCCATGCCCGTATCCATGCCTCCTATATGAAGATTCTCTTATATTTGGTCAAGGCGATGCGGCGGAGAGATAGGAGGAATTGTGGTAAAAATTGGTCATTTCCCGGAGACATTTCACATATTTCATCCTGCCCACAGTCGTGGCGGCAGCAGGTGCAGGGCGCATCAACCTTCCGTCTTTCCGAGCAGCATCTGCGGCAATCGTTGCCGCAACACGGGCAATGCCCCCTCTGGCGAGGTGAACAGCCGCTTTTCGAGAAAATGCGCCGTCAGCCGCAGCGCTTCGGCCACTTCCCGCGCGCTCGGCTGCCGGTTTGCATCCAGCAGGAAGGCGGGCAACGGCAGCAGCCTGTCCGCCCAGGCCGCCCCGGCTTCCCGGCTGGCGGCGCGCCCGCTCTTCGGTGATACCCAGGCCAGGTCTTCCCGCCTGCCGGTAAGGGCGCAGCGGTCAAGATCCAGCCCGTAGCCAAGCTGCTCCAGCAACGCCAGCTCGAAGCGTGCCAGCAACGCCGCTGCCGTCAGCGAATCGCCCAGGTGCTCCAGCACCAGCTTTGCACCATCGAACAGCGGCGGATGAGGCGCGCGCTCCGGGCACAGCGCCAGCTCCGCCTGCAGCGCCTGCACCACCGCCAGCGCCACCCGCCCGCCAAGCGCCACGGCAGCATGCTGGGCCAGCGGCTCCAGTGCCCACGTGCCCAGCTGCTCCGCCGTGCGCGCACGCCACGCGGCATGCACGATGTTGCCCGGTTGCAACCACGCCCGCCTTGCCCGGCTCGCCGCACCATGCAGCATGCCGGGCCAGCGCCCGTACCGATGAGTGAACAGCTCGACGATGGCATGGTTTTCCCCATGCTGCCGGATGTTCACGATGATGCCCTCATCACGCCACTGCATGTTTTTCGGCTTTTTCACTTGCATTGTGCGCGGCAATGCGCTCATCCTTGCCGCGTTGAATGGCAACTATCACGGTTGATGCATGCACAGACAGGCCAAATTCAGCATCGGCGATGTGGTGAAGCACAAGCTGTTTCCCTTCCGCGGCGTCATCTTCGATGTCGATGCCACCTTTTCCGACACCGAGGAATGGTGGGAATCCATCCCCGAGGAAGTGCGCCCGGCGAAGGATCAGCCCTTCTACCACCTGCTGGCGGAAAACGAGGATGGCGAGGAATACGTCGCCTACGTCTCCGAGCAGCACCTGGAGCATGACACCTCCGGCGTGCCCATCCGCCACTCGGCGGTGGAGGAATTCTTCGTGCTGTACGACGCCGAGCATCACTCCTACGAGATGCCCTCGGAAGTGCTGAACTGACATTTCGCCTTCCACCAGCCTGCCCTGCCCTGCCCACCTGCTTTATAATGCGCCGCATGAGCGATTCGCGCACATGGGGGCAAGGCACTGCCGGCGCGCTGAGGCCAAGGGCGCTGGCATCATGGATGCTGGTGTCATGGACGCTGGCATTGCTGACACTGCTGGCTGCAGTGGCAGGTGGTGGTGCGCGCGCCGTGGCGGAGCCGGTGCATGGCATCGCCATGCATGGCAGCCCTGCCCTGCCGGCGGATTTCACCCATTTTCCCCATGTCAACCCCGACGCACCCAAGGGTGGCACGCTGAGGCTGGCCATCACCGGCAGTTTCGATTCGCTCAATCCCTTCATCATCAAGGGCAGCCCGGCATGGCACGTGCGCCTGCTCACCTTCGAGCCACTGATGGCGCGCAACCACTCCGAGCCGTTTTCCCTCTATGGCCTCATCGCGGAGAAGGTGGAAATGGCTCCGGACCGCACCTTCATCATCTTTCACCTGAACCCGAAGGCGCGCTTTGCCGATGGCCGTTCCATCACCGCCGAAGACGTGCTGTTTTCCTGGCGCACGCTGCGTGATCATGGCCGGCTGAACCACCGCACCTACTACAGGAAAGTCCTGAAGGCCGAGGCGCTGGATGAGCACACGGTGAAATTCACACTGGATGGCAAGGATCGCGAGCTGCCGCTGATCCTTGGCCTGATGCCGGTGCTGCCGGCGCATCATTTCGCTGACAGGCCGTTCGAGAAGACGACGCTGAAACCCATCCCCGGCTCCGGCCCCTATCGCATCACCGAGGTGAAGCCGGGCCAGAGGCTGGTGTTCGAACGCCGCAAGGACTACTGGGGCAAGGACCTGCCCACCCGCCGCGGCATGTTCAATCATGACCGCATCATCATCGACTACTATCGCGATACCCAGGCTGCCTTCGAGGCGCTGAAGAAAGGCCTGGTGGACATCCGCTTCGAGGCCGATGCCACCCGCTGGGCCACGGCCTACGACTTTCCGGCCGCACGTGATGGCCGGCTGAAGCGCGAGGTGATCCCCACCCGCCTGCCGAAACCGCTGGCAGCCTTCGTCTTCAACACCCGCCGCGCGCTGTTCGCCGACAGGCGCGTGCGCGAGGCACTGCTGTTCACCTTCGACTTCGAGTGGGCCAACAGCAACCTTTTCCACAATCTCTACAGGCGCACCCACGGATATTTCGACGGCTCGGAACTGTCTTCCATCGGCCGCCCCGCGGATGTCATGGAACGCCAGCTCATGCAGCGGGTGGGGGCAAGGCTGCAACCGCGCTTCGTGGAAGGCACATGGCGCGCTCCCGCTTCCGATGGTTCCGGGCGCGACCGCAGGAATCTGCGCCGCGCCGTGCAACTGCTGGCGCAGGCCGGCTGGCGCATCTCCGGCGGCCGCATGGTGCACGAGAAGACGGGCAGACCCTTCGACTTCGAGCTGCTGGTGCAATCCTCCGAGCAGGAAAAGCTGGCGCTGCACTGGCAGAAGTCCCTGCGCGCCATTGGCATAAGCCTTCGGGTGCGCCGGGTGGATTCGGCGCAATTCACCCGCCGCCTGCTCAACTACGATTACGACATGGCCCCCTACACCTGGTTCAACTCGCTCTCCCCCGGCAACGAGCAGAAGTTCTACTGGGGCAGCGCGGGCCGCAAGCAGCCCGGCACCCGCAATTATCCCGGCATTGCAGACCCGGCTGTGGATGCCACCATAGAGGCACTCACAGCCGCGCGCACGCGCCCGGAGCTGACAGCCGCCGCCCGCCTGCTTGACCGGCTGCTCGTCAGCGGCTTCTACGTGTTGCCGCTGTATCACGCGCCGGGGCAGTGGGTGGCGCGCTGGCAACACGTGAAGCATCCGCAGACGCTGTCGCTGTATGGCTACCAGACAACCACCACGTGGGATGCCCGGGCAGGAAGGTAGTCCTTGCGCAATGCCGGCAAGCTGTGCCTTGCGCATGCCTGCGCATGAATGCATCCGTGGCGGACAGAAAAGCTCATCCGGCAGTCATGCCGTGCCCCGCCACGCCAGCCTGCGCCACATCAACCCGCGCCACACCATGCCCTGCCACGCAGTGGAAAGCCTGTTCCCGCACACCTTTGCATCCAGCCGGCAAAGCGCCTATACAAGGTGCATTCACGAACATGAATGTGTTCAATCCCCCAGCCTGAACACGGGAGCCACACCGGCATGAGCGATACCCCCGCCAACAATGACGCAGCCACCGACGAGGCCACCGGCGATGAACACAAGCCGCTGGTGGAAATCGACCTCATCATCGACTTCATCTGTCCCTGGAGCTACATCGGCAAGCGCCGCCTGGAAGCGACGCTGGACATGCTCGGCGAGGGCTTCAGGGTGAATTACTACCCCTTCCTGATGGCTGCCGACATTCCCGCCGGCGGCATTCCCCGCAAGGAATGGCTGGCAAAGACCTACGGCACACCGCAGCAGATCGAGAAGGCGCTGGAGCCCATCAAGGTGGCCGGGCTGCAGGACGGCATCGAGTTCAACTTCGATGCCATCGAGGTGATGCCCAATACGCTGAACGCGCACCGCGCCATGTACTGGGCGCGCGAGGCCGGCAAGGCTGCGGAAATGGCCGAGCGCCTGTTCCAGCTGTTCTTCATCGAGGGCGAGGACATCGGCGACGAGGACGTGCTGGCGCAGGCTCTGGCGCAGGTGGGCGTCATGGATGCCTTCCGCGCGCAGAAGATGCTGGAATCCGACCTCGATACCGAAGAGGTGTGGAACGAGATCATGGAAGTGCGCCAGCTTGGCGTGAAGAAGCTGCCGGCCATCATCATCGCCCGCAAATACGCCATCCTGGGCGCGGAAGACCCGGTAACCATCGCCAAGACCCTGCAGGCGGTGCAGGCGGAACTGGCGCTGGAAGCCGAGGAGGCCGAGAAGAAGGCGGCAGAAGAGCGCGAGAAGAACACCAACTGACCTTTTCTCTCGCCTTTCCCGTGCCTTGCCCCCTCATGCCCCGTGTCTCATGCCTGTGAGGCTTTTCGCCCTGGAAAGGCCGCCTGTTCCTGTGGACAGGCGGCGCATTCGTTTTGCCCGCACACGGCCATGCGTGGCATGCTGCCCGCAACAATGGGGAGCAGGATCATGGTGCAGAAGGTGCAGGCGGACTTCACCCGTGAAGAAACCCTGATGGCACAGGGCCTGGCACCCGTATGCGGCATTGACGAAGCCGGGCGCGGGCCGCTGGCGGGGCCGGTGGTGGCCGCCGCGGTGGTGCTGGATGTGCGGTGCATTCCCGACGGGCTGGCCGATTCCAAGAAGCTGGGCACGGCAGCGCGGGCGCGGCTGGCGCAGGAATTGCGGGAAGTGGCGCGCGTGGGCATCGGGCTGGCCAGCGCCCGGGAGATCGATGCGCTCAACATCCACCATGCCACCCTGCTGGCCATGCGCCGCGCCTTCGAGGCCCTGCCCGGCACAGCACCCGCCGCCGCCCTCGTCGATGGACGCTTCTGCCCCACCCTGCCCTGCAAGGCGCAAGCAGTGGTGAAGGGCGATGCCACGGTGCTGTCCATTGCCGCGGCCTCCATCATCGCCAAGGTGGAGCGCGACAACCTGCTGCTGGCGCTGCACGAGCGCTTCCCCCAATACGGCTTTGCCCAACACAAGGGCTATCCGACGAAGGCACATCTTGAAGCCCTGCGCCAGCACGGCCCCTGCCCGGAACACCGCCGCAGCTACCGCCCCGTCGCCGAATGCCTGCAGGCGACTGAATCCCTTGCTGTCCGCTCAAGCACTTCGCGGATGTAACGCTGGCAGGACATGCCGCGGTGTCCCGACCACTTCTGAATGCCCTGTTCAATCACCGACTTGCCAATACCAACATGCATCCATTCATGCATCCATTTGCTCAACGCAACCGCTCGAAGCGTTGCAGGAAGGCGGTGCGGGCGGCTTCCGGCGGCAGCGGTTCAAGTGCCAGCAGTGCATCCACGCCCGCTCCCTTCAATCCGCGTGGGCGGCCAAAGAATCGCGCCGCTTCCGCATCGCTGAACCCGGCCAGCCGCGTGGCCTCGATGAAGGCCGATGCCCTGTCCGCCCGCTTGATGAGCTTCTCCACCCACTGCGGCGGCTCCGGTGGCAGGCCGAAGCGAATGTGAATGGCGCGCATCAGGCGCTGTTCGAAGTCCTTGTAATCCAGCCCCAACGCCGCCTTGAACGGGCTGATCATGTCACCGATGACATATTCCGGCGCATCGTGCAGCAGCGCCGCCAGCCGCCAGCGCCGATCAAGCTGCGGCCTGAAGATGGTCGCCAGCCGCTCCACCAGCACGCAATGCTGGGCAACGGAAAACGGCCATTCGCCGGTGGTCTGGCCATTCCAGCGGGCAACGCGGGAAAGCCCCAGCGCAATGTCCTCTATCTCGATGTCCACCGGGGCGGGGTCGAGCAGGTCCAGCCTGCGGCCGGACAGCATGCGCTGCCATGCGCGCGGCGGCTTCCTGCCGGTCTTTCGCGAAGAAGTGCTCATGGAGCCATTTGCGCCACAGCATCATGCCGATGGCAAGAGAGGAGATGATCGTTGCTCATCCCCACCGCCTGCATGAAGGCATAAACAATCACCGGACCGCAGAAGCGAAAGCCCCGCCGCTTCATCTCGCGCGCGATGCGTTCCGACAACGGCGTGCTGTCCGGCACCTGCGCGCGGCTGCCGAAGCGCGGGTTCAGGGGCTGCCCGTCCACGAAGTTCCACAGCCAGCGGCTGAACCATTCAGGTCCGCCATGCTCCAGGATGACGCGCGCATTGACAATCGCCGCCTCGATCTTGGCGCGGTTGCGTACAATGCCGGCATCCTGCATCAGCCTGTGCACATCCGCTTCGTCGAACCGCGCCACCTTTTCAAGGTCGAATCCGGCAAAGGCGCGGCGGAAATGTGCGCGCTTCTTCAGGATGACGAGCCATGAAAGCCCGGCCTGGAACGTGTCCAGCGTCAGCTTTTCATACAGTTTCCGCCCGTCGAACTCCGGCACGCCCCACTCCTCGTCATGATAGCGCACATAGTCCGCATCATGCCCGCACCAGCCGCAGCGGCAGCGGCCGTCGGCATGGCAGATGACATCCTGCTCCCAGTTGATGCCCATGCACTCCGTTGCACCACATTCCGCCATGCAGTCAAGCAGCAAGGCTTCCAGATGCAGCCCCCGCCCTTCCCGTGCTCCACTGCCGGGGTATTGACAAGCAAAAGCCAACGCTTGAGATGAAACGCACAATTGCGCCATGTGCCCGAACACTGGCGAGGACGTCAGCACGGCGCTGCCGCAACCATGCATGAAAGGAAAACCGCGATCCGATGCCCCGCACCCTGAACATCCTGCTGCACCAGGCCGATCCGCTGGTCGGCGACATCGACGGCAACGCCGAAAAAGCGCGCCACACCCTGCGCCTGGCAGCCGATGCGGGGGCCGAGATCGCCGTGCTGCCGGAGCTGTTCATTGCCGGCTACCCGCCGGAAGACCTGGTGCTGCGTTCATCCTTCGTCGAGCGCTGCATGCAGGCGGTGCACACCCTGGCCGCCCACACCGATGACACCGGCCCTGCCCTGCTCATCGGCACGCCCTGGCGGGAGGGCGAGCAGACCTTCAACAGCATCGCCCTGCTGCATGAGGGCCGCGTCATGGCCGTGCGCCACAAGCACATGCTGCCCAATTACGGCGTGTTCGACGAAAAGCGCATCTTCGCTGCCGGGCCATTGCCGGAGCCTGTAACATTCCGCGGATTTCGCCTCGGGCTGCCGGTATGCGAGGACATCTGGACGCCAGACGTTGCAGCGCACCTGAAGCAGCGCGGTGCGGAAGTGCTCATCGTCATCAACGGCTCGCCCTTCGAGGTGAACAAGCACGGCGTGCGCAAGCAGCAGGTGCGCCAGCGCGTGGCCGAAACCGGCCTGCCTGTTGTCTATCTCAACATGGTGGGCGGGCAGGACGAGCTGGTGTTCGACGGCGGCTCCTTCGCCCTCAATCCCGCGCCCGGCGCAACCACGGTGCGCACGCAAGAACAGCAGGAGGACGAGCGCACAGCTGCCGACATTGCCCTGCGCCTGCCCCGCTTTGCCACCGCCCACGCCACCCTGAAAATCGAAGAAACGGCGCAAGGCCTGCGCTTTGTCCGTGGCCTCGTGGCCGAACGCCCGGACGAGCTGCAGGCCATCTGGCAGGCCTGCGTGCTGGGCCTGCGCGACTACGTGCTGAAGAACCGCTTTCCCGGCGTCGTGCTGGGGCTGTCGGGGGGGATCGATTCGGCCGTGGTCGCCACCATGGCGGTGGATGCGCTGGGGGCAGAGAAGGTGCATTGCGTCATGCTGCCCTATCGCCATACCTCTTCGGAGAGCCTGCAGGATGCCGAACAGGTGGCACACCTGCTGGGCGTGCGATACGATGTCATTTCCATAGAGCAGCCGGTGCAGGCATTTCTCTCCACGCTGTCAGAGCAGTTTGCCGGCCTGCCCGCCGACACCACCGAGGAGAACCTGCAATCCCGCACCCGCGGCGTCATCCTCATGGCGCTGTCGAACAAGCACGGGCACATGCTGCTTTCCACCGGCAACAAGTCGGAGATGGCGGTGGGCTACGCCACGCTTTATGGCGACATGAACGGCGGCTACAACCCGCTGAAGGACATCTACAAGACCACCGTCTATCGCCTTGCCCGCCTGCGCAACGAAAAGCGCCCGGCTGGCTGCCTCGGCCCCGAAGGCCCGGTGATTCCGCAGCGCATCATCGACAAGCCACCGTCTGCCGAGCTGAAGCCGGACCAGACCGACCAGGACACCCTGCCGCCCTACGAGGTGCTGGATGCCGTGCTGCATGCCCTCATCGAGGAGCGCCTTTCGGTGCCGGAAGCGGCACGGCGGCTGAACGTGGAACAGGCGCTGGTGGCACGCATCCAGAACATGCTGTTCATGGCCGAATACAAGCGCCGGCAGGCACCGCCGGGGGTGAAGATCACCTCCACCAGCTTCGGGCGCGACTGGCGCTACCCCCTCACCCACGCCTTTCGCGAGCAATGAAAAGCCGGCGCCTGATCAACATGACGAAGCGCCTCCCGCAAGGATGAAGCCAATACAACCAGCGCGTTGGAAACGGGTTCGCACTTCAGGCCCGAATGCGCTCCGTGATCTTCTCGGCCTGATAGACCTCGATGTCGGGGTGCAGGCGCAGGCAATCGTCGGGCAGGCCGGCCTTTCTGCACAGGTGCCGGAAGAATGTGTCGAAGTCCGGCAGCTGCTCCCAGACGGAAGGCAGGAAAGTGGCGCGGCGGCCATCAAGATGCAGCACCACGCCATCAACGCCGGGGCGGATCTTCCGTTGCAGGTCGGCCACGTCCTCCCACGGCAATGGCCGCGGAATGGTAAGCAGCGAAATCTCAATGTCCACCTGCGGCAATTCCTCGGCTGAAAGAGGCTGGAAGCGTGGATCGCCGAAGGCGGCGGCGCGGGCGTTGTCGATGACATCATCGATGAGAGCCCGGCGCGGCAATATGGAGCCGATGCAGCCGCGCAGACGCCCCTGCATGGTGAGGGTTACAAAGGTGGCGCGCTGCTCTGCCAGCTCGGGATAACGGGACAGCAGCGCCGCACGTTCATCTGCCGGGAACGGTTGCCCCGCCAGCGCCAGCTCGATGGAGCGCCGGGCAATGTGCGGCAGCATCGCCTTCCATTCCTGCATGGGCCTTTTCCTTTCGCCTGCAACTGTTGCGAAACCGATTCCGATGGCTGCCGCAACGAATTGAATGTTCCCCCTTTTCATCTGGACATTGCAGAAATCGATTCAAGTATGGCCGAACATGGCGTGCGGGGCTATCCTCAGGCTCATGGATGATGCCGGGAACAAGCAGACGCTGTCTCAGCAGCCGGCCCCGGGGGGCTGCGAGGTGATGTTCTATCACCTGCTGCGGCAACCGCTGGAGCAGGTGCTGCCCGTATTGCTGCACAAGACCCTGGAGCGCAAATTGCGGGCGCTGGTGCGCTGCGGCAACCCCTTGCGCATCAGGCCGCTGTCCGATGCCATCTGGACATGGCGGGACGAGGCCTTCATTGCCCACGGCACGCCGGAGGACGGCCACATGCAACGCCAGCCCGTGCTGCTGATGCCCGATTCCCACGAGACGGCCGAAGACGAAACCGATGCGGACACGGCCTTCGACGAGTCATGTGCGAACAGCCACTCCGCGCCCTGCCCTGCCCCCAATGGCGCGGACATCCTGTTCTGCGTGGAGGGGGCGCAGCCGCGGGACGAGGACCTTGCGCACTTCAGCCGCATCTGCGTGCTGTTCACCGATGCCGATGCCGCTGCCAAGGAGCAGGCACGGGCATTGTGGCGGCGGCTGAAGGAACGTGATGACCTGCGCCTCACCTACTGGCAGCAGGATGCCCATGGCCGCTGGGAACGCAAGGCGTGAAAGCCGAACGTGAAACCGGGCATCCGTGCCGGACGCTCAGTTTCCGCGTTGCATGGCCATTTCCAGCACGACTTGCGGATTGTCATCAGCGCTGAAGCGGTGAAAATCGGCACGCCGCCTCAAGGCGGCATCCAGCATCAGGTGATATTCATGACGTGGCACTTCCACTGCGCCGAAGCGTTGCAGGTGCGCGGTTACGAATTGCGTGTCCAGCAGGCTGTAGCCCCCGCTTCTGAGCCGCGCCACCAGGTGCACCAGCGCCACCTTGGAGGCATCACGCCGGCGCGAGAACATGCTCTCGCCAAAGAACGCGCCGCCCAATGACACGCCATACAGCCCGCCCACCAGCTCGCCATCCTGCCAGCATTCCACCGAATGGGCGAAACCACGCTCATGCAGGCGGATGTAGGCTTCGCGGATGATGCCGCTGATCCACGTGCTGCGGCGCCCCGGTGCCGGTTCCGCGCAGGCGGCGATGACCTCGGCAAAGCTGCTGTCGATGCGCACCTCGAAGGGGCGGCTGCGCATGAAGCGGCGCAGCCGCCGCGGCACGTGAAAGCCATCCAGCGGGATGATGCCGCGATGATTGGGATCAACCCAGAAGATGTCGTCGTCATCCGCTCCGTCAGCCATGGGAAAGATGCCGGCGGCATAGGCCCGCAACAGCACCTCCGGCGACAGATACATTTCATGATTGCCAGCCTTCATGCCGCAACAATACACCAGCCATGCCGTTGCCGGAACACGAAAAGCAGACCCCGAAGCCTGCGCCCTGCTTGACGCCTGGCAGCATCGGCGCCTAGCTCTTCTGCACCGGTTGCATCTTTCAACATTTTCAGGGCTGACGAGATGAGCAGTTCCCCTCCTTCCAATGACAACCACGCCATATCCAACCCGCAGCAGCTTGCCCGCGTGGTGGGTGAACACACACCAGCCACGGCGCTGGTGCTGGCGGTGCGTCAGGCCCTGCGCACCGTGCCGCTGCTGAGCCTGTGGCTGGACTGGGACGAGGAAGAGGCCTTGCCTGCAGTGCTGCCAACCCTGCGCCCGCTGGCCGCCAGCCACGCCATGGCGCTGGCGCAGGCCATGCACGAGGCCGATGACGAAAAGGGCGCCTCCCGGCTGCTGCCCGGAGCGGAAGAGGCGGGGCTGCTGGCCGCTGACGTGCAGGCGGCCATTCAGCACGCCACCGGTGCCATCTCGCGCGCCACATCCGTGGTGGCCAGGCGACGCACGCAGCAGGCCTTCATGCACACGCGCAATGCCTGCGCGGCGGCGGTGCGTGCCGCCTATGCCGCGTCTGCCGGGTCCGATCCGCAGGCGGCGGCACGGGCACTGGCGCACATGGCCGGCATGTTCGATGGCTGGGGTGTCATCAGTGCCGAGCTGGCGCTGCTGGACAGCCTTGGCGAGCCACCACACCAGCAGGCGCGCGCCCTGCTGGGCCAGCCACTGTGGCCGGATGGCGTCGATGTGCCGGGCTGGGCCCGGGAAGGCTGGCAGGCCATGCGCGAGATCCTGCTGGGGCGGGAAGCGGAACACTGGCAGGTGTGGACAGACTGGTATGACGCACTGCTGGACCCCGGCCCGCTTGCCGCGCAACTGCTCGATGCAGGACGTGCCCGCGCCCGGCTGCAATTGCCGGAAGCCTTCTGGGAACAGGGGCCGCAGATGGCCAATGCCGCCATTGCGCAACTGCTGAAGGCATATGACGATCAGCAGGCGCAGGCCGCGCACAGTGGCAGGGCGCAATCGCCGGCAAGGCAACCGGGAAAGGAAGACGGCCAATGAGTCGTCGAGCAAAGTGCCACCGCATATGCAGAACCATCCAGGCAGGCCTGCGCAGGCAGGAGTGGACAAACCGGCCCTGAGCATCCCCTTGCCCATTGCGGCAATGGCGCTGGCATATTACCTGTGCAATCGGCGGCAATGAATGCCAGGCCGGAACCGCAACGGGAGCATGCGCCCATGACCTCCCCACGACCAACTACATGGCCACTGCTGGTGAAGCTGGATGCCCCGGCCCCGCAACAGGCGCGCGGCGGCATCTATGCCATTGGCAATTTCGACGGGCTGCACCGCGGGCACCAGGCGCTGCTTGAACGCGCCCGCAAGCTGGCCCGGCAGCATGGGCTGCCGTGGGGCATGCTGACGCTGGAGCCGCATCCGCGCGATGTCTTCCGCCCGGACGAACCGGTCTTCCGCCTCTCGCCCCTGCCCATGAAGCGGCGGCTGCTGCGTGGGCTGGGGGCTGACGTGCTGGCGGTGCTGCCGTTCTCTCGCGAAATGGCGATGCTGGAGGCAGAGGACTTCGTGCGCCGTTTCCTGGTGGAAGGGCTGGCGGCGAAACACGTCATTACCGGCTATGATTTCCATTTCGGCCGCGGCCGCAAGGGCGACCCGCGGCTGATGCGCACGCTGGGCGAGAAATACGGCTTCGAGGTGAGCATCGTCGAGCAGGTTACCAACGAGAACGGCATTGCCCCGTTTGCCTCCTCGGCCATTCGCACGCACCTGCGGCGCGGCCACGTGGAGGCAGCCATGCAGGAGCTGGGCTACTGGTGGATGGTGGAGGGCGAGGTTGTCGCGGGCGAGGCGCGCGGGCGGCAGATGGGCTTTCCCACCGTCAACATTGCCCTGCCTCCGGGCGCGGAGCCGATGGAGGGCATCTATGCCATGCGCGTGCGCCCGGCTGATGCACCGCCTGCGAAAAGACCACCTGCGGAGGTGCCGTCCGTGGATACGCCGCCGGAAAATGGCGCTCCGCATTCATGCTCATCGGATGCCGGGGCGGCACAACGTGCCGATGCGCTGCCGCCAATGCCGCACCCTTCCGGCTGGTTCGGTGCCGGTTACGTGGGCCGCCGCCCCACCTTCGAGACCGATGGGCAGCGGGTGCTGGAGGTGCATCTGCTGGATTTCGATGCCGACCTGTATGGCCGCCACCTGTGCGTGGATTTCGTCGGCTTCATCCGCGAGGATCGCAAGTTCGATTCCATGCAGGCACTGCAGGAGCAGATGCAGGCGGATATCGCCACCATCCGCGCCTATCTCTCCTCGCTGCAGGAAAACGACCCGGCCACGCGCTGGCCGCTGGGCCGCCTGCAGCATGATGGGCTGCTGTAACAGGCACCTTTCCCGGCCTGGAACAGCAGGCGCATCTTTTGCCAGGGGCAGTTCAGTTCTGCGTTTTCCCGTTTCCGGTGGGGGCACCATACAGCACCACCTGCAGGCGGCCGGGCTTCAGCAGGCGACGGGCGGCGCGCCTGGCATCTTCCACGGTTACCGCGCGCATCAGGTCATTGCGCTTGCGGATATAGTCGATGCCAAGGCCCTGCTGGCGGAAGGCCATGAGCACCGATGCGATCCTGGTGGTGGAATCAAAGCGCAATGGCCATGAGCCGATGAGATATTTCTTCGCTTCTTCCAGCTCCTGTTCGCTCACGCCGTTTTCCGCCACATCCCTGATCTGCCGCTTCATCAGCTCCAGCGCACGGCGGGCCTGGTCGTTGCGGGTGCTGGCCTGGGCGAAGAACACCCCGGCCTTCTCGTAGGCGAACATGGCGGAATAGACGGAATAGGCCAGCCCGTTCTTCTCCCGCACCTCTTCCATCAACCGCGAGCCGAAGCCGCCACCGCCAAGAATGTGATTGACAACAAATGCCGGGATGAAGTCCGGGTCATTGCGCAGCAGGCCCTCGTGCCCCATGATGATGATGGTTTGCGGGATGGAGCGCCTGATGACGATCTCCCGTGCCTGTTGCGGCATCGCTGGCACCTTTGTCGGCGGCATGGCGGACTTCTCCGGCAACGCGCCGAAGGTGGCGTCCACCAGCTGCGCCAGCTCCTGCTCCGAGATGGCTCCGGCCGCGGTGATGATGAGGTTGTCTTGCGCAAACAGGCGCTTGTGCAGGGAACGCAGGTCTTCCGCGGTGATGGCGGCAATGCCCTGCTCCGTGCCTTCCGCCTCCAGCGCATACGGATGCTTGCCGAACAGCGCCTGCCTGAACGCCTTCCATGCCTGCCGATCCGGATCTTCCTCGCGGCTTTTCAGGCTCACCAGCAGCTGGCGGCGCACGCGCTCCAGCGGCTGTGCGTCAAAACGGGGTTTCTGCAACGCCAGCGCCAGCAGGCGGAAGCTCTCCACCCGGTTTTTCGCCAGCGTGCGGAAGCTGCCCGAAAACCAGTCCTGCCCGGCAGAATGAGACATGGAGAAGGCAAGCTCCTCCATGCGCTCCTGGAAGGCCGCCGAATCAAGCTCGCCTGCGCCTTCATCCAGCATGGCGGAGAGAAAATGCGCCAGTCCGCGCTTGTCTGCCGGGTCCTGCGCCGCGCCGCCTCTGAACGCGTAGTTCATGGCAATGATGGGCACGGTGTGATCTTCCACGAACCACACCTTGAAGCCCTTCGGCGTGGTGATGACCCTTGCCTGTGCCGCGTGTGCCGCCTGCGGCAGGGCCATGACCAGCCACAGCAGCAGTGCTGCCAGCACCCGTGTTGTTGTCCACCTTGTCATGGCGCGACCTTCTCCTGCTTCTGCCTGCCTTGTGCAGCGGCGTCTGCGCGCGCCAGCGCAGGCGGAGCAGGCAGCAGCCAGCCGCTAACGCTGCCTGCGGGTTTCAGCACCTTGCGTGCCGCCGCGATGATGTCGGCATTGGACACCTCGGCAATGCGCTCATCCCATTGCAGCACGCCTTCGATGGTGGAATCGGAGGCCAGCGCCGCGCCGAAGATGCGCGCCAGGGCGAATTGCGAATCCAGCGCATAGATGGCCGAGGCCGTAAGCGCTTCCTTCGTGCGCTTCAGGCGCTTCGCATCGATGCCGTTGGCCATGACCTCGCGCAACACGGCGTCGATGCGCTGCTCCAGCTTCTCCCGCTTCACGCCCGGTGCCGGCACGGCATAGATGCCGAAGGTGCCGTAATCACGGTCATTGCCGGAATAGTAGGCGCCGGCGAAGGCTGCCACCTTCTCTTCCACCACCAGCCGGCGATACAGCACCGAGGTGGCACCGCCGCCCAGCGCCTCGGCCAGCACCTCCAGGGCATGCGCCTGCAAGCCCTTGGCCGTGCGATAGGAGGGTGCCACATACAGCCGCTGGAACATCGGCTGACGGGCGCGGGCATCGCGCATCTCGATGCGGCGTGCGGCCAGCGCGGGCGGCTCCGGCGTGCGCCAGCGCAGCGGCCTTTGCGCCGTGTTGGGCAGCGGCGCGTAATATCTTTCCGCCAGCTTTCTCACCTCTTCCGGCGTTACGTCGCCCGCGACCACGACAATGGCATTGGCCGGCGTGTAGTAGCGGCGGTAGAAGCGCATCACGTCATCGAGCGTGAGGTTCTCGACATCGGCCATCCACCCCACCACCGGCCGGCGATAGGGGTGGGCCACGAACAGGGCCGCGTTCAGGCGCTCGGCAAACAGTGCACGCGGGTCGTTCTCGGTGCGCTGGCGGCGCTCTTCCTTGATCACCTCCAGCTCGGTCTTCACGTCCTTATCGGAAAGCTGCAGGTTGGCGATGCGGTCAGCCTCCAGCTCCATCACCAGCGGCAGGTGCTGCTTCGCGATGCGCTGGAAATAAGCGGTGTAATCGCGGCTGGTGAAGGCATTGTCGTTGCCACCGTGGCGCTTGACGATCTTCGAGAACTCGCCGGGCCGGATCTTCTTCGTGCCCTTGAACAGCAGATGCTCCAGGAAGTGCACCGCGCCGGTCTTGCCCATCGGCTCATCCGCCGCGCCCACGCGATACCACACCATGTGCGTAACCACCGGCGCACGATGATCGGGGATCACCACCACCTGCATGCCGTTCTTCAGCGTGAAGGTGGTGAGCTTCACGTCCAGCGCCCGTGCCGGCAGCAGCAGCACCGGCAACAGCAGCAGGGCGGCAAACAGCGAACGCATCAATGTGAGCATCAGTCCTTCCACAGGCTGTCGATGTTGAAAATGGAGCCATAGCGCGGGTTTTTCCTGCGCTTCTCCTCCTTGATCTTCTCCGCCAGCTCGCGGTTCAGCTCGCTGATCTTCTTGCGGGTGCCATCCGGGTGCTGGAGCGAGATGCCATATTTCCTGTAGACATCGTAGAAACTGCTCTCGGTGGATGCCGGGGCCTGCGGCGTGAGGGAAGGCTGCTGGCGCGCCGCGGTGCGCTGTGCGCCAGCATCGGCAGGCGCGCCATCCGCTGGCGGGGCGGAAAGCGCGGAGGAAGCCGGTGCCCCCGTTGCCGCTGTTGCGTCTGCATCCCCTGCCCTGCCAGCCACCGGTGGGCGAAGGTCGAGATCGGGCGGCACGGACAATGGCTGCACGGTGCGCACCTTCGTTTCGTCCGGCGCGCTCTTGCCCAGCCCCAGCGTGTCCTGGAACGCGGTTTCCGCACAGCCTGCCAGCAGGGGCAGCAGTGGTGCGGCCAGCAACATCTTTCTCAGCATGGTGGTCATGGCCCGTGTGTCAGGGGTGATGATGGCAGCCTCATGGCAAGCAAGGCATCTTCACGTTGACGTGTTGCCTTCCCTGCCCTGCGCGGTTTCGGATTCGTCATCGTCGGCCACGAGGGAATCATACAGCAGCAGCACCGCGCCGAAGACGATGGCAACATCGGCCAGGTTGAATACATACCACGAAAAGCGCCCGACGTGAAACCAGAAGAAATCCGCCACCGCGCCATGCACGATGCGGTCGAAAATGTTGGCCAGCGCGCCGCCGATGATGAGCCCCAGGGCTGCCGCCGGCAGCGGCCTGCGCTGGCGTGCCAGCCACAGCCACAGGCCGATGGTGATGAGGGAGGTAACACCGATGAGCAGCCAGCGCCCGGCTTCCGTGTGCTGGGCGAACCAGCCGTAGGAAATGCCCCGGTTCCATGCCATGACGATATCGAAGAACGGTGCGATCTCGACCCGTGGATAGAGCCACGAATCGATGTCGAAGATCACCAGCATCATGAACTTGAAGCCCTGATCGCCAAGAAAGGCGAGCACGGCAAAGACGAGGCCGACGGCGGAAAGCGGCCCCCACATGCGCCATCTGGCCTGTCGAACCTGGTTCATGATGCCTGTCTGTTTTTCCCTGTCCTTGCCCGTTGCGCGCATGCAGCGCGCAATTGCATCCCCGCTTGTATTGGAGGCGAAGCAGGCTGTCGATACAAAAAACGGTAACGGGCCGCCCCTTGAAGGAGCGGCCCGCCGGATGTTCGGCGCATCCTGCCGCGGCTGCCTGCCGGGCAATCAGCGGCAGAAGCGGTAACGGCCGGAATAGGTGCGATAATAGCCGGTTTCCGGGTTGAAGCTGCGATACTTGCTCATGCAGTAGTCATACCACTCCGGCGTCCACGGGCGCGGACGATAGCGGTAATACACGCGCTGCTGGCGATAACGGCGCTTCCACTTGCGCTTCTTCTCCTTGTGGATGGCCGAGGCGATGATGGCCGTGGTGGCCACGCCAGCAGCCAGGCCGAGGATGAAATTCTCCGTCTTCGAGGCGGCCTGCGCCTGCTGCGGAGCAGCGCCAATGGCGGCCAGGGCGAACACGCCGGCGAACAGGGTGGGCAGTGCGAACTTCTTCAGCATCATCCGTCCTCCTTGGCTGTGGGCCTGCACCTGCAGTGCATGTGCGGCCCTAACTGCATGTCCCCGCCCCTTGACAAGAAGGTAGGCTCCACAAGAGGCGAAAACAAGGAACCGTTTCATCGCTGCCGAAGCTACGACACCGCACCTGAACGCTGCCTGAACGCACCTGTCAGGATATCGCCAAGAACAACCTTGAGCAAAAAGGCAGCGGACGGCTCCGCGAGGGGGCCGCCCGCCACATGTTTGCCAGTGATGCAGGGTCGGTGATGCGATAACGGCAGGCCCGCGAGGGCAGCCGGGCGTCAGTAGCCGCCCTTGCGCTTGCTCTCCGGCAACCCGGCGATGCGCCCGGCCTGCTTGGACGGATCGAGCGGAAAGAGCTCATACACGTCCTTCTGCTTCACCTTCTCCCCCCATTTCTCGCTCATCGCCTTGATGATGGTGCGGGTGTTGGGCTGGTTGCCGTTGTTGTTGAAATACTCGTCGCGCAGGTAGTTGATGATGTCCCAGTGCTTCTCGGTGAGCGTGATGCCCTCGGCCTCGGCCATGGCCACGGCCAGCTCCTCGCTCCAGTCGGCGGTGTTCACCAGGTAGCCACGCTCATCGGTTTCGATTTCCTTGCCATTGAAGCTGAAACCCATGACCTCTTCTCCCTCTTCTTGCCTGATTGCATTGATGCTCGCCGGTTGGATGGCACGGTTTTATCGCTCCGCCAGCCATGACGCAATGCGGGCAACAGCTTCTTCCAGTGCCGTTTCCCGCAAGCCGGAAGCTGTTGCCGTGCAAGGGGCGGTGGCGGCTTTGTCAACGTCATCATCCTCCTGCGGCTTGAGCCAGCGTGCGCGGCCGGCGCGCACCAGCCTGCGGGCGAAGTGCTGCATGTCGCGCGGTGGCGACAGCAGGCCGCTGGCGGCCAGCTGCCGCATGATCCCGGCATCGGCCCGCCAGCGTGGAACCAGGGGGCTGCGGCGCATGGGCCAGATGTGCACCGGCTTGCCGCTGCGCACGGCCTCGGCCAGCAGCGAGGCGGAATCCGCCGTAACCACGAAGCAGTCGGCCAGCGCCAGCAGCGCCTGGTGGGGATTGCGCAACGGATCGTGCGCGCTTGCGCCATTTCGCCAGTAATGAAACCAGCCGGGCTGGCGCAGGGCCTCGTGCAGGGCGCGCGCCTGCCGCACGCCGGTGCGTGGCGAGGTGGAGATGATCCAGCTTCCGCCTGCCTGCGCGCGCAATTGCTCCACGGCCTGCCCCAGCCGCG
>JALSGQ010000083.1 GCA_026982665.1 Hyphomicrobiales bacterium | reverse complement strand
CAGCCGGGCTGGCGCAGGGCCTCGTGCAGGGCGCGCGCCTGCCGCACGCCGGTGCGTGGCGAGGTGGAGATGATCCAGCTTCCGCCTGCCTGCGCGCGCAATTGCTCCACGGCCTGCCCCAGCCGCGCGGCATCGGTGGCATCGAACAGCAGCGGCCAGCGCGCACCGCCCACCAGCACGCCGATCCATGGACGCGGCAGGTGGGCAAGCTGGCGCTGCCAGTGCTCCAGCACCTCTTCATCAGCAGCGGGTGGCTGCGCCGGGGGCAGGTCCAGCATCACCACGTTGGGTGCATCTTCCGGCAGGCCGTATTGCGGCGTGGTGAGCAGCAGGTCGAACCAGTGCAGCGGCGCGCGCGGACGGCCCAGCCAGACGATGCGCGCTGCCCGGTTGCGCTGCCGTATCCAGCGCGCCACCGGCACGGCGCGGCGGCCCACGCCAATGACGAGATCGGGCCACGGTGGCTGAATGCACGCGCGTGCCTGCGGGTTCAGCACCTGCAGGGTCGGTGGCAGCAGCGCGTTGGGAAGGGCGCGCACGGCACTCCAGGCAAGCGGCTTTTCCTCCAGCATGGGGGTGCACGGCAGGTGCTCTGCCGCCTTTGCCACCACCAGCTCACCCAGCGCCCGCACCTGGGCGTTGTCGCCGGTGCGGTGGCCGGTGAGCAGCCAGATGCATGGTGCTTGCACCCCCTGCCGTGGTTGCCCTGCCCTGCCCTGCCTGTTCGCCGTCAAGGCCCCCTCCCGTTGCGGCCATTCGCACCTGCTTTTCCGCTTTCTGCGCAAGCATGCGAAGTGGCTTAGGGCAGATGCCGCAGGCGGGCAAGTGCGGCTGATGCCGGGTGCTGCGAGTGCGGATGTCAGCGCGGGCGGGCGCTGCCGAAATAGTGCCACGTGAGCGACTTGGGGCGCGGCAGGAGGTAGAAGTTTTCCATGTGCTCGATGTCGAAGCCGGCGTCCTTCAGCCTTTCGGCAATGTCGCGGTTGAGGTTGCAGCCACCGGCCAGCGGCCGCCACAGGGGATTGAGCAGGTCCTGCGTGCGGGCAACGCGCGGCTCGGCAGCACGGCCATGCTCGCACAGCAGCAGCCGCCCGGAGGGTTTCAGCACGCGGCGAAACTCGGCCAGCGCGGCTTCGAGATCGGGGATGGAACAGCCGGTGTAGGTGAGCAGCACGGTATCGACACTGCCATCTTCCAGCGGCAGGGCCTCTGCCGTGCCTTCCACCAGCTCCACGCTCACCGGCGCGGTTTCGGCACGCTGCCGCGCCAGGTCGAGAAATGGCGCGGCAGGGTCGATGCCGATGACGTGCTTCACGCAGGCAGCATCATACAGTGAAAGATTCAGCCCCGTTCCGACGCCCGGCTCCAGCACCACGCCCTCGGCCTGCGGCACCAGCCGCTGCCGCTGGCGCATTACCGGCCCCAGGGCGCAGACATGATCCAGCGCCGGGCGCATCAGCCAATCCTGCAAGCGCCTGAAGGGCATGGCGTTCTCCCTCCTCCCCGCACCACACGTTGTCAGCCCTGATGGTCAGCCCTGATGCAGCTTCTTTGCCAGGATGGTGCTGGAGGTGCTGTGCTCGAAGCTGACGTGGCGGCCGGGAAAGACGTATCGCGCCGCCTTCTGCGCCATCAGCGCCGCCTCGTGAAAGCCCGACAGGATGAGCTTCAGCTTGCCGGGATAGGTGCAGACATCGCCGATGGCGAAGACTCCGGGGATGGAGGTTTCGAAGTTCTCCGTGTTCACGGCAATCTGCCCGCCCTGCATCTCGAATCCCCATTGCGCCAGCGCCCCCAGCCTGCCGGCAAGGCCGAAGAACAGCAGGCAGGCATCGGCGGGGATCTCGAACGTCTCGCCCTGGTGGCGCGCCTGCACCGCCTGCAGCACGCCGTTTTCACCAACAAGGCCGCAGATCTGCCCCAGCCGGAAGTCCATCTGCCCGGCCTCGACCATCTGCCGCATCCGTTCCACCGATGCCGGAGCGGCACGGAACTCCTGGCGCCGGTGCAGCAGGGTGAGGCGCTCTGCATGCGGGGCCAGCTCGATGGCCCAGTCGAGCGCCGAATCGCCACCACCGGCCACGACGATGCGCCTGCCACGAAACTGCTCCGGATCGCGCACGGCGTAGAAGACGGACTTTTCCTCGAACTCCTCCAGCCGCTTCAGCGGCGGGCGCTTCGGCACGATGGCTCCGCTGCCGGCAGCCACCACCACCACCGGGGTGCGGAAGCGCTTGCCGGAAGCCGTTGAGACAATGAATCCGCCACCCTCTTCCTGCGGAATCCTTTCAAGGACTTGTGCCGATTCATTGAAGTGGAATGTGGGCTCGAAGGGTGCAATCTGCTGCAGCAGGCGCTCGGCCAGCTCGGCACCGCTGATGCGCGGCTGGGCGGGAATGTCGAAAATGGGCTTGTCGGGATAAAGCTCCACGCACTGCCCGCCGGCATGGGGCAGGATGTCGATGACATGGGCCGAGATGCCCACCATGCCCAGCTCGAACACGGCAAACAGCCCCACCGGCCCGGCTCCGATGACGAGCGCCTGGGCATGAATGGTTTCAGCCTGTGCGGACACCTGTGCCAAATGCCTTGCCCCTGCCGTTCGGACACTTTCTCGTGAAAATCGCAAGGCGTGCCGTGCACGCGGCGATTTTCCACACCGCCACCGCCCTGCCCCCTGTCCGGCCACCCGGGAATTGTCCACAAGATCGCCGGGCGCAGGGGCTTGGGCAACGAACAGCCCTACCCCTGCTGTTCGGGCACCTGCAGCTCAAGCCCTTCCAGCTCGGCCGTTACCTTGATCTGGCATGACAGCCGGGAGTTCTCGCGCACGTCGAAGGCGAAATCCAGCATGTCCTCCTCTGCCTCGTTGCGCTCGAACAGCTCCGGCAGCTTCTCCTGCCAGGCGGGATCCACGTAAACGTGGCAGGTGGCACAGGCGCACCCCCCGCCGCAGTCGGCATCGATGCCCGGCACCATGTTCTGCACCGCTGCTTCCATCAGCGTCATGCCCTCTTCGGCGTCCACTTCATGGCGCTTGCCGTCCGGGTCGATGAAAACGATCCTTACCATTCCTGCTCCTTCCAGCATTCCTGCCGCTGCATGCCCTTGTGCATGCAGATGTTGCCTGGCGGTTGCCCATGCGTGCGTGCCCGATTGCGCGCCTTCATGCGTGCATCCGGGACATCGGCACCATCTGGCCACATCCCGCACCGCACGGGCCGCACGGTTTCGATGCAGGGCTATGGGCAAAGCCACGGCGTTTGTCAAACACCGCGGCATGGCGCTGCTGCAAACCGGGATGAAAGTTCGGCAAGGTTATCTTGCCCGAACACGGAAAAAGCCCCTTTCCGGCAGGGAAGGAAGAACCTTCAACCCTCCTGCTGCGCGTGCCAGCGGCGGCAGGCATCACGCAGGGCATCGAGATGGGCCGAGAGGTCTGCACGGGCATCGGCCAGCTCGGCGGCGGTGGGGCTGCCCTCCTCTCCTGTCAGCAGCTTCTCCAGCCAGGCGGCGGCATCGGCCAGCGGAAAGGCTCCAATGGCACGGGCCGAACCCTTGAGCCGATGCAGCGCCCGGCGCTCGGCCTGCGCATCCTGCAGGCCATCACGCCGCCATTCGTTCTCGAAGCCGCGCACCTCGCCGCAGAACATGGCAAGCAGCTCCTGCGTGAGCGCCGGCTCGCCCATGGTATAGCGCTCCAGGTGGCCGAAATCGATGAAATCCGCCAGCGGTGCATTGCGCCCGTGTGCCTGCGCCTGTGCCTGCCGCGAATGCCGTGCCTGCGGTGCTGATGACATGCCGGGGTTGCCCATCGTTCCACCTCCGGGCCGGGCGTTTCCACATTGCTGCAGGTGATGCAGCCGCCGCAGGCCAGCCTCCCTTGCGAAAGACCTTCGCCTGCGGGCATGTTCCATTGCAGCACAAGGGAGTGAACAGGCGGTGAATGCGCGCGTCAGCCGCCATTCACGCCACACCGGAGGCGGAAATGCCGCCGTTGGCGGAAACACCGACGCGATGAGGAAGAGCGCCGCACGCCTTCATCACGTCCTCATCATTCGAAGAACGTCTTCACCGCCGCTTCCAGCGCATCGCGCATGTCCGGGTCATCGGTCAGCGGCTGGATGAGTGCCATCTCGCAGGCATCGAAGGGCGCAATGCCGCGGGCGATGAGCTGCCCGGCATATACCAGCAGGCGGGTGGAAATGCCCTCGTCCAGCCCGTGCCCCTTGAGGTTGCGCGAGCGCTGGGCAATCTGCACCAGTTTCTCCGCCGTGTCGGCATCCACCCCGGCCTCGTGCGCGATGATCTCCTGCTCTATGGCCGCCGGCGGATAGTCGAACGACATGGCACCGAAGCGCTGCTTGGTGGACTGCTTCAGGTCCTTCAGCATGGACTGGTAGCCGGGGTTGTAGGAAATGACGATCTGGAAATCCGGGTGCGCCTGCACCAGCTCGCCCTTCTTCTCCAGCGGCAGCACGCGCCGATGATCGGTCAGCGGGTGGATGACGACGATGGTGTCCTGGCGCGCCTCGACGATCTCGTCCAGGTAGCAGATGGCACCAATGCGCGCTGCCGTGGTCAGCGGCCCGTCCTGCCAGCGGGTGCCGTTGGCATCCAGCAGGAAGCGGCCCACCAGGTCGGAAGCCGTCATGTCCTCGTTGCAGGCGACGGTGATGAGCGGCTTCTTCAGCTTCCACGCCATGTATTCCACGAAGCGCGACTTGCCGCAGCCCGTGGGCCCCTTCAGCATCACCGGCATGCGGGCGGAATAGGCCGCCTCGAAACGCTCCACCTCGCTTTCCACCGGCCGGTAGTATGGCTCGGAAGTGATCTCGTACTGCTCACGCTGTGCGGTGTCGGTCATCTTTTCTCGTTCCCTGCTGTCGGGCCGATTGGTGCGGCATGGCTGCCTTGCGCCGGCATTGCTCCTGCTGCCGTATGGCACCGGCCCATCACTTCGTCAAACTCAGGTAAAGCTCCGGAAGCTTCTCCGGCAGCCGCGCCACGTGTTCCAGTATGAGGTAGTTGCGCGGGCCGAAGATGCGCGAAACGTATTCATCGGCATTGGGGTCGATGGTGAGGCAGAAGGTAGTGATGCCGGCGCGCGCCAGCTCCTCCACCGCCTTCTTCGCATCATGGCGCAGATACTGCGGATCGCGCACGTCGTTGTCCGCGGGCTCGCCGTCGCTGATGAGAAACAGCAGCTTCTTCTGGCTCGGCTGCTGGCCCAGGATATGGCCGGCATGGCGCAGCGCCGCACCCATGCGGGTGGAAAGCTCGCCCTTCATTGCCGCCAGCCGCCCTTTCACCGCATCGCTGAAGGGTTCGTCGAAGTCCTTGAAGCGGTAGTATTCCACGTCGTGCCGGCCGTTGGAGGCAAAACCGTGAATGGCCAGCGGATCGCCGATGAGCGAGATGGCCTCGGCCATGATGGCGGCGGCCTCGCGCGAGACATCCAGCACCGTGAGGGGCGCTGCGTCTTCGCCTTCCTCGCCCGCCGTGCCCTTCACACCCGTATTGCCCTGGCTCCTGGTGGCGGACGAAACGGTGGCGGTGAGGCTGTCGATCGGGTCATTGGTGGATTCGGAAAGGTCGATGAGCAGCAGCACCGCGAGGTCGCGCACCTGCAGCCGGGTGCGGATGCCGATGCGCGGATCAGGCTGCATGCCGCGGCGGATGTCGATCATCGCCTCGATGGCGAGATTGAGGTCTATCTGGTCGCCTCCTTCCACCTTGCGCTGGCGCACCACGCCCTGCGGCTGCATGCTCTCGATGAGGTTCTTCAGCCGCCGCACCAGCGGGCGATGGCGCTCCAGAATCTCCTCGATGCGCTCGGGCTCTCCGGCAACGGGGCGCTTCTCCAGCAGTGTTACCCAGTTGGGCCGCTCCAGGTGGGTCTGGTAATCCCACTCATGGTAATGGTAGGGCGAGGACACCGGCTCCTTGCCCTCCATCTCGTTGTAGGAGATGCCATAGTCCTCGTAAGGGAACAGCTCGGTCTTCAGCACCCAGATCTCCTGCGCGTCATCCCCCGCCGTTTCCACGTCCACCGTGTTGATGAACTCCATGACGCTGACATACTTGCGGCGCTCGCCATCGGGCGAGACGGCGATGAGATCCACATCATCCGGCTGCTGCGATTCCCACAGGCAGCGGTTGTCGTCGCGGTAGGGAGCAGAGGGCACGTCCGTGCGCGCATTGAAGGCGATGCCCATCTCCTGCGCCTGTTGCGCCAGCTCAAGGCCGATCTCCCACGCCAGCCGCTCGTCCTCCAGCCGCCCCTCCTCGACCGCGGCGCGAAAGGCGCGCACCGCATGCTGCACCAGCGGATGATCATCCTGCCAGTCGTCATCGACGAGGGCGCGGGCGATGCGGTCAAGCAACGGCCCCAGGCTGTCGCCAGCCGATGCATCCGCCGGCAGCAGCTTCTTCCACAGCTGCTTCAGGCCGGGGAAGTTGGCAATGGACAGCGCCTCCACCCGTGCATCCTCGATGATGCCGATGAGCGCGCGCTGAAGCGCGCTGCGTTCTTCCGCCTTCTCGTCATGGCGGGTGTGGACCACGTGTGCCGCCGCATGTGCTGCCGCGGCGCGATACAGGTCCATGCCCGTGGCCGGCTGCAGGTGGCGCTCCGCCGCCTCTTCCTCGCCGATGTCGTCATAGGCATCAGGCAGGTGAATGACATAATGCTCGATGTAGGGGCGGTAGCCCTCGCGCGTCTCGAAGTCGCCGGAGGTGGGGCGGAGGAAGAAATCACGCGCCCACAGCGAGCGCAGATACATGATGAGGCGGCGCTGCACGTTGACGAACAGCACGCCGCGCTGCTCCTTCTTCAGCACCGCCAGCGCACGTTCGCTCTTCAGGCCGAAGTAGGCCACCTGCTCTTCCAGGTCGTTCTGGAAGGCGGAGATGCCCCACGCCACCCAGCGCCGCAGCCCGCCCAGCGTGAGCTTGCCCAGCAGCACCTCCAGCACCTCCAGCATGGGGCGGAAGGCGCGCGGCACCTTGCTGGCGACATGATCCATCAGCGACAGGAAGTCGCGAAACAGCGCCGCATCACCCAGCCGCTCGGCAGCCGTCGGCGCGGTGGAGAACAGCATGGAGATGGCCTCGGCGCTGGTCTTGGAAAACAGCCGGATGCCTGTTGACAGCAGGTCGAACACCGCCTCCTCGCCGATCTCGCGCGCCACCAGCGGCGCGCTCTCGATGAAGGAGACCACCACGTCGGTGCCGCGCCCCAGCGCCTTCAGCCCGGCAGCGCCTTCCAGCCATGCCTGCAGGGCGCGCGGGGTGAACACGCGCACGGCCTCGCTCCACACCGCCTGCAAGACCTCGGCGGCATGTTCGCCCAGCTCTTCCAGCAGATCCTCGTAATCTGACAACTGCACGGACATGCCGGAACACCATTTGGTGGAATGAAACAACGAGGCTGAAGGAAGGTCAGCGCCTGCAGCACGCGAAAAAGCACCTGACGGGCAGGATGCCGATGCCCACTTGCCCATGCGCTGATGCGGGCATCAGCCAGGCAGACAGGCAGGCCCTGCCGACACATGGCTCCGGCCATGCAGCACGGGGTGGCCCGATCAACCTGCCCGGATCACTCGCCTGGCCTGCCAGCAAAACACACCAGCACCACAGCGGTTCCGGCAAGTGTCATGCCTGCCTGCACCCGAGCGGCACGCCTTACTGCCCTTGCAGCCGCATTCAGTCCGGCCACACCTGCCGCGATGCCAGGCTGCCTGCCTGCACATGGCCGGACTGGCGGCCACGGGCAGCGCCGGATGCCTTCTTCTTCGCGGCGGCCTGCGCATCCGCCTTCTTGCCGGCGGCCTTTGCAGGAGCACCGGCCTTTTTCGCCCCACCCTTGCCGGATGCGGCCTGCTTCTCCGTCTTGCCTTTCTGCTCATCCGCCTGGCTGATGCTGGCGGAAAGCTTGTCCTCAAGCCTTGGCATGGTCGAAAACCTCCTTGATGATTGCCTCGATGTCCTGCTTCGCCTGCTTGCCGCGCGCTCCCAGCTGATACACGCTCAAGCCCTCCAACGCCGCCCAGCGATAGGCGGCGCGGCGCATCATGACGCTTTCCAGCACCGGCATGCGGTTCACCTTCAGGGCATTGTGCATGGCCCGCGTCAGCGCGCTGCGCGGCTCTCCCTGGTTGAGCACCATGAAGGCGCGCAAGTCCCCGTTCTTCTTGCGCGCCCTTTCCACCGCCTCGACCATGTGCATGCTGCTCCACAGGTCTGGC
Source organism: Hyphomicrobiales bacterium (assembly GCA_026982665.1). GTDB lineage: Bacteria > Pseudomonadota > Alphaproteobacteria > Rhizobiales > Aestuariivirgaceae > Thermopetrobacter. The sequence goes on along the minus strand of JALSGQ010000083.1, from coordinate 2,029 downwards.
GGCGAGGGAAGGATGGGCATGAGCACCACATCAACCGCCTCCAGCACCGCCGGCATGCGCGCATCTTCCAGCGATGGCGGGCAGTCCACCACCACGTGCCCGGCTTCCCTTGCGGCCCTGGCAATGGCCTTGGCGACGGCATCGCCCGTTGCCCGCACTTCCGGAAGTTTCGCATCCGGGTTGGCGCTGGCCCAATGCTCCAGCGTGCCTTGCGGGTCGGCATCCAGCAGCACGGTGGGCGCACGGCGCATCAGCCCCGCTGCCAGGTTGATGGCCAGGGTGGTCTTGCCGCAGCCCCCCTTCTGATTGGCAATGGCTATGCGCATGTGCCGTGCAAGGTGTTCATCTCGCCGATGATGCTCCCTGCTCCCCCTGTTGTCCGTCTTCCTCCAGCAGCAGGTCCACCTGCCGGGCAAAGGCGAAGTCGGCCTCGTCCAGCGCCCTGCCCTCGCGTGCCTGGATGGTAACGGTTACGTGTGTCTGTGCAAAGTGCAGGTTGGGATAATAGTCCTCACGCTCGGAGAGTTCGGTGAGCTTGTCGAGAAACCGCTGCACTTCCGCGTAAGCGGCAAACAGGAACTTGCGCGAGAGCACCGCCTGGCGCTGCTGCACATCCCAGTCGGGGTGCAGGGAGGCGCGGATATCCGCCGCTTCATCCGCCATGGTGCTGTGCTCCCTCCTGCCGTTGCACTTCCAGCAGCCACTTTTCCACCGATGCCAGGTGCTCCTGCTCCTCGCGCAGCAGCACGGCAAACAGCTCGAAGGCCTGTGCATGGCGCACACGCTGGCAGTAGCGCGCCGCCTCATCATAGAGGCGAATGGCCTCCAGTTCCAGTTCACGGTCTATCAGCAGCATGTCGGCCAGCGAACGGCCCACACGCACCGCCGGCAGCTGGGTGCTGCGCGGGGCCATGCCGTGCAGCAGCATCACGCGGATGATGCGCTCGGCATGTTCCAGCTCTTCCTGCGACTCGTGGCGCATCTGCCGCGCGGCGTCGGCCATGCCCCACATCTCGAGCAGCGTGGCCTGCGCCAGATACTGCTGCACCGCTGCCATCTCGTGATTCAGCGCCCGCGTCAGATAGCCGGAAAGCCTGGGATCCACCATCGTCTGCCGTCTCTCGTGCGCTTCAGATCATAGGAAAACCGGATGCGCCAAGGCCCGCGGCACGACCCCGTGCACCTTGTGAAGATTGGCACCTCGTGCAGGCCATGCTCCGGCTGCCTCACCGCTTCATGTCATCACGGACCTTGCTGCCCGCACCAGCAGGCCGCCGTGCGGGCCATTCTCCATGCAGCCATCAACGCTCAGCGCCCCAGCGGACGGGCGGGCACCTGCTCCGGCTTCTCGGGCAGGATGCTTTCCACCTCCGAGTGCACGCGGGCAATGATGTGCGCCGCCACCAGGCCGTCGCCCACGCGCTCGCAGGCGTCGGCACCGGCACGCACCGCCGCGTTCACCGCACCGGTCTCGCCACGCACCATCACGGTTACATAGCCGCCGCCCACCAGAAAACGTCCGACAAGACGCACCTCGGCGGCCTTCGTCATGGCGTCCGCAGCCTCAACCGCAGGCACCAGGCCGCGCGTCTCGATCATGCCCAGCGCAATTCCCGTCGTCATCGTGCTCGTTCCACCAGGTTGGGTTGTCAGCGACGGAGCCGCGGGGCGATGCCGGAAGAGCCCAAGCCCTTCATGAGGCATTCGCCTGCCGCTGCTCCGTCCGCATGTGTCAGACTTCCGGCTTCTCGGGCAGGATGTTCTCCACCTCCGAGTGCACGCGGGCAATGATGTGCGCCGCCACCAGGCCGTCGCCCACGCGCTCGCAGGCATCGGCACCGGCACGCACCGCCGCGTTCACCGCACCGGTCTCGCCGCGCACCATCACCGTTACGTAACCGCCACCGACGAAGAAGCGGCCGATCAGGCGCACCTCGGCGGCCTTCGTCATGGCGTCCGCAGCCTCAACCGCAGGCACCAGGCCGCGCGTCTCGATCATGCCCAGAGCAATTCCCGTCATGTCAGCCAT